>NZ_QWFB01000054.1:0-151691 GCF_003576205.1 Achromobacter sp. K91 | reverse complement strand
AGATGTGTATAAGAGACAGCCCCAAGCCACCCCGCCTGCGCATAAACCGCCGTCGAAGCGATAGACCCCAACCCGCTCCCCACCGCGTAGAACATCATGTAGCCACCGACCAATCGACTATGCGCCTGCGGATTCACGCTGAAGATCATGGTCTGATTCGTCACGTGCAGCGCCTGCAAGGCGATATCCAGGACCAGCACACCCAACGCCAGCAACCACAGACTCTGATCCAGAAAGGCAATCGGCACCCAGGCCAGGCAGAGCAACGCCAGGCCCACGGCCGTGGTCCGCTCGCCTTGCCCGCTATCGGCCAGCCGCCCTGCCCGCGCCGCCATCAGCACGCCCGCCACGCCCATCAGCCCGAACGCGCCCACCGCGCTGTGCGTCAGCGAATGCGGTGGCGCGCTCAGGGGCAGCACCAGCGCGGTCCAGAAGGCGCTGAAGGCGGCGAACATCAGCAGCGCGATCATGCCGCGCACGCGCAGCACGCGCTCGGTAGCCAACAGGCCGTAGAGCGAGCGCAGCAAGGCCCAGTAACCCATGTCCACCGCGGGCAGCCGGCGTTGCGGCAAACGCCGCGCCAGCACCACCGCCAGCACGGCGGCCAGCGCAGCGGACACGACGTAGACCGCGCGCCAGCCCCACAGGTCCGCCACGGCCCCGGCCAGCGTGCGCGCCAACAGCAGGCCGATCACCACCCCGCCTTGCGCGGCGCCGACCACCCGGCCGCGCTCGCCCGGCGCGGCCAGCGCCGCGGACAAGGCCAGCAGGCCCTGCGTCATGGCCGTTCCCAGCAAGCCCAGCGCCACCATGCCCATCAACAGCCAGGGCGTGCCGGCCGACAGCGCCACGGCCGCCAAAGACAGGACCAGCAGCGCCAGCTGCCCCAGCATCAGGCGCCGGCGGTCCAGCAGGTCGCCCAGCGGCACCACGAACAGAAGCGCCAGCGCGCAGCCCAGTTGGGTGGCCGTGACCACGATGCCTACCGCGCCTTCGGCGATGCCGAACTCTCGGCCGATGGCGTCCAGCAAAGGCTGGGCGTAATACACGTTGGCCACGCTCAGGGCGCAGGCCACCGCCAGCAGCATCACCAGGGATCTGGGCATCGGACTTGGGGGTGCGGAATCGGCGGGTTCTGGTCGGGCTGACATCTCTTGCTCCACTCTGGTTGCGTTATAAAACCAGAATAATAGTTTTCGAGGTTTTATAATGCAACCGAAATTTCGATACGCCAGCCATCACCGCCTTTCCCTCAGCAAGGATCCGACATGGTCAAACGCACTAGTCTCGAAGGCGCCGCCTGCCCGGTGGCACGCTCCCTGGACGCGATCGGCGACTGGTGGTCGCTGTTGATCGTGCGCGACGCCTTCGATGGATTGCGGCGGTTTGGCGAATTGCAGAAAAGCCTGGGCGTGGCCAAGAACATCCTCAGCGACCGGCTGCGCACGCTGGTGGCGCACGGCATCCTCGAGGTGGCGCCGGCCTCGGACGGCAGCGCCTACCAGGAATATGTGCTGACGGACAAAGGCCGGGCGCTCTTTCCAGTAATCGTGGGCTTGCGCCAATGGGGCGAAGACCACTACTACGGTGCGGCCGAACCCCATTCCACGCTGATCGACCGCAAGCGCGGCCAGCCCGTGCGCAAGCTGGAAATCCGCGCGCAGGACGGCCGCCTGCTCGGGCCGGACGATGCCGTGGTGCAGAAGACCGCCCTCCCGGGCTAGGTCGGGGCTATGCAGCCCCCGCGGCCGGCCATTGCCCGGTCGCCAGCGCGGTGGGCGAGTACGAATCGAAGCGCCAGCGCAAGGCCAGCGCGCCGGGCCGGCGCACCACGCGCCGCACATGCACCCGCCACAGACGTTCGGCGCCCTCGAACTGCGCGATCTCCGGGCTGTCCAGGATGACTTCAGCAGCGCCCGTCAACTGCAGCACGTCGCCGCGCTCGAAGTCGATGAACAGCAGTCCGGCGCGCGGGTTGAGCACCATGTTGCCCAGGGTGTTGAAAAAGCGGTTCCCGGAAAAATCCGGAATGGTCAGCACGTCGCCGTCCACCCGCACGAAGCCTGCCTTGCCGCCGCGGTGCGAGACGTCGACCTTGCGGCCGCCCTCGTCCGCGTAGGTCGCCACGAAAAACGTGTCGGACCGGGCGATCAGCGCCCGCGCCGCGGCGTCCAGCGCGGTGCGCTCATTCGGCGCGCCCGGAAAGCGCAGCGCCGGCGAACGCGAGAACTGGAATTCCCGCGCCTGGATGTATTGCGGGCAATTGCCGAAGGACTGCGTCACCGCCACCTCGAAGCGCTTGCCGTCCCAGGCGGCGATGCGGCCGTTGGCGCGGTTGCGTCGGCGCGTGTGCAGCTCGATTCCCAGCAGGCCCACCTGCTGGTCCATCCCCAGGCCGGCCAGCAGCGGATCGTCGGCATCCGGCACGGCGGACACGCGCAGGCTGCGTGGATCGGGCGAGGACACGAAGCCGGGCAGGCCTTCCAGCACGCCGGCCCAGGGATCGCCCTGCCCGTCCACCGCGCCGGCAACCAGAAACGGCAGTTGCTCGAAAAACAGGCGGTGCTGGTCCGGCATGTAGTCGCGGATGACTTTGGGTCCGGTCACCGCCATGCGCTCGGCGATCCCGACGTGGTGTTGCAACAGGCGTTCGCCCGCGTGCCAGGGCGACGGCGGGAGGGCGGCAGGTTCTGCGATGGCCATGGCGTACTCCTTGAGGGCGGCGCCTGTCCTCAGGCGGCCAGCAGGCCCACGGGCGACGAGGCCATGGGCACGAAACGCGGCAGGCTTTCGATGCGGCCCAGCCAGGCGCGGACGTGCGGATAGGCCTCCAGCGACACATTGCCTTCGGGAGCATGCGCCACATAGGCGTAGCAGGCCACGTCCGCAATGGTCGGCGTCGTGCCCGCGAGGAAATCCCGTGCGGCCAGTTCGCCGTCCATGACCTTGAGCAAGGCATGAGCGCGGGCCAGCGTGCTGTCCACGTCATAGGCCGCGCCGAACAGGGTCACCAGGCGCGCAGCCGCCGGGCCGATCGCCAGCGGGCCGGACGCCGCCGACAGCCAGCGCTGTACCGCCGCCGCCCCGGCCGGGTCTTCCGGCAGCCAGGCCTGGCCGCCGTAGCGCTTGGCCAGGTAGACCAGGATGGCGGTCGAATCCGCGACCACCACCCCGCCATCGTCTATGACCGGCACCTGGCCGAAGGCGTTCAAAGCCAGGAACGGCGGGCGCTTCTGCTCGCCGCCGCGCAGGTCCACATCGACCTTGCGGTGGGGCACATCCAGCAGGGACAGCATCAGGGCGACGCGATGGGCGTGGCCGGACAAGGGAAAACTGTAGAAGGTCAGCGTAGGGGTATGGGCGGTTTGCATGAGCGGGCTCCAAGTCGGATTCGGACTCCATCTTGGGCCGGCGCCGGGCTCGCGTGAACGGCCAGCGCCGGCAAGACACTCTTGCAGCGGATGAAAGAAAGAGGACGGCCGCCCCGTCCCTTCAAGGCCTGCGTGCGGGCGCGTCCGAGGAACGGGTCGCTACGCCGGCAGCGTCGCCAGGTCGCGCCGCAAGGCCTCGACGCAGAACTCCACGAAGCTGCGCACCTTGGCCGAACTCTTGCGGCCTTCCGGGTACACCAGGTGGACCGGCAGCGGCGGCAGTTCGAAGTCGCGCAGCACCACCTCCAGGGCGCCGCTGGCCAGGTGCCGCGCCACCTGGTAGGACACCACCTGCGTCAGCCCCCAGCCCTCGCAGGCCGCGAGCACCGCGGCCTGGAAGGACGTGACCGTCAGCTGCGAATCGACGCGCAGGCTGCGGGGCTGGCCGTCCTGCTGGAAGCGCCATTGCGGCGTGCGGCCCTCCATGGCGGCAGTGACCGTGCAAAAGCGCGGCAGGGACTCCAGATCCTGCGGCACGCCGTGTTCGCGCAGGAAGGCGGGCGCGGCGCAGACCACACGGCGTACCTGCCCCACCGGCACCGCGGTCAGCGTCGAATCCGGCAAGGCGCCGATGCGCACCGCCACGTCCACGCGTTCGTCCAGCAGGTTCACCACGCGGTCCACCAGCAGCGTGCGCACGGAGACTTCGCGATGCGCGCGCAGATAAGCCAGCACGGCCGGCATCACGTGCAATTCGCCGAAGAACGCCGGCGCCGTGATGCTGAGCGCGCCCCGCGGCGCGGCCATCGCGCCGGCCACGGCATCGTCGGCCTGTTCGACTTCGTCGAGGATGCGGCGGCAGTCGTCGGCATAGCGCTGGCCGGCCTCGGTCAGTCGCAGGCTGCGCGTGGTGCGCACCAGCAGCAACGCGCCCAACCGCCGCTCCAGCGCCGACACGCTGCGCGTGACGGTGGGCGCGGACATCTCCAGCCGGCGCGCGGCCGCGGCGAAACTCTGTGCCTCGGCCACCGCCAGGAACACGCTCATTTCATGGAATCGATTCACGCCTCGCGGCCTCCGCGCTGATTTTCGGGAAGAGAGTAGAAGCGCGTGCAGGGGCGCGTCAATCCAGTTACAGAGGATATGAGCCGCATGCTTCCCGGCCTCATGCTTGAGCCTCGAACTCCTTGCGCAACCACCCCAGGAAAGCCTTGACCGGCGGGTGGCGTTCGCGGCCCGGCGCGCACAGCGCGGTGTAGGCCGCCCCCGCCACCCGCACCTCAGGACGATACGCCACCAGGGTACCCGCCGCCACGCTGTCCGACACCATGACGGAGCTGGCCAGCACCAGACCCTGGCCGGCAATGGCGGCCTGAAGGGCGTAGTGCTCTTCCTCGTAGGCATGCAGCGCCGCCGGCTTGCGCCAGGACGGCAGGCCGGCGGCCTCGCACCAGTCCTGCCAGCCCTGCTCGTACAGCTGCGAATCGCGCCAGCGCACGGTCACCAGCGACGGCGCGCGCCTGCCCGGACGGGCGGCCAGCGTCGGCGCGCCATAGACGCCGAACCATTCCTGCAACGAGCAGGCGGCGTGCAGCCCGGGCCAGCGCGCCCGGCTGTAGCGGATGGCCAGGTCCACGCTGGCGTCGCGCAGCAAGTCCACCGTTTCAGGGCTGGTGTTCAGGTTCAGCTGGTATTGCGGAAACGCCGCATAGAAGCGGCCCAGTCGCGGCACCAGCCACAGGGCCGCGAACGAATGCGTGGTGGACAGGGTCAGCGCGCCCGAGGCTGGTGCGGCGCGCAAGGCGTCCAGGGTCTGCGCCACATCGAGCAAGGCGCCGTGCACGCCCGCAAAAAGGCGCGCGCCCTTCTCCGTCAGGCGCACGCCGCGCGGCACGCGTTCAAAGAGCGCGTAGCCCACGTGCCGCTCGAGCGCCTTGACCTGATGGGACACGGCCGTGGCAGTGACCGCCAGTTCGGCCGCGGCCAGTTTGAAGCTGAGCAATCTGGCAGCCGCCTCGAAGGTGCGCAGCGCGGTCACCGGTAGCGTGGCAAACATGGATTCCTGGCTCTATGGATGAAATCAATTCATCATATTCAAGGATTCATCATTTGTCGCCTTTCAGCCGCCAGGACAGAATTTTCCTCACCACATGGAAACGTCCATGCCAACAAGAGGAATCAAACATGAATTCAGATCATCCCGACAAGCGCCTGCTGATCCTGGTCGGCAGCCCGCGGCGCGACGGCAACAGCGCGGCCCTGGGCGCGGCTGCGCTGCGCGGGGCCGAGGCGGCGGGCACCCAGGCCACGCTGCTGTTCCTGGACGACTACATCGGGGCCTTTTTGCCGGACTTGCGGCGCTCGCCCCCGCCGACCGACCGCTATTCCGAGCTGTTCCTGGAACACTTCCTGCCGGCCGACGGCGTGCTGATCTGCACCCCGATCTACTGGTACGGCATGTCGGCGCAGACCAAGGCGTTCTTCGACCGTTCGTTCAGCCACTATGCCGGCCAGGGACCCGAACCGGAACGGGTCAAGCAGCGCATGACCGGCAAGCGCCTGGGCCTGGCGGTGGCATCCGAGGAAACCTACCCGGGCGCGGCGCTGGGCATCGTGCACCAGATCCAGGAATACGCGCGCTATACCCATTCGGATTTCGTCGGCTACGTGCACGGCGCCGGCAACCTGCGCGGCGAGATCGCGGCGGACCCGCGCCAGCCGCTGCAGGCGGCGGCCGAACTGGGCACCACGTTCTTTACCCGCAAGTACTCGGACTACCGGGTGGAGACGCCGCGCGCCCGCAATGTCTGGGAGCCTGCCCCTGCGCTGCGCAGCACGCCGGGCGTGCTGCCGTAGACCTGCTTGAACACGCGGGTCAGATGGGCCTGGTCGGCGAAACCCACGGCATGCGCGGCGTCGGCCAGCGCCAGGCCGTCGCGCAGCAGCGCCCGGGCCCGCGCCACCCGCCAGTTGCGCAGCCAGGCCAACGGCGGCAAGCCGTAGCGCCGGGCGAACTGCTTGACCAGCGTGGTGCGGTGGCGGTCCTGCGCCACCGCCAGGGCCTCCAGGTCCGGCGCGCAGGCTGGGTCCGAGGCCATACGCGCGCGCAGCAGCGAGCAGACGTCGGACGCGTCGTCTGCCGCCGCCGTACGGGCTTGCGCATGTGCCGCCAGCAGGCCGAACAAGGCGGCGGAGAGGCGTTCGCGGCGCTGCGCGTCGGCGATGGGATCGGGCGTGAGCGCGTCCAGCCAGGCCTGGCAGAGCGCCGGATCGCGAATCACGGGACCAGCCAGGCTGGCCCCGCCCGCAAACAACGTGAGTTCGTGATCCCTGAACCAGTCCGGATCGATATAGGCCATGCGGTACCCCAGCGGCGCGTCCGAGGTGCCCCCCGTATGAACCTGACCGGGCGCAATCACCACCAGATCGCCCTCGCCCGCGGCCTGCGACGCGCCATGCACGGTGAAGGCGCAACGGCCCTGCGCGATGGCGCCGATGGACCAGGCGTCGTGGAAATGCGGCGCATAGCAGTAGCCGCGCAAGTCTGCGATCAAAACATCGCCGGGCAGGCCGGCGCCGCAATGCCAGATATGTTGGGAAACCGCCATGAACAAGTGAGGATGTAGCGCCTAGCCGAAGTAGCTCTGGTCCGATGTGAGCGTGCGGGCCAACAGCCACGCGTTGCGGGGATTCTCGCCCACGCGGCGCACGGCATACGGCCACCAATCGCCGCCGAAGGGCAGATAGACCCTGACGTTATAGCCCAAACGGCGCAACGCGAGCTGCCAGTCCGGACGCACGCCATAGAGCATTTCGAATTCGAAGGCTTCTGGCGGCCAGCCGCGCTCCCGCGCCAGCTCCAGGATGGCGCCGGCCAGGCGGTCGTCATGGGTACCGAAAAAGGGCTGGAAGCCGGACTCCAGCGCCTCGCGCGACAGCATGATGGCGGCGGCGTCCAGATAGGCCTGGTCGATGCGCGCGCGGCCGGCGTGGTCCAGCGCGCGCTCCGGAAACGCGCCCTTGACCAGCCGCAGCGAGGTGCGCTGACGGATCGCCCAGGCCAGGTCCAGCGGCGTGCGGCGCCGCCGCGCCTGCAGTGTCAGGCCTGCCGGCAGGCCGGCTTGCAGCAGTTCGCGATGCAAGGCGCAGGTGCGGTCGCAGAGGGAGGAATCCTCCATGTCCAGCACCATCCAGTCGCGCCCCAGGCCGACCGTCCGGCGCGCCGCCAGGCCGATGCGCCGGGCATTGTCCCGGCCCAGCGCGTCGTCGCGCATATAGCCGATGGCGGTGGGATCGACTGACACGTGCACGTCCAGCCCTGCGTGCTCCAGCGCCCGGCAGGCGCCGAGCGTCTGGGCCACGTTGTGCTCGATGGCCTCCGGATCGTCCACGTACTCGCCCAGGTAGAAGAGCGAGGCGCGGATGCCGTGCGCCTCGCGCAGCCTGGCGGCCGTGCGGACCGCGGCGTCGACGTCCGCGCCGCCGACGAAACGGGCCGCCAGCGACGTGCGGGCCGCCATGGCACGCATCGCCCGCCCCACGCCCGGGCTGCGCGCCAGCGCGATCGCCGTTCTCTGGAACATGCTCATGGGCTCTCTCCCTATAAAGAGAGCCACTGTGCCGGTACCGCGCGCGCCCGTCTTGAACGCCAGTGAAACTTCCTAGTCCAGCGCCAGCGTGCGGGCGCGACCGAACAGCGGGCGCTGCACCGTCTGCGCCAGCAGCACGCCGGCCAGTGTCACCGCGCCGCCCAGCAGGTGGTACATGTGCAGTTGCTCGCGCAGCATGACGAAGGCGGCCAGCGCGGTGAACAGCGGCAGCAGGTTGATGAAGATGCTGCAGCGGTTGGGCCCCAGCCGCTGCACGCCTTCGATCCACAGGAAGGACAGCAGCACCGACGAGAAGATGCCCGCGTACAGGATCAGCGGCACCGTGTTCATGTCCAGCGCAGCCTGCGCCGCCGGCACGCGCAGGTACAGCGGCAGCATGTAGAGCAGCGCGAAGATCGATTGCACGAAGGTGGACTGCCAGGCCGGCAGCGGCACCTTCCAGTGGCGCAGCAACACTCCGTACAGCGCGTAGGACAAGGCAGCCAGCAGCATCAGGCCGTCGCCGACGTGGATGCCGTGCTGGAACACGCTAAGCATGTCGCCCTGGCCCACCAGGTACAGCAGGCCGAGGAACGACAGCGCGCCGCCAGCGGCCATGCCCAGGGTCAGCGGATCCCGCAGGATCACCACGCTGAGCAGCATGCTCAGCAAGGGAATCAGCGCGGTCAGGATGGCCATGTTGGTCGCCGTGGTGGTTTCGGCGGCGCGATAGGACAGCGCCTGGAACACCGCCGACGACAGGGCGCCGTACAGCGCCAGCTTGGGCCAATGGCGCAGGATGGTCTTGCGGTTGCGCCAGGCCGGGCCGGCCGTGAACAGGCCCATCAGGAACAGGGCCAGCACCAGCCGGTAGAAGGTGATGGCGGTGGGCGAGATGGCGCTGGCGGCCATCTTGGAGACGATGACGTTGCCCGCCCAGAACAGAATGGCGAACAACGGAAACAGGTAGGACATGGTGGTTGCGCTCGGAGGATGAGGGATGGTCTCCGGCCGCTTGCGGCGCCCGTTGGGGCTACGCAGGCGGTGGAGTATCGCTATCCTATTGAGCGCGATCCAGTCCGTCTGCCGATGAAAAGGCAGTCACTATCGCAAAATGGACATCGCCGTATCAGGGGCGGAATGGCGCCGGATCCAGCGGCAGCTCCAGCCCGCCCATCTGGGCCGTCAACAGCGCGGCGCTGCCGCAGGCCAGGGTGAAGCCCAGCGCGCCCTGCCCGATGTTCAGCCACAGGTTGTCGGCGGCATGGCTGCGTCCGATCAGCGGCTTGCTGGTGGGAGTGGCCGGACGCAGCCCCGCCCAAGGCGCCGCCTGGCGCAGGTCCAGCGCCGGAAACGCCTCGTGCACCTGGCGCTTGAGCAGCCCGATGCGCGCCGTGTCGATGCCGGCATCGGCGCTGCCGATGTCGACCATGGCCGCGATCCGCAGCACGCCGCCCACGCGGGCGTAGACGATGCGCCGTTCGTAGTCCGTGACGCTGATGCGCGGCGCCACCGAATCGTCGTCCTCGGCCAGCGGCACGCTCAGGCTGTAGCCCTTCAGGGGATACAGCGGCACGTCATGGCCCAGCGGCTTGAGCAGCGCGCGCGAGCCGATACCGGTGGCCAGCACGATGGCGTCAGCGCCGATGTCGCCGTCGCGCGTGTTCACCGCCACGATGCGGCGGCCTTCGCGCTGCAGGCCCGATACCGGATTGGACATGACGCATTGCACGTTGGCCATGGTCTGCAGGCGGTCGAACAGCGCCTCGGTGAACTGGCGGCAGTCGCCCGCTTCTTCGCTGGGGGTGTAGATGGCGCCGGCCAGGCTTGCGCCCATGCCGGCCAGCGCGGGTTCCAGCGCCAGGGTCTGCGCCGCGTCCAGCACCTGCTGTTCAGCGCCGAGGTCGGCCTGGTACGCCACCAGCGCGCGCGCCTTGTCCAGCAAGGCCGGACTGCGGTAGGCGATGAGCTTGCCGTTCTTCAGATGGCCGAAATCCAGGTCTTCCTGCTCCAGCAGCGAGTGCATGACGTCCCGGCTCAGATAGGACAGGCCAGCCAGTTGGACCGTGGAAGCCTTGGCCACCGAGGCCCGGCACGCCAGCGCAAATTGCAGGCACCAGCGCCATTGATGGGGATCCAACCTGGGCCGGAAACGCAGCGGGGAGTCCTCGCGCAGCAGCCAGCCCGGCACGCTGGGCAGCACGCCCGGACCGGCCAAAGGCGCCACGTAGCTATAACTGAGCTGACCGCCATTGGCGTAGCTGGAGACCTCGGCCGGACGCGCCTGGCTGTCCACCAGCACCACGTCATGGCCCTGGCGCGCCAGGAAATAGGCCGACGTGACGCCCACGACGCCAGCGCCGATTACGCAAACCCGCATACTCTTAGATCCAGAAAGACAGGGACACGACGCTATTCTGGGACGCGCCCCGCCCGTCCGGCAAATGCCAAACTCCGCAGGGTCCATAACAAAACATCATGCCCCGCCTCAGGCGGCGCGATGCAGCTTGATGATGGCGGCGGCCGTGGGATCGCGCACCAGGTCGGCCAGGGTGTAGCCGTTGAGCGCCTCGTAGAAGGCCTGCAAGGTCTGCGCCAGCACGCCGGACAGCCGGCATGCGCCGTCCAGCGCACAGGGAGGTTCGCGGCAGTCGATCAGCGGCCCCTGCTGCTCCAGCTGCCGGATCAGGTCGCCCAGCCGGTAGCGGTCGGCGGACTGCGACAGCCGCAGGCCGCCGCCCTTGCCCCGCGAGGTGCTGACCCACCCCTGCTGCGCCATGAAGTGCACCACCTTCACCAGATGATTGCGCGACACGCTGAAGCGGTCGGCGATCTCCGGAATGGTGACGGCGGCGGACCGGTCGCGGCATTGCGTCAGGTACATCAGGACGCGCAGGCCGAAATCGGTGAATCGGGTCAGTTGCATGGCTGGGACGAAAGGGATGGACGCTGGCGGCCCGAAAGTTCAGGCCGCCAGGATACACCGCTCAGGCGGGCGCGCCGCCGCTGCCGAAGGCTTCGGCATGGATGCGGTCGGCGGGCACGCCCAGGCCGGTCAAGGCTTCGCGCTGCGCGCGCATGAAGCCGGCCGGGCCACACAGGTAGTAGTCCGCGCCGGGCACGATGACTTCGTCGCGGATGGCGTTCAGATCCACCCGGCCGGCGTAGTCGTAGTCGCGGCCAGGTTGGTCGCCGTGGCCGACCTCCTCGTAGAACACCGCCTTGCGCACGTTGGCGCGTTCGGCGGCGATGCTGTTGACGTGATCGCGCATGGCGTGGACCGAGTTGTTGCGGCAGCCGTGCACGAAACGAATCTGGCGTTCGTCGTTCAACCCCACCAGATGGTTCAGGATGGAGACCATGGGCGTCAGGCCCACGCCGCCGCTCAGCAGCACCACCGGCGCGCTGCCTTCCTCGCGCAGATGGAAGTCGCCCTGGGGCGGCGCCACGTCCAGCACCCCGCCCTCTTCCAGGCGGTCATGCAGGGCGTTGGAAACCCGGCCGGCCGGCGTATCGGCGCCCGCCGCTTCGCGCTTGACCGAGATGCGCAGGCGGTCCTGGCCCGGCGCGTCCGACAGGCTGTACTGGCGCGGCTGCATCAGGCCCAGTTCGGGCACGAACACGCGCACCGACACGTACTGGCCGGGACGGTAGGCAGGCACTTCGCCGCCATCGGCCGGCGCCAGGTAGAAGGACGTGATCTCGGCGCTTTCACGCTGCTTGCCCACCACGCGGAACGCGCGCCAGCCCGTCCAGCCGCCCGGCTTGGCGGCCGACTCCGCGTACAGGCGCGCCTCTTCGGCGATCAGCAGGTCGGCCAGTTGGCCGTAGGCCGCGGCCCAGGCCGCCACCAGCTCTTCCGTGGCTGCCTCGCTCAGCACTTCGCTGATGGAGGCCAGCAGATGCTTGCCCACGATCTGGTAGTGCTCGGGCCGGATGCCCAGGCTGACATGCTTGTGCACGATGCGCGTCACCACGGGCATCAGCACGGAAGGATCGTCGATGTGCTCGGCGTAAGCCGCGACCGCGCCGGCCAGCGCCTGCTGCTGCTCGCCGCCAGCCTGGTGGCCCTGGTTGAAGACATGCTTGAGCTCGGGGTTGTGCTTGAACATGCGGGCATAGAAATGCTTGGTCAGCGCGACGCCGTGCGTCTTGAGAACGGGCGCCGTGCCCTTGACCAGGGCGCGGATTTGGGGACTCAACATCAACTGCTCCTTGTGGCGCGATCGGAATCGCCATTAAACATGCATTTATAATACATCTTTAAATGCCCACTGAAAAACCCCGGGCGATTCAATCCGGCCCGCTGGCCCATGCGCCCAGGATGGCAAGCGGCGGTAACACGCAATCGGTCCCCGCGCGCCATTGGGGACGCGTGGCGCCGCCAGCCTGTCCGCGCCACGCCACGGACGCAATCCAGTCCTCGCCCAGGCGCCATGAACAGGCGCGCCACTGCCCTGGCGGCGCACGCAGGCGCCATTCCGCCTTGCCGCCGAAGTCCAGGCCTACCGAAGCCATGTCCGCAGGGAAATCCAGTCCGGCCGCCTTGATGAAGGCTTCCTTCAGCGTCCACAAGAGATAAAAGCGTTCCAATTGGGCTGCGCCTTCCAGGCCAGCCAGCGTGGCTTGCTCGGCCGGCGCGCATACCCACTCGGCCAGGCGCAAGACCTCGCGCGGCCGCACTCGCTCCAGATCGGCGCCCAACTGCCACCCGGCCGGGGCGGACGCGCAGACCGCGTGGCCGCCGCTGTGGCTGAGCGACAGGGTCGCAGGCGGCATGGCCTGCCTGATCTCTTGCAGCAAAGCCCTGCTGACCCGCCAATCGAGCTGCGCCTTCGGGCTGCGCAGCGCTTGTGCGCGCGCGGCGTCCTCGGTTGACAGCTCCTGGCTGCGGTAACCCGCAGCCGTGCCTTTGTCCGCCCACCAGATTAAAAGTTCCTGAACGTTCACGGGAGAAAGTAACAAATAGCAAGCTGAAGTGTAATAAACAAAGGAAATATTGTGTATTATGTAACGTTTTAAATCAAAATGGCCTGACATCGCCATAGTAGAATCGCGCGCTATGTTGACGTTTTCGATCGCGCAATGGCACGGTTGGGCGCAAGGAATCGATGGCCCCGGCGACTGGTTGAAATGGGCCGAACATCCGTTCTGCCCGATCGGAAATCAGAATCCGCCCCGCCTGGACTTCCTGCCTCCCTTGCAACGCCGCCGCCTGAGCCCGCTGGCTCGCGGGGTGTTCGAGTGCGCGTGGCCGTTGGCCGAGGGACGCCCGCCCATGCCGCTGGTGTTTGCCTCCCGCCATGGCGAAACCACCCGCAACTTCGGCCTGCTGCAAGCGCTGGCGGCGCACGAACCCCTGTCGCCCACGGCCTTCGGCCTGTCGGTCCACAACGCCATCGCCGCGCAGTGGTCGATCATACGCCGCGAGACCACTGAATCCGTGGCCTTGTCGGTGGAAGACGACGGCCTGGAGCACGCCTGCATCGAGGCGTCGATGCTGTTCGACGCCGGCCACCAGGACGTGCTCGTGGTCCTGGCCGAGGAACGGCCGCCCGCAGCTTACGCCGCCTGGGTGGATGACGCGCCCTACGCTTATGCGGTCGCCCTGCATCTGCAGCCCGGCGCCGACTGGACCTTGGCCCTGGCCCCGCAGGCGCCGGATGCCGCCGACAGCGCGCAGGCCTGGCCCAATCCCCTGAACCTGCTGCGCCACCTCTTGCTGCGCACGCCCGACTGGCGCCACGCCAACCGCTCCCGACTATGGACCTGGACACGCACGGCATGACTAGCGCCACGCCTCCCCGGCAGGACTTCTGGCTCTGGCGTCTGTTCGCCACCGGCATGGCCTTTACCCTTTTCGGGCTGGGCGGCGTGCTGCTGCGCGTGCTGGTGTTCCCGCCCCAGCGCTTGCTGCCCGGCGACAAGGCGGACCGCCAGCGCCGCGCGCGCGGCGCGCTGAACGGCACCTTCCGCCTGTTCATCCGCTTCATGGTCCGCACCGGCATCCTGACCGTGGAATTCAAGGGCGCCGAACGCCTCGGCAAGCCCGGACAGATGATCCTGGCCAACCACCCTTCGCTGCTGGACGTGGTGTTCCTGGTCGGCCACGTCAAGAACGCCAACTGCATCGTCAAGCACGGCCTGGCCACCAACCCGTTCACCCGCGGCCCGGTGGCCAATGCCGGCTACATCACCAACGACGAAAGCTTCGACATGTTCGACCGCGCCGCCGACGTGCTGCGCGCGGGCGAAACCCTGATCGTCTTTCCCGAAGGCACGCGCACGCCGCGCGACGCCATGCCGCGCTTTCATCGCGGCGCCTGCGCCATCGCGCTGCGCGGCGCGCGCGTGGTCACGCCCGTGGTCATCAGCATGAATCCCCGCAGCCTGACCAAGGGCGAGCCCTGGTACCGGATTCCGCCCTGCCGCATGCGCTATGTGATCCGCGTGGGCGAGGACATCGATCCCGCCTCCTGGAGCGGCGCGCATCCGCTGCCCATCGCCGGACGCAAGATGAACGATTACCTGCACGCCTATTTCGAAGCCGAGCTGGCGCCCGCCGCGCCCGCCGGCGCCATCATGAATGAACAACCGCCTCGGGCGGTGGAAGTGGAGTCCTGACCGGATGAACCAACTGGAATTTGAACTCAAGACCCTCGTCATCGACTCGCTGGGCCTGGAAGACATCGCGCCCGACGATATCGACAGCGACGCCCACCTCTTTGGCGACGGACTGGGGCTGGACTCGGTGGACGCCCTGGAGCTGGGCCTCGCGCTGCAAAAGCGGTACGGCATCACCATCGATCCCGAGACGCGCAACATGCGCGAGCATTTCGCCAGCATCGCCAAGCTGGCCGAGTTTGTCACCGCGCAACGCCGCGCCTAAAGGATACGGAGTCCAGGATGCATACCCGCGACGAAATCTTCAACACGCTGCGCGGCGCGCTGGTCGAACTGTTCGAGATCGAACCTGAACGCATCACGCCCGAAGCAAACCTGTACACGGACCTGGAGATCGACAGCATCGACGCCATCGACCTGATCGACCATGTGCGCCGCCAGACCGGCCGCAAGCTCGACGCCAACGACTTCCGCACCGTGCGCACGGTCGAGGACGTGGTGCAGGCCATGTGCCAGAAACAGGATCCCGCCGCATGAGACGCGGCGTGGCGGCAGCCCTGGCCGTGGCCGGCATCGCCTATCCCTTCGCCGTCCATGCGGCGCTGGGACGGGTAAGCGCCGCCTGGCTGGCGCTGCCGCTGGCCCTGCTGTGGCTGGCGCGCGGCCTGGCCGCGGATGCCGCCCGGCCGGGCGCGCGCCTGCTGCCCGCTGTGGCGGTGGCCTTCTGCCTGGTCCTGGCCGTTTCGAATTCGCAAGACTGGCTGCGCTGGTATCCCGTGCTGGTCAACGGCATGATGCTGGCTATCTTCGGCGCCAGCCTGCGGCGCGGCCGCCCCGTGATCGAGCAACTGGCCCGGCTGCGCCACCCAGATCTGCCGCCCGAAGGCGTGCGCTATACCCGCAATGTCACCCGCGTGTGGTGCGCCTTTTTCGCCCTGAACGGCAGTGTGGCGGCGGCCCTTGCGGCCTGGGGACCCTGGAGCTGGTGGACCGTCTACAACGGCGCCGTGAGCTATGTGCTGATGGGCCTGCTGCTGGCGGGCGAATGGCTGCTGCGCCCCGCCGCCGCCAAGGCGGCGTAACGCATGGCCTGGACCGATCTCGCGCAGCTGCTGCTGCCCGCCCCGCCTGACTTGGCCGATGCGCTGGTCGCCGACGAGCCGCCACTGACGCGCGAGGCGTTTGCTCGCGCCAGCCTGCAGGCCGCGGGCGCCTTGCAAGCCAGGCAGTTGCAACGCGTCGCGATCTGGTTCGAGGACGCCGCCCGCATGGCCGTCGCGTTGTTCGCATGCTGGCGCGCCGGCGTGGTCGCGGTGCTGCCGGGCGACGCCCAGGCGCAGACCTGCGCCACGCTCGACGCCATGGTGGACGCCTGGCTGAGCGACACTGATCTGCCGCTGCCGGCCGAGCGGCTGTGCCGGCTGGCCGAGCTGCAAGGCCACGCACCGCTCGCGCCCGCCGAACTGGACCCTGCGCTGACGCTGGTGCTGTGCACTTCGGGATCCAGCGGCACGCCCAAACATATCGCCAAGCACTGGCGGCAACTGATGGACGAAGTCCGCGCGCTGCAGCAGCAATGGCCGGATGCGCGCGGCCCCGTGCTGGGCAGCGTATCGGCGCAACACATGTACGGCCTGCCCTTCAGGGTGCTGTGGCCGCTGTGCGCCGGGCGCCAGCTGGACCGGCCGCAGCGCCTCTATCCGGAAGAGCTGCAGCAGGCCAGCCTGCGCCATCCGGCCTGCACCTGGATCGCCAGCCCGGCGCTGCTGCGCCGCCTGGGACAGCGGCTGGATTGGGACCAGCTGCGCGGCCGCCTGACCCGCATCCACTCGTCCGGCGGCGAATTGCCCATCGACGCATCCGACCATATCGCACAGCACCTGGGACTGCGCCCCAGCGAGATCTACGGCAGCTCCGAAACCGGCGCCGTCGCCTGGCGCGAAGGCGACAGTCCCTGGCAGCCGCTGCCCGGCGTGGCCGTCGACCTGAACGCCGAAGGCGCGCTGCGCGTGCAATCGCCATGGGTCAACCCGGCCGAGGCGCAGACCGCCGACGGCGCGGAGCTTGCGCATGACGGTTTCCGGCTGCTCGGCCGCCTCGACCGCATCGTGAAGATCGAGGAAAAGCGCATTTCCCTGCCCATGCTGGAACAGGCGCTGGCGCGCCATTCCTACGTCGCCGAAGCGCGCCTGGGAGGTCTGGCCGGGACCTCGCGCCTTGCCGCGCTGGTCGCCCTGTCGGCCGGCGGCCTGCATGCTTTGCGCAACCAGGGCCGCAAGGCGCTAGTGGATGCGCTGCGCGCGCATCTGGCCCCAGGCTTCGAATCGCTGGCCATTCCGCGCACCTGGCGCTTCTTCGCGCAACTGCCTGCCAACGCCCAGGGCAAGCTGCCGCGCGGCGTGTTCGAAGCGGCCGCGGGCCCCCGGCCGCTTGCGCCCGAGGCGCAGGAACTGCCGCGCCTGGCGGATCACGAACGCCGCTACCGGCTGGAAATCCCCTGCGACCTGGCGCATTTCAGCGGCCACTTCCCCACTGCTCCCGTTGTGCCCGGGGTTGTCCAGATCGGCTGGGCCATGTCGCTGGCACAACGCGACCTCCATCCCGAGCTGCGTTTCGCCGGCATGGAAGCCCTGAAATTCCAGCGCCTGCTGCGTCCGGGCGATACCGCCATGCTGGCGCTCAAATGGGACGCCTCGAAGCAGAAGCTGTATTTCGCCTACACGGTCAACGGCGCGCCCTGCTCTTCCGGCCGCATTCTGCAGGCAGGCGGCCATGGCCCCGCATAAGCTCTGCGCGCTCATTCCCGTGTACAACCACGGCGCCACGGTCGCCGCGGTGCACGCGCAGCTTGTGGCGCAAGGCTTGCCCTGCGTGCTGGTGGATGACGGCTCCGAACCGTCTTGCGCCGCCGCGCTGGATGCGCTGGCCGCCCAACCGCATACGCATCTGCTGCGGCGCGCGGTCAACGGCGGCAAAGGCGCGGCGGTGCAGGACGGGCTGCGCGCGGCGGCGGCGCTGGGCTATACCCATGCCTTGCAGGTCGACGCCGACGGTCAGCACGCCCTGACGGACGCGGCGGCCTTCGCCGCGGCCTCCCGTGCTCGCCCCGAAGCCCTCGTCTGCGGCGCGCCGCTGTATGGCGACGACGTGCCACGCAGCCGTCTCTATGGCCGCTGGCTGACGCGCGTGTGGGTCTGGATCAATACGCTTTCGCTCGACATCCCCGACGCCATGTGCGGTTTCCGCGTCTACCCGCTGGCCGCGGCGCTGCCCGTGATCGACGGCGCGCGCGTGGGCCGGCGCATGGATTTCGACATCGCCGTCCTGGTGCGCCTGCACTGGCGCGGCGTCGCGATGGTCTGGCTGCCGACGCGCGTGGCCTACCCGGAAGGCGGCATTTCCCACTTCCAGGGCCTGCGCGACAACCTGCTGATCAGCCGCATGCACGCGCGCCTCTTCTTCGGCATGCTGGCGCGCTCGCCGGCGCTGCTGTGGCGCCGGCTTGCCGGAGGTCAGCGTCCATGAGCGCCACAGATCAGCATTGGGCCGATCAGCCCGAGCGCGGCAGCGCCCTGCTGATGCGCCTGACCGCCTGGGCCGCGCGCACCCTGGGCCGCCGTTTGGTCGCGCCCGTGGTCTGGCTGGTCGTGCTGTATTTCTATGTCAGCGGCGCCCGCGCCCGGCGTTCGATCGCGGCCTACCAGCGCCGTCTGGCGCAATCCGGCACGCTGGCCGAGCCGCTGCCGCGCCGCATGCCGGTCTACCGCCAGTACCTCGCGTTCGCCAACGCCATCCTGGACAAGCTGGACGTCTGGCAGGGCAAGATCACGATGGCCCATCTGGACATCTCCGACCCTGACGGCCTGCACGCGCAGATGGGCAGCAACCGCGGCCAGATCCTGGTGGGCTCGCACCTGGGCAATATCGAGGTCTGCCGCGCGCTGGCGGAGCAAAGCGGCACCTTGAAACTCAATGTGCTGGTCCACGACAAGCACGCGGTTCACTTCAGCCGGCTGCTGCACGAGGCCGGCGGCGGGCTGCGCATGATCCAGGTCAGCGAACTGGATGCTCCGGCCATGCTGGACCTGGCGCAGCGCCTGGACCGCGGCGAATGGCTCGCCATCGCCGGCGACCGCGTGCCGCTGCAGGGCGACCGTTGCACGCCGGTGGACTTTCTGGGCGCCAGCGCGCTGTTCCCGCAAGGGCCCTGGCTGCTGGCGGGCCTGTTGCGCTGCCCGGTCAACCTGCTGTTCTGCACGCGCCACGGCGCACGCTACCGCGTCGCGATGGAACGCCTGTCGGACGGCATCGAATGGACGCGCGCCACGCGCCAGGCCCGGATCGCCGAGCTGGCCCAGCGCTACGCCGACCGTCTGGCCGCACACTGCCACCTGGCGCCGCTGCAATGGTTCAACTTCTACCCTTTCTGGAAAGACGATGCGTAAACGGGGCGCCATTGGCGCTGAAGTCGAAATCCGTGTGCCCTTCTTCGACGTGGATCCGCTAAACGTCGTCTGGCACGGACACTACGTCAAGTATCTGGAACAGGCCCGCTGCGAACTGCTGGACCTGCTGGGACACAACTACGACGCCATGCGCGCCAGCGGCTACGCCTGGCCGGTGATCGACCTGCATCTGCGCTACGCGCAGCCCGCACAATTCGGCCAGCGCCTGAAGGTGCGCGCCGAACTGGTGGAATGGGAGCACCGGCTGAAGATCAACTACCTGATCCTGGACGCCGCCAGCGGCCAGCGCCTGACGCGGGCCACGTCCGAACAGGTGGCGGTCTGCATCCAGACCCGCGAGATGCAGCTGACCTCGCCCGCCGCGCTGGTCGATGCCGTGCAACGCAAGCTGCAATCGATGGAGACGCCCGCATGACGCGCCGCCTGGTTTTCATACGCCGCCTGTGCGCCCTGCTGGCCTTGGCCCTGCTGCCGCTGGCCGCTCGCGCCTTCGACCTGGCCGACCTGCAAACGCAGCTGAACGCCACGCCGGTGGTGCGCGGCCATTTCGTGCAGCAGAAGTTCCTGCGCTCGCTGCCGCAGCCGCTGACCAGCCGCGGCGATTTCACGCTGGCGGCGGGCAAGGGCCTGCTGTGGCTGCTGCGCACGCCGATCGCGCAGGACCTGCGCATCGACGCCCGCGGCATCTCCCGGCGCGACGAAGCCGGCAAATGGCAGGCTCTGCCGCAGCATTCCGGCGCCGGCCGCGAGAACCGGCTGTTCCTGTCCGTGCTGGCAGGCGACACCGCCGGGCTGCGCGAAAACTTCGACCTGGCGCTCACTGGCGACGCCAATGCCTGGCAGCTGCTGCTGACGCCGCGCTCGGTTCTGCTGCGCCAGATCTTCGACAACATCCAGATCAACGGGGGCAAGCTGGTGGACCGCATCGAACTGCGCGAGACGCAGGGCGACCGCAGCGTGCTGCAAATGACGGATGCGCAGGCCGCCCAGGCCCTGACCGCCGAGGAGCAACGTGCGTTCGCCGATTGAGCGCTGGCTGCCGCGGCTGTTCAAGCTGGGGCTGCTGCTGATTCTCTGCGCCGGCGCCTGGCAAAGCCGCCACGGCTGGCCGGTGTCGGCCAACCTGATGGAGCTGGTGCCCCAGGCCGGCGCCGACGCCACCCGCCAATTAGCCGAGGCCCGCATCCAGGAGCCCCTGTCGCGCCAGCTCATCGCGCTGGTCGCGACTCAAAGCGCAAACGCCGGCGCGGATGCCGCGGCCCCCGCGCGCCTGCTGGCGCAGCGCTGGACCGACAGCGGCCTGTTTTCTTCCGTGCAGGTGGAACTGCAAATCGACGTGCCCGCGCTGCGCGCGCAACTGCTGGCGGGCCGGCTGGCCATGCTGCCGGCGGCCGACCGGCATCAGCTCGAGACCGATCCCGCGGCCTACGCCCAGCGCCGCGCACGCGAGCTGTCCGATCCATTTTCATCTTCGGGCCTGGTGCCGGCGGACCAGGACTGGCTGGGCCTGACGCGCCGCGCCGAACAGGCGCTGCGCCCAGGCGGCGCGGTGCAGTACGACATGGGCACGGGCACCCTGCAGGCCGAACACGCCGGCAGACGCTGGATGCTGGTGCGCGCCGAAACCCGCGGCGATGCGTTCGACGCGGCCGCGCCCCAACAAATCGCCGCGCAGCTCGAACAGGACCGCGCGGCGCTCGGCGCGGCCGGCGCCGAGCTGCTGGTGGCCGGCGGCCCCCTGTACGCCGCCGCAGGCCGGGCGCAAGCGGTTGCCGAAAGCAGCTGGATCGGTACCGGCGCCACCATCGGCATCGTGCTGGTCCTGCTGCTGGCGCTGCGGCGCGTGCGCGCGCTGCTGGCTTTCGTGCCGGTCGCCGTCGGGCTGCTGACCGGCGCGGTGGCCTGCGTGGCAGTGTTCGGCTCCATCCACGTCCTGACCCTGGTGATCGGCGCGAGCCTGATCGGCGTAGCGGTGGATTTCCCCATGCATTGGCTCGGCAAGAGCTATGGCATGGCCGACTGGCAGGCCTGGCCCGCGCTGCGGCGCGTCCTGCCCGGGCTGACCATCAGCCTGGCAGCCAGCCTGGTCGGCTACGTCGCGCTGGCGTTCACCCCGTTCCCCGCGCTGACGCAGACCGCGGTGTTCTCGGCCGCCGGCCTGCTGGGCGCCTACGCCTGCACCGTGTGCCAGTTGCCGGCCTGGATGGACGGCTGGCGGCCCCGCCCCTGGCAGCCGCTGCTGCGTTTTGCCGAGGCCGCGCTGCACGCGCGTCAGCGCCTGGCCGGACGCCGCGCCGCGCTGTGGCTGGGCGCCCTGGCCCTTATCGCCGCCACTGCCGGCGGCATCAGCCGGCTGAGCATCCAGGACGATCTGCGGCAATGGCTGAGCCTGCCCGCGCCCTTGCTGCAGCAGGCCCGGCAGATCGGCGAAATCACCGGCTTCATGCCGACCAGCCAGTTCTTCCTGGTGCGCGCGCCCGACGCCGACGAGCTGCTGCGCAGGCAGGCGCGGGTGTCGCAGGCGCTGGATGCGCTGGTCGCGCGCGGCGATCTCGCCGCCTACAACGCCTTGAGCCAGCTGGTCTCGCCGGCCGCCGACCAGAAGGCGCTGGGCGCGACGCTGGCCAGCCTGGCCGGGCAGCCCGACGCCTGGAAGCCGCTTAGCGACATCGGCATCCCCTACGCCGCCTTGCGCCTGGAACTGCAATCCATGGCCGCGCTGCCGCCGCAGGCCATCGAAGACGCGCTGCAAGGCCCGCTGGCCGAACGCTGGCGGCCGCTGTGGCTGGGCGTGCGTGAAGGACAGGCCGCAGGCATGGTGACCTTGCTGGGCCTGCGCGACGCGTCCGCGCTCGAGGCCATCGCCCGGGTTGCCCCGGACGTCACGCTGGTGGACCGCAGCGGCGAACTGAATCGCATGTTCGCGGCCACGCGCATCGAAGCCGCCGAGCTCAAGCTGCTGTCCTATGGGGTCGCGGCGCTGTTGCTGCTGCTGACTCTGGGCCGCGCCGCCGCCTGGCGCATCCTGGCCGTGCCGCTCGCGGCCACCGCATGCAGCCTGGCCGCGCTGGGCTATCTGGGCCAGCCGCTCACCCTGTTCAGCCTGTTCGGTTTGCTGCTGGTGTCGGCCATCGGCGTGGATTACGCCATCTTCATGTACGAGCGGGTCGCGGGCGCGGCCGCCAGCCTGGTCGGCATCCTGCTGGGCGCCGCCACCACGCTGCTGTCCTTCGGCCTGCTCGCCGTCAGCCAGACGCCCGCCATCGCCAACTTCGGGCTGGCGGTCGCGCTGGGCGTGGCCTTCTCGCTGCTGTGGGCGCCATGGATCAATCCGCCGCGCGCCGCCGCGCCGCATCCTGCTTTCAATAACTAAAAGGAAATACCCGGCATGGAACATCGCGAAGTCGTAGTCATAGGAGCGGGGCCGGCAGGCGCGGTCGCCGCCGCCCTGTTGAAGCGCCAAGGACATGACGTCCTGATGCTGGAACGCCAGCAGTTTCCGCGTTTTTCCATCGGCGAAAGCCTGCTCGCCCATTGCCTGGAATTCGTGGAAGAAGCGGGCATGCTGCCGGCGGTGCAGGCCGCCGGCTTCCAGGTGAAGAACGGCGCGGCGTTTGCCTGCGGCGAGCGCTATACCCACTTCGATTTCCGCGACAAGTTCAGCCCCGGCCCCGGCACCACGTTCCAGGTGCAGCGCGCGCACTTCGACAAAGTGCTGGCGGACGATGCCGCCCGCCAGGGCGTGGAAGTGCGCTACCTGCAGGAAGTGACGGCGGCCGATTTCGACGGCGACGCCCCCTTGCTGGATGTGCGCGGCGCCGATGGCGCGTCCTACCAGGTGCAGAGCCGGTTCGTGCTCGATGCCAGCGGCTACGGCCGCGTGCTGGCGCGCCTGCTGGACCTGGAGCGCCCGTCGTCGATGCCGCCGCGCAAGGCCATCTTCACCCATATCGAGGACCGCATCGACGACCCCGCCTTCGACCGCGAGAAGATCCTGATCAGCGTGCACCCGCAAGAACGCGGCATCTGGTACTGGCTGATCCCCTTCTCCAACGGCCGCTGCTCGTTCGGCGTCGTGGGCGGCGAAAACCTCTTCGGCGGCCCCGGCCAGGACCTGATGGCGACGCTGCGCGAGATGGCCGACGCCGCGCCCAATCTCAGGCGCGTCCTGAAGAACGCCGTCTGGGACACGCCCGCCAATACCATCGGCGGCTATTCGGCCAGCGTGACGCAGCTGCACGGCCCCGGCTACGCGCTGCTGGGCAACGCGGCGGAATTCCTGGACCCCGTGTTTTCCTCGGGCGTCACCATCGCCCTGCGCTCGTCCAAGCTGGCGGCCGACGCGCTGCACCGCCAACTGACCGGTGCGCAGGTCGACTGGCAGGCCGAATTCGCCGATCCGCTGATGGTGGGCGTGGAGACCTTCCGCGCCTATGTCCAGGGCTGGTACAGCGGGGAATTCCAGGATGTGGTCTTCTACGAGAACGCGCAGCCCGAGATCCGGCGCATGATCAGCTCCATCCTGGCGGGCTACGCCTGGGACCGGAACAACCCCTTCGTCGCCAACCCGCAGCGCCGCCTGCGCATGCTGAGCGAACTTTGCCGCGGCGCCGAAGCGCAGCCGCTGCCCGCCTGATCCCGACCATGGCCGCCACCCGCTCCTCCTTCCTGTCCGCCGCGCGCACCCTGGGCGCGCTGCTGGCGCTTGCCCTGCTGGCAGGCTGCGCGGGCGCGCCGCCATTGCCGGCGCGCAACGCGGACTTCACGCTGCCGCGGCAGCTGCATGTGGTGCAGGCCGTCGCCGGCCAGCCGCCGCTGGACGCGCTGCTGGTGGTGCAGCGCGAAGGCGCCGCCTTGCGCTGGTCCCTGTTCGATCCCATGGGCGTGCCGCAGGCGCGCCAGATGCTGGAACGCGGCCAATGGCGCAACGACGGCTTCCTGCGGCCCAATGCCGGGGCGCGCGATCTGTTCGCCGCCCTGATGTTTGCGTGGACGCCCGAAGCGGAACTGGATGCGGCCTACGGCGCGGGCAACTGGCGCGCCAGCCGCGAGGACGATGGCGCGGCGCAACGCGAACTGCTGGACCGCGGCGGTTCGCGCTGGAGCGTGCGCTGGCCGCAGGCCGCGCAGACCGGCACGTTCATCATCACCACTGCCGACCAGGTCACCTGGCGGATCTCGCCCTTGAAGGAGCAGCCATGAACACCTGGTTGGGTACGCCCGGCGTGGTGTGCGCGCTGGGCGCCGGCATCGACGCGGTAGCCCGCGCCGCCTTCGCCGGCGACACCTCGGGCATGCGCCCGCAGCCGGATTGGGTCCATGGCCGCACGCTGACGCTGGGCGGCCATGCGGACGCGCTGCCGCCCATCCCCGACACGCTGCCCGCCCATCACCACAGCCGCAACAACCAATTGCTGCTGGCCGCCGCTTTGCAGATCGAACCGCAACTGCGCGCCGCCGTGGCCCGCCATGGCGCCAGCCGCGTCGCCGTCGTGCTGGGCACCAGCACTTCCGGCGTCAACGACAATGCGCCGGCCTTCCGCCAACTGGCGGCGCAGGGCGCATGGCCGGACGGCTACGACTACCGCCGCCAGGCGCTGTCGTCCCCCGCCGCCTTTTTCGCGGACTGGCTGGGCGCCACCGGCCCCGCCTACACGCTGTCCACGGCCTGCACCTCCAGCGCCCGCGCCCTGCTGTCCGCGCGCCGCCTGCTCGCCTCGGGCCTGTGCGACGCCGTGGTCTGCGGCGGCGCGGACACCCTGTGCCGCCTGACCATCAACGGCTTCGCCACGCTGGAAGCCATCGACGACATGCTGTGCCTGCCCTTCTCTGCCAACCGCCGCGGCATCAACATCGGCGAAGCCGGCGTGCTGTTCCTGATGGAACGCGAGCCCGCAGGGGAGCGCTCCGTGGCGCTGCTGGGCGGCGGCGCCAGCTCCGACGCCTGGCACATGTCCGCGCCCGAACCCAGCGGCGCCGGCGCGCGGGCAGCCATGCAGGCCGCGCTGCATTCCGCCGGCGTGGACGCGGCCAGCATAGGCTGGGTCAATCTGCACGGCACCGGCACCCTCCACAACGACGCCATGGAAAGCCAGGCCATGCACGCCGTCTTTCCGCAGGGCGTGCCCTGTGCCTCGACCAAGGCGCTTACCGGCCACGCGCTGGGCGCGGCGGGCGCGCTGGAAGCGGCGCTGGCCTGGGCCACGCTGTCGGCCGGCAATGCCGAAGGACGGCTGATGCCCCACGTCTGGGACGGGCAGCCCGATCCAGCCCTGCCGGCGCTGGATTTCAGCACCGCGCAGCACCGCTACGCGCAAGGCCGGCCGCGCCTGGCCATGAGCAATTCCTTCGCCTTCGGCGGCAACAACGCCAGCCTGATCCTCGGAGCCCAAGCATGACGACCTGGCCGGTATCCAGCCTGCTGCCGCACGCCGGCGACATGATCCTGATCGACGAGGTCTGCAGCCACGACGCCGACAGCCTGACCGCGCGCGCCGTGGTCAGGCCCGGCCCCTACTCGCTGCCCGACGGCTCATTGCCGCCATGGCTGGGCATGGAGCTGATGGCGCAGGCCGTGGGCGCCTGGGCCGGCTGCCAGGCGCGCCAGGCAGGCGAACCCGTCAAACTGGGCTTTCTGCTCGGCACCCGGCGCTACGAAAGCCACGCGGACGCGCTGCCCGCCGGCGCCCGCCTGACCATACATGCGCGCCGCGGGCTGATCGACGCCAGCGGCATGAGCGTCTTCGAATGCGAACTGCGCGACGACGCGCGCCTGCTGGCCGAGGCCAGGCTGAACGTCTATCAGCCCAAGGACCCCGCCGCTTTTATCCAGGAAGAATCACCCGAATGAGCACCGCCCCGATACTCGTAACCGGCTCGAGCCGCGGCATCGGCCGCGCCATCGCGCTGGCCCTGGCCGACGCCGGCCACGACCTGGTGCTGCACTGCCGCCAGCGGCTCGACCAGGCGCAAGCCGTGCAGGCCGAAGTCCAGGCGCGCGGACGCCAGGCGCGCGTGCTGCAATTCGATGTGGCGGACCGCCAGCAATGCGCCGCCGCCCTGCAGGCCGACATCGACGCGCACGGCGCCTATTACGGCGTGGTCCTCAACGCCGGCCTGACCCGCGACGGCGCGTTTCCCGCTTTGACAGGCGACGATTGGGACCAGGTGCTGCGCACCAATCTCGACGGCTTCTACAACGTGCTCAGTCCGCTCGCCATGCCCATGATCCGCCGCCGCGCGCCTGGCCGCGTGGTCTGCATGGCGTCCGTGTCCGGCCTGATCGGCAACCGCGGCCAGGTGAACTACAGCGCCTCCAAGGCCGGCCTCATCGGCGCCGCGAAAGCTCTGGCCGTGGAACTGGCCAAGCGCCAGATCACCGTCAACTGCGTGGCGCCGGGCCTGATCGACACCGACATGATCGACGAACACGTGCCAGTCGAGGAAATCCTGAAGGCCGTGCCCGCGCAACGCATGGGGCGGCCCGAGGAAGTGGCCGCCGCCGTCGTATTCCTGATGTCTCCCGGCGCCGCCTACATCACGCGCCAGGTCATCGCCGTCAACGGAGGGCTGTGCTGATGAAACGCGTCGTCATCACCGGCATGGGCGGCATCAGCGCGCTCGGCAACGACTGGTCCAGCGTGCAGCAGGCGTTCCAGGCGGGACGCAGCGCGATCCGCGTCATGCCCGACTGGTCGCGCTACGCCGAACTGAACACCCGCCTGGCCGGCCCCATCGAAGGCTTCCAGACGCCCGCGCACTGGACCCGCAAGCAGTTGCGCAGCATGGGACGGGTTTCCCAGCTGGCGGTGCGCGCCGCGGAACTGGCGCTGGACGACGCGGCGCTGCTGGGCGACCCATGCATCGCCGACGGGCGCATGGGCGTGGCCTGCGGCTCCTCGGTGGGCAGCACGGCGGAAATCCGCGCCTTCGGCAACATGCTGCTCAACGGCGTCACGGATGATCTCAACGCCAATTCCTACGTCCGCATGATGCCCCACACCACCGCGGCCAACGTCGGCATCTTCTTCGAGCTGAAGGGCCGCATCATCCCGACCTCCAGCGCCTGCACCTCGGGCAGCCAGGGCATAGGCTACGCCTACGAAGCCATCCGCTACGGCCGCCAGGAGCTGATGCTGGCAGGCGGCGCGGAAGAGCTCTGCGCCAGCGAAGCCCTGGTGTTCGACGCGCTCTACGCGACCAGCCAGAAAAACGACACGCCCGAACTCACGCCGCGCCCCTACGACCGCGACCGCGACGGCCTGGTGATCGGCGAAGGCGGCGGCATGCTGGTGCTGGAATCGCTGGACCACGCACTGGCGCGCGGCGCGCGCATCCACGCGGAAATCGTCGGCTTCGGCAGCAATTCGGACGGCACGCACATCACCCGCCCCGAGGCCGGCACCATGCGCATCGCCATGGAAATGGCGCTGGCCGACGCGGGCCTGCCGCCGCAAGCCATCGGCTACGTCAACGGCCACGGCACCGCCACGGAACAGGGCGACATCGCCGAAACGCAGGCCACGCACGGCCTGTTCGGCAGCCGCATGCCCATCAGCTCGCAAAAGAGCTACCTGGGCCACACCCTGGGCGCCTGCGGCGTGCTGGAGTCGTGGTTCAGCATTGAAATGCTCAACCGCGACTGGTATGCGCCCACGCTCAATCTGCGCAACGTCGACCCGCGCTGCGGCGAACTCGACTACCTGACCGAGGGCCGCAACATGAGCAACGAATATGTCATGAACAACAACTTCGCCTTTGGCGGCATCAACACCTCGTTGATCTTCCGCCGCTGGCGCTGAAGTTCGCAATATCCGCGTTTTTCCCTCTCACGAATGGAATGCCTGTCATGAACGTTTCTTACAAGCTGTCCGCCGCCCTGCTTTTGTCGCTGGCATGCTCGGCGCAAGCCCTGGCTGCGGATCGTACCGTCCATCTGCCCATGCAGGCCGCGGTCGAAGCCGCCCAGGCCGCCGGCAAGATCGACGGCAGCGTCAAGTTCTACCTTGCCGGCACCGGCCCCAAGGGC
This sequence comes from Achromobacter sp. K91, assembly GCF_003576205.1. Taxonomy (NCBI): domain Bacteria; kingdom Pseudomonadati; phylum Pseudomonadota; class Betaproteobacteria; order Burkholderiales; family Alcaligenaceae; genus Achromobacter; species Achromobacter sp. K91. The sequence goes on along the minus strand of NZ_QWFB01000054.1, from coordinate 123,613 downwards.
ACGGTGCTGGAATCCGGCGTCGTCACCAACCGCAAGACCAACGCCTTCGCCAAGAAGGACGAGGACGCCTGCCTGTGGGTGGCACAATCCGCCATCATCGCCCTGCACGAAGCGGCCAAGAAGGCCGGTGCGAACGCGGTGACCAATATCATCAGCTACTACCGCAAGAACGAATACAGCAGCAAGACCGACTATGAATGCCATGCCGGCGCGATGGTGGCCGGCGTCGCCCTGCGTGGCGACCTGGCCAAGGTAAAGTAAGTAAGGTGAACCGGCGCCCGCGGGAACACGCCCGCCGCGGGAAATCGCCCGCCGCCGGAAATCGCCGGCCGCCGGAAATCGCCGGCCGCCGGGAAACGCCGGCCGCCGGAAATCGCCGGCCGCCGGGAAACGCCGGCCGCCGGTTTAAACTGCTTGTTTGTCGCAACACCACAAAGGTTTACCCATGAGCACTGCTACGCTCAAGACCCGCCTCTCCGATGCCGTCAAGGACGCGATGCGCGCCAAGGCCGCCGAACGCCTGACCACGCTGCGCTTCCTGCTGGCTGCCGTCAAGCAGAAGGAAGTGGACGAACGCCGCGACCTGAACGACGCCGAGATCACGGCCATCATCGAAAAGCAGGTCAAACAGCGCCGCGAGTCCATCGCCGCGTTCGAACAGGCCGGCCGCACCGAAACTGCCGAACAGGAAAAGGCCGAACTGCTCGTGCTGCAGGAATTCCTGCCGCAAGCCGCCACGCCCGAGGAAGTCTCGGCCGCCATCGACGCCGCGCTGGCGGAAGTGGCCGCGCAGGGCGTGACCGGCGCGCCCGCCATGGGCAAGGTCATGGCGCTGCTGAAGCAGGCCCTGGCCGGCCGCGCCGACATGACGGCGCTGTCACAGCAAGTGAAGGCCCGCCTGGCCTGAGTCCGCACATGCCTGGCTGCCGTTCGGCTTCCAGCCAGACACGGTAGCCAGCCGCCCCGCTCGGCTCAGAACGCGCCCCCGAACAGATCGGGCTGGCGCGACTGCTCCTGCGGGTCGGCGAAATTGCTCATCCCCACCCCCGCCAGCCGGTACAGCGTTTCCGGCGGCAAGTCCACGCGCTCGCACAGCAGCCTGGCGACGGCGGCCAGCTCCACCGCCGATCCGGGCGGGTTCAGGCTGGTCTGGCTGCGCGTCAGGATGCGGAAACGGTCCGTCTTCAACTTGAGCACCACGGTACGGCCCAGGGCGCCCTTCTTCAACGCCTGGTCCCACACCCGTTCCGCCATGCGGTCGATGGCCTCGCCCACCGCGTCCAGGCGGATATCCTGCGAGAACGTCGTCTCCGACGATACCTGCTGCAAAGGCTGATCCGTCTGCACCTCGCGCTCGTCGATGCCGCGCGCCAATTCGTACAGGCGCCGGCCATAGCGGCCGAAGTAATGCTCCAGCTCCTGGGCGCTGTGCGTGGCCAGGTCTCCCACGGTATGGATGCCCAGTTGCTCCAGGCGCGCCTGCGTCACCTTGCCCACGCCCGGCACCTTGCGCACCGGCAAGGGCTCCAGAAAGGCCAGCACCTTGGCGGGCCGGACCACGAACAGGCCGTCCGGCTTGTTCCAGTCGGACGCGATCTTGGCCAGGAATTTATTGGGCGCGACTCCCGCCGAGGCCGTCAGCCCGGTTTCCTCGCGGATCTGCTGCCGGATGACTTGCGCGACCTCGGTGGCCGAGGGCAGACCCAGCTTGTTGACGGTAACGTCGAGGTAGGCCTCGTCCAGCGACAAGGGTTCGATCATGTCGGTATGGCGGGCAAAGATCTGCCTGACCTGGCGCGAGACCTCGCGGTAGCGGTTGAAATCCGGCGGCACGTAGATCGCATGGGGACACAGGCGCTCCGCGCGGGCGGCGGACATGGCCGAATGGATGCCGAACCGCCGCGCCTCGTAGGACGCGGCGCACACCACCGAGCGCGGTCCGGTCCAGGCCACGACCACGGGCTTGCCGCGCAGTTCGGGGTTGTCGCGCTGTTCCACGGAGGCATAGAACGCGTCCATGTCCACGTGCACGATCTTCCGTAATTCAATCATGGTGGTGATGCCCCCATGAGCCGTTCATCGCCTGAAACCCCGTGGCAAAACATATATTATGACCGCCGACAACCGACTTTCCATTCCTGCCCGCAACGGTCCATGACTGCAGCCTCCACGCCTCAAACCGACTACTTCGGCCTGACCATCCCCTTCATGCATTTCATCGGCCTGGTGCCCGAGAGCATCGCGCCGGCCTATGCCCGCACCTCGCTGCCCTGGCGCGCCGACCTGACCAACAGCCGCGGCGACGTGCATGGAGGCACGCTGATGAGCGTGCTGGACTTCACGCTCAGCGCCGCCGCCCGCGGCTCGGCCGACGGCACGGAAGGCATGGCCACCATCGACATGAACACCTCGTTCCTGTCGCCCGGCACGGGCGACCTGGTGATCGAGGCGCGCTGCCTGCGCAAAGGGGCGTCGATCGCCTTCTGCGAAGGCGAGGTCCGGCGCGCCGACGGCGAGCTGGTGGCGCGCGCCACCGCCACCTTCAAGATCATCCGCCGCCGCCCGAGCGGGGACTGAGCGCGCCGGCGGCGGCAAGCCGCCAGCGCCCGCGCATCAGTTGGGCAGGTCGCGCGAAGGCTTGACCGGCGGGCGCGGATCCAGCGGCATATAGCTGCTGCAAGACACCAGGCTGTAATAGACGGCGTCCTGCATCGCGCGCATGGCGGCCGCGTCCCAGGTGCCCTTGCCCCACACCGCGATGCGCACATCGGTGGTCTTGGGGCCGGCCGCCTTCAATTCGACCCGCGTCATCTCATTGTCGCTATAGGGCGCCAGCACCTGCACCACGCCGGACTGCGCGCTTTCGTTCATGGTGTCCACCACGCGATAGGCGTTGTCGGTGCTGCGCAGGCACGCATTGGCCTGCCGGATCGCCGCGTCGTAGGCGTCCTTGAAGGCCACCGGGGCCTTGAATTCGCTGTGCGGCGACGTGCCGGGCGAAATGCCCATCGAGCAGCCCGCCAGGGCCAGCGCCGAAGCCGCGACCAGTTTCCAGTACATGTGTATCTCCAGATCAGTGCCCGCGATTATCCCGCATATCGGCTGCGCGCGATAAGCGCAGCCGCGTTCACATGATCCCGATGCGGTACTCCAGGTTCTTCACCAGGGTCCGCAGGCGCGGCCCCAGGGTCTCGTACACGTGCTTTTCGTCCAGGTTGTCAGCCGGGATCGTCACGTTGAAGGCCAGCGGCAAGTCATTGGAGCGATAGCGCATCGGCGTGGCGATGCCGCACAGCTCGGCCCGCCAGTCCTTGCTGACCACGCAGAAGCCGTGCTCGGCGATGGCATCGAACGCGGGTTGCAGCGATGGGCCGAAGCGTTCCCAGTCCTCCGGGAACTCCTCGGCCAGCCGGGCGCAGATGAGCTCACGCTCGTCCGGCGTCTGCGCATACAGCAGCGCGCGCCCGGTGGCGGTGCGCAGCAAGGGGCGGGCCGACCCGATGTCCGGGCGCGAGGCATTGGACGCGCCGTCGTGCACCGTTTCCACGTAGACCACCTGCAGGCGGTCGCGGATGGCCATGGACACCGGCCCCTTGGCATAGCGCGCCAGTTCGATCATGTCGTGCGCCGCCAGCTGCCGCAGCGTCAGGTGCACCAGCAAGGGATAGCCCAGCGTCAGCACCGCCGGACCCAGCGAATATTTGCCCGTGCGTTCGTCGCGCCGCAGATAGCCCAGCCCCACCAGCGTGAATGTCAGCCTGGACACCGTCGGGCGCGTCAGGCCGAGCATTTCGGCGATTTCCTTGTTGCCCAGCTGCGGCTCGGCCGCCGAAAAGCACTTGAGCACGTCCAGCCCGTTGGAAAGCGTGGAGGCAAAGCGCGGGTGCGCTTCCAGCGAGGCGCGGGATTCGAGTTCGTAGTTGAGCGGCGTTTTCGAGTGCATGGCGGCCTAGGGATTCGGAGCATTGACAGTATATCGCCTGCCGAAATACAAACATTCCGTTCACTATAAACACTTGAATTCCATTTATTGAAATTGAAAGGGTAGTTGATGACGAATTCCCGCTTTTCCCGCCAGCCGCTGGGCGCCCGCCTGTTCAGCTTTGCCGTGGTGGCCGACACCCACGTCAATGAATCCGAAGACACCTGCGCGTCGCCCTTCGCCACCAATGCCCGCGCCAATGCCCGGGCGCGGCACGTCTTCGCCGACATCGCCAGCCTGGACCCCGCGCCCGCCTTCACCATCCACCTGGGAGACATCGTCCACCCGGTGCCCAGCATGCCTTCGTTCGAGGTGGCGGCCGACCGCTTCAAGGCCATCGCCGGCCAGATCGACATGCCGCTGCACCTGGTGCCCGGCAACCACGACGTCGGCGACAAGCGCATCGACTGGATGCCCGCCGACATCGTCTGCGACGACTACCTGGACAAGTACCGCCAGGTGTTCGGGCCGGACTATTACGCGGTGGACCATGGCGGCGTGCGCTTCCTGTTCCTGAACGCGCTGCTGTTCAACTCCGGACTGGCGGCGGATGACGCGCAGCGCGCCTGGATCGACGAGCAATTGGCAGGCGCCAGCGGCCGCGTCTTCGTGTCGCTGCATTACCCGCCCTATCTGCATGACGCCAACGAACGCGGGTCCTACGACAACATCGACGAGCCCGGCCGCGGCTGGCTGCTGTCGCGCCTGGCCGATCCGCGCGTCGAAGGCGTGTTCGCCGGCCACGTCCACAATTTCTGGTACGACGTCATCGGCGTCGCGGAGGTCTACATGCTGCCGTCGACCGCCTTCCTGCGGCATGACTTTTCCGAGTTCTACCGGGTGCCGCCGGCGGACGAATTCGGCCGCGGCGACGTAGAAAAATTCGGCTATTTCATCGTCGACGTGCATGAGCAGGGGCATGTCGCCAAGCTGATCCGCACGCACGGCGCCATGCGCGGCGAGGCCGAACCGGGCCGGGCGGCGGCGCGCACCCTGCCCACCGTCCATACCAAGACCGCCGCCTGCGACGGCATCGCGGTCGAGATGCGGCATCCCTGGGCCGAGATCGTCGAAATCCCCTGCACCGGCGGCGTACAGGAGTTCGGCCGCAAGCTGGCGCGCAACGACTACCCGCTGATGTCCATGTGGGAAATGGGGCTGCGCACGCTCAAGATTCCTGTGCAGGACCTGCGCGACGACAAGACCTTGCGCCGTGCGCGCCTCATGTCCGACGTCGGCCACCGCTTCGTGCTGACCTCGCTGGGGCTGCCGGACGCCAGGCTGCTGCAACAGGCGCGCGAGCATGGCGTGGCCATCGCCGCCATCGAGATCAACCTGAACGCCCAGGCGCTGGAAGAGGCGGGCGCAGCCTTGCAGCGCCTGCGCGCGCGCACCGACGCCCGCCTTGTCTATTGCAAGATCCGCACGGGCGCGGACGATGCCCACTTCGACGGCAAGCACTACAGCCATTTCGTCAACACCGGCCTGCGTGCGTCCGAGCTCGAAGCGGCGCAATCCGCGCTGCTGCCGCACTTCGCGCAGAAGAACCTGGACGGTTTCACCGTACGCCTGGACTGGGGCGCCGACCTGATCGCCACGCACCAGCAACTGGCTGCGCGGGCGCGCGACTGGGGCGCGACGGTGAACGTGGGCGTCAAGCTGGCCGACCGCCTGGCGGCGGCCAACACCGACGACACCGCCATCGCCGCGCTGGTGGCCGAAGCCTTCCTGGCGGCCCGGACCACGGACGCGGTGAACTATTCCTTCGACACCTTCATGGACGTGGATCGCGGCTACTTTCCGCGCAACGGCCTGATCGACCGCCGCTACGATCCGCGCCCCGCCGGACTGGCGCTGGCCGCGCTGAACGCGGTCTTTGCTGGCCAGGCCGCGGGCGCCGGATCGGTCGAACGCATCGACGGCGAAGCCGGTCTGCGCCTGTGCCGCTACCGCTGCGGCGAGCAGACCTATGAACTGGCCTACGGCCCCGGACCGGCCCTCAGGCGTCAGATCGAGGCCGGCGCGTTCAAGCGCGTCGTCGACCTGACGGCCCAGCGCGCGCTGCAGACCGGGGACGATTGGGCCGAGTACGCGCGCCTGCATCTGCCCGGCCAGGCCGTGCTGTTGATCCAGCGCAGTTGAACCCTCATTCCCCGCACAGGAGCCACCCCATGTTTCGATACGCAATCAAACTCGCGGGACTGCTGGCCGCCGCCTGCCTTCCCATGTACGCGCAGGCGCAGCCCTATCCCGACAAGCCGGTGCGCCTGATCGTTGCCTACACGCCCGGCGGCGCCACCGACGTGATCGCCCGCATCCTCGCGGCGAAGCTCAGCACCAGTTGGGGCCAGCAGGTCATCGTGGAGAACAAGTCCGGCGCCAGCGGCATGATAGGCGCCGAACAGGTCGCGCGCGCCACACCCGACGGCTACACCCTGCTGCTGGCCTACACGCCCGAGGTCTCGATCAACAAGCTGGTCTACAAGCAGATGCGCTACGACCCGTTGAAGGACCTGCAGCCCATCGCCCTGGTGGCGGATGCGCCGCTGGTGCTGGTCAGCGGTCCCAAGCTGCCCGCCACCACCTACGCCGATCTCAAGCAACAAGGCGCAAAGGCGCCGCTGGTGTACGGTTCGCCGGGCATGGGCGGCCAGCAGCATCTGGCCGGCGAACTGCTGCGGGTGCGCTCCGGCATGAACCTGACCCACGTGCCCTACCGCGGCACGGCGCTGGCCGTGGCCGATCTGGTGGGCGGCCAGATCGATATCTTCTTCGCCACGGCGCCAGCAATCATCGGCCAGATCGGCGCCGGCAAGCTGCACCCGCTGTTCATCGCCGGTCCCCAGCGTCAGGACATCCTGCCTTCGACCCCGACGGCCAAGGAGGTCGGCCTGGACGACTTCGACATTTCCAACTGGTTTGGCCTGTTCGGCCCCGCCGGCATGCCGCCGGCCCTGGTGGAACGCATTTCCAAGGACACGGCCCAGGCGCTGCAGGCCGCCGACGTGAAGGAAAAACTGCAGGGCCAGGGGCTGGCCATTTCCTACAAGCCGCCCCAGGAATTCAAAACCTTCATCGGCGCCGAAATGGCCAAGTACGGCGCCATCGTCAAGGCCACGGGGCTGGAGCCGCAATAAGGCCGGCGCAGGCCCGGCAGCGTCCGCGGGCGGTTCGACACCGCCCGCGCCGCTATGGCATTATCGGCGGACCACCCGGCGGCCGGCCTCAAGCGCCCGCCGCGGCAACTTCGGAGGTCCCCCTTGTTCTCATTCCTCAAGCGCACCGTCCTGGCCGCCAGCATCATCGGCGTCTCGCTGGGCGCCAGCGCCGCGCAACCGCCGCGCGTCTATCCCCTCAAGGATTTCTTCCGCAACCCCGAACGGGGCTTCTTCCGCCTGGCCGACGACGGCCGCACATTGGGCTTCATGCAGCCCACCAGCGTGGACGGCAATCCCGCCCGCATGAACATCTACGTGCAGCCGCTGCAAGGCAGCACGCCTGTCGGCGACCCGCGGCAACTGACCAGCGAGACCGCGCGCGACATCAGCAACTTCTTCTGGAAAGGCGCCGACGTGGTGCTCTACCAGAAGGATTTCGGCGGCGACGAGAACTTCCACGTGCTGGCCGTCAACGCCAAGACCGGCAAGATCACCGACCTAACGCCGTATGAAGGCGTGCGCGCCGGCATCGAGGACGATCTGGAAGACGATCCCGACCACGTCCTCATCAGCCACAACCAGCGCAATCCGGAAGTCTTCGACGTCTACCGCGTCAACGTCCACACGGGCGCCGCGGAGCTGGTGGCGCAGAACCCGGGCAACATCGTCGGCTGGCAGACCGACCACGCCGGCAAGGTGCGCGCCGCCGTCGCCAGCGACGGCCTGAACACCACCCTGCTCTACCGCGACGACGAATCTTCCGAATTCCGTCCGCTCATCACCACCGACTACCGCACCAGCGTCAGTCCGGCGTTCTTCACCTTCGACGACAAGAAGTTCTACGCCCTGTCCAACCGCGGGCGCGACAAGCTATCGCTGGTGGTGATCGACCCCGCCCAGCCCGAGGCCGAGGAAGAAATCTTCACGCCCGACACCGTCGACCTGGATTCCGCCGGCTACTCGCGCAAGCGCCGCGTGCTGACGGTAGCCGCCTACCAGACCGACAAGCCGCAATACAAGTTCTTCGACGCGCAGAGCGAGACGCTCTTCAAGAAACTGTCGGCCAAGCTCACTGGCTACGACTTCGCCATCCAGGGATCCAACCGCGACGAAGACAAGTTCATCGTCGCCGCCTACAACGACCGCACGCCCGGCTCGCGCTACATCTACGACGCCGCCGCCGATACGCTGACCAAGCTGGCCGACATCAATCCCGCCATTCCCGAGGCGGACATGTCGCGCGTGCAGCCCATCAGCTACCAGACCCGCGACGGCCTGACGGTCCACGGCTACCTGACGCTGCCCGCCGGCCGCGATCCCAAGAACCTGCCTTGCATCGTGAATCCTCACGGCGGTCCGTGGGCGCGCGACGGCTGGGGCTACAACCCTGAAGTCCAGTTCCTGGCCAACCGCGGCTTCTGCGTGCTGCAGATGAACTTCCGCGGGTCGACCGGCTATGGCCGCGCCTTCTGGGAAGCCAGCTTCGGCCAATGGGGCCTGAAGATGCAGGACGACATCACCGATGGCGTGCAGTGGCTCATTGGGCAAGGCATCGCCGATCCCAAGCGCATCGGCATCTACGGCGCCAGCTATGGCGGCTACGCCACGCTGGCCGGCGTGGCGTTCACGCCCGACCTGTATGCCGCCGCGGTGGACTACGTGGGGGTGTCCAACCTGTTCACGTTCATGAAGTCCATTCCGCCATACTGGAAGCCCATGCTGGACAAGATGCAGGACATGGTGGGCGACCCCGAACGCGACCGCGAACGCCTGGCCGCCACCTCGCCCGCGCTGCACGCGGACAGGATCAAGACGCCGCTGTTCGTGGCGCAGGGCGCCAAGGATCCGCGCGTGAACAAGGACGAAAGCGACCAGATGGTCAAGGCGCTGCGCGCCCGCGGCGTCGAGGTCGAGTACATGGTCAAGGACAACGAAGGCCACGGCTTCCACAACGACGAGAACAAATTCGAGTTCTACGAAGCCATGGAGAAGTTCCTGACGGAACATCTCAAGCCCTGACCTCCTCCTCCACCACCGCCGGGCCGCGCTCCTGCGCGCGGCCCGCGGGACGGCCGATCCAGGCCATCTCGACGCGGTCGCGCCCATGTTCCTTGGCGCGGTACAGCGCATCGTCGGCGCGCGCCAGGATGCCGTCCGCGCCGTCTCCCGACTGGTACGAAGCCAGGCCGCCGCTGGTGGTCATCCGTACTTCGCGCCCTTGCAGGTGGAAGGGCGTGTCGCGCAGGGCGTCGCAGACGCGCTGCGCCTGCACCAGCGCGCGGGCCGGATCGCAGTCGTACATCAGCAGCACGAATTCCTCGCCGCCCAACCGGCCGAAGCGGTCGCTGGCGCGCACCGCCCGCTGCACCACCTTCGAAAAATGGCGCAGCGCCGCGTCGCCCGCGGCATGGCCGTAACGGTCGTTGATGGACTTGAAGTGGTCGATGTCCAGCACCAACACCGCCAGCTTGCCGCCGGCGCGCTGGCAGCGCTGCAACTCGCGCTCCAGCTCGTCCAGGATGCTGCGGCGCGAATAGGCGCCTGTAAGGCCGTCGAAGGTCAGCGCAGCTTCCATCTGTTCGGACAGGCTGGTCTGGATCAGGAGCAGCAGCGCCAGGAACAGCCCGGGCACGGTCACCGTCCCGCAGACAATGAAGAACAGGCCCCAGGGACTGGGCTCGAGCAGCGACGAGGGTTCTTGTCCGCCCACGCTGTAGACCGCCAGGCGCAGGGCATGCAGCGCGGCCAGGCCGAAGCTTGCCAGCATCATGTACAGCATCACGCCGCGCGTGTGCAGCCGCTTGCGCTGGCGGAAGAACACCATGCCCGTCGCCATCATGGCCACGAAGGTGTAGGCGGAAAACAGCAGCATGCGCGCCCGCAGGTCATCCGCCACGTACAGCAGCAGCGCGAACGCAGCGATACTGAGCGCGCCCAGCGCCGCCGTGCGCCGCGCCAGCGGACGCAGGCCGAAGAACTGCCGCACGCCGACGTAGACCAGGCTGACCGCGCAGACCCAGGCGGCGTTCGAGACCATCACATAGACGGCGGACGGCAGGATGGGCGAGGCCGCATAGGCCAGCAGCGACAGCACGGCCAGCGCGTTGCCCGCCGTGAACGCGGCGACGCCGCCCACGTCGCGGGCGCGCAATGGCGCCAGCAACGGCAATGCCAGAGCCGTGGCCAGGCCCCACATCAGAAAGAAAAGAGAAGTCGTCATGGTGTTTGCCGGCTTGCGCCCCGCGGGCGTTCGCCGTCGCTCGTCATTGCTGCACTGGGTTCATGCCTCATGAGGCGGCGTTACATCCCACCACCCCTGACGCTTTTTGTTACCCGTACAGCGACAGACCGGCACAACCTGGCGCCCGTCCGTCGCCGCACGCCGTTTCGCCCTGAACCTTTACCGCCCGCGCCAAGACGATTGCGCGGCAAGCGACGAAGAATACGCCACGGCCGCACTTTCGCCATGGCCCTTTGCACTAATTGACAGTTGACTGACAGTTAACACACTTATAATTCGGGCCATTGACGGTGCCATCAAGAGCGCCGCAATCACGCCCTACGGGCGTGGCGCGTACTAGCCATGCACTCCCATAGCGCGAGTGCGAAGGTCCCCGCAGCGGGCGCCGCGCAGTCCTAACCAAAAAGTGTTCCTTCCCGCCGCCGCCGGCGCCTTTGTGCTGCGCGTCGCCTCGGCTCGCGCCGAAAAAAGGCACGCCCACGGCCGGCCGGACCAGGAACGCCCCGAGTCGCAACTGCGGAAGTATTACAGATGCAAAACAGAGGATCGACACCCCTGGGTGCCGTTGGACCGAGACTGAGCCTGCTGGCGGCTTGCGCCATCCTGGCTCCAGCCATGGCGCTGGCCGGCCCCGGCAACGACTACGACGCCTTGATCGCCAGAGCGCGCGCCGGCGACTACGAGCCCGCGCTGGCGATGCTGCGCCAGCAAGGTCCGGCCGGCGGCAGCCGCGCCATCTACGACCACATCATCATCGCCGGATGGGCCGGCAAGCCCGCCGAAGCCGTCGCCGCCTACGAGCAATTGCCGCAAGGCGCGGCGCTGCCCGGCGACATCCAGCTTTCCGTCGCGCGCGCCTACCGCGACCTGCAGCGCTGGCCCGAGGCGCTGGCCGCGTACCAGGCGGGCGCGCGCCGCCATCCCGGCCAGTCCGCTTTTCGCGCCGGCGAAATCATGACCCTGGCCGATGCCGGCCGTTACCCCGAGGCGCGCGAGGCCGCGGCGCGCTGGCTCAAGCGCCATCCCCGCGATGTCGACGCCCGCCTTGCCCTGAGCTACGTCCACGCCCGCCAGGGCGAGCCATATGAAGCGCTGCACCAGGCCGACCTGGCCCTGGCCGCCGCGCCCGGCACCCCTTACGTGTTGCGCGAGTACATCTGGGCGCTGCAGCGCGCGCGCATGGCGGACGTGGCGCTGGAGCTGGCGCGCCGTCACCAGGATCTGTTCGACGCTGGCCAGATGCGCGGCTTCGAGGCCGACGCGCTGGCCCAACAGGTGCGGCTGGCGGCCATGCCCACGCGGTCGGAAGCTGAACGTTTCGTGTTGGCCGACAAGGCTTTGGCGCGTTACGACGAACTGATCCCCGTCTGGCAGCAGCAGGAAGACGCCCGCGCCGACGCGCTGCGCGCCCGTATCGACCGCTTGCACGCCCTGCACGTCCGCGTGCGCATGGCCGATCTGGTCCGCGAATACGAAGCCCTGCTGGCCGAGGGCGTCACGGTGCCGCGTTACGCCTTGAACGACGTGGCATCGGCCTACCTGTACGTGCGCCAGCCCGAACGCGCCCGCGACATCTATCGGCAGGTCGCGGCCGACGACGCCCTGCGCGGCGACGATGCCGAGCAGCGCCTGGCGACCGAGACCGGCCTGTACTACTCGCTGGCCGAGGGCGAACAGTTCAACGAGACCAGCGCCGTCACCGAAGGCGTCGAATCGGGCTACGCCCCCTGGCTGTACTACAAGGGCCAGGCCACCCGCATGCCCAACGACCTGAACCTGGAAAGCCGCCAGACCCTGGCGTCGGCTCGCCTGCAGGCCAACGACACCGTCGCCGCCCGGCAGCGCCTCGAAGAGATGGTCGAGAACGCGCCCAACAACTCCGGACTGCGCAGCGACCTGGCCACCGTCTACCGCGCCCAATCGCTCCCCCGCGCCTCGGAGGTCGAATTGAAGATGGCCGAGACCCTGGCCCCGCGCAGCCTGGGCGTGGAGAACGGCCAGGGCTTCACCGCCCTGGACTTGCAGGAATGGCGCCAGGCCGAAGCGCTGTCGCAGGACACCATGGCCCGCTCGCCCGAAAACCTGACCAGCCGCCGCCTGGCGCGCGAATGGGAAGTGCACAACAAGGCCGAGCTGCGCATCAACGGTTACCGCGGCCTGGCATCCGACAGCCCGGTCACCGGCAGCGGCGACTTCGGCATCGACGCCGTGCTGTACTCCGCGCCGCTGGACTACAACTGGCGAGTCTTCGGCGGCGGCGGCTACGCCTCCGGCGACTTCGAGGAAGGCCGCGGCAACTACCGCTGGCTGCGCACCGGCGTGGAATGGCGCGGCCGCGACCTCACGATCGAAGGCGAAGTCTCCACCCACGACTATGGCCACGGCGTGAAGCCGGGCGCGCGCCTGTCGGCCGCCTACGACCTGGACGACCATTGGCAGGTGGGCGGCTCGGGCGAAATCATGTCGCGCGAAACGCCGCTGCGCGCGCTGACCAGCGGCATCTATTCCAACAGCCTGTCGGCCTACGTGCGCTGGCGAGCCGACGAGCGCCGCGAATGGACGCTGGCGCTGTCGCCTTCGCACTTCAGCGACGGCAACAACCGTTGGGCGCTGGGCCTGGCCGGGCGCGAGCGCGTCTACACCTCGCCGCACCTGCTGGCGGACCTGGAGTTCGAGGCGTCCACCCAGCGCAACAGCCACGACAACAACGTGCCCTATTTCAATCCGCGGTCGGACCTGATGCTGCTGCCCGGCGTGCGCCTGACGCACACCCTGTACCGCCGCTACGAAACCGCCTGGGAGCAGATCGGCACCCTGGGCGCAGGCGCTTACACCCAGCAAGGCTACGGCACCGGCGGCGTGATCGCGCTGGGCTACGGCCAGCGATACCGCGCCAACGACGTCCTCGACATGGGCGCCATGATCACCGGCACCAGCCGCCCGTACGACGGCGAACGCGAGCGCGAACTGCGCATCGTGTTCGACCTGACGTACCGCTTCTGAACCCGGATCCGAGTAACGCCATGATGCTTAAAACCCATACCCGCCTGATTCTCGCCGGCCTGCTGTTGCTTGCGATCCTGGCGCTGACCGCCTGCGCCAAGGACATCCCGGTCTACACGCCGCCGGACCAGCGCCCGCTCGCCCCCGCCGAACAGCCCTGGGTGCAGGGCCAGTTCCTGGCCCTGGCCTACCACGACGTGGAAGACGAAGACCCCGACCAGGGCTTTCTCAGCGTGCGCACCGACCGTCTGGTCGAACAGCTGGCCTGGCTGCGCGCCAATGGCTACCAGGCCGTCACCGTGGATCAGATCCTGGCCGCGCGCCAGGGCGGCAAGCCGCTGCCCGAGCGCGCCGTGCTGCTGTCCTTTGACGACGGCTACCGCAGCTTCTACACCCGCGTGCTTCCCATCCTGAAAGCCTATCAATGGCCCGCGCTGCTGGCGCCGGTCGGCGTCTGGATGGACACGCCGGCCAACCAGCGCGTGGACTTCGGCGGCAGCCCCGAAGACCGCAAGCGCTTCCTGAACTGGGACGAGATCCGCGAGATCTCGCGCTCGGGGCTGGTCGAGATTGCTGCGCACACCAATGCCTCGCACTACGGCGCGCTGGCCAATCCCCAGGGCAATACCGAGCCCGCCGCCGCGATCCGAGCCTACGATGCGCAGACCCGCCGCTACGAGACCGAAGCGGAGTTCGACGCGCGCATGGGCGGCGACGTCGCCGCCATCACCGAAAAGATCCGCCGCGCCACCGGCAAGAAGCCGCGCGTCTGGGTCTGGCCTTATGGCGCCGAAGGCGGCTCCACCCTGCGCATTACCGCCGAGCACGGTTATCAGCTGGCGCTGACGCTGGAGGACGGCCCGGGCCGCGTCGGCCGCCTGATGTCCACGCCGCGCCTGCTGCTGTCCAGCGACCCGACGCTCAAGCCCTTCGCCAACAGCGTGGTCGGCATGGAAGCCCAGCCCTTCATGCGCGTGGCGCACGTGGACCTGGACTACGTCTACGACCCGGACCCGGCGCAAACCGACCGCAACCTGGGCGAGCTGGTGCAGCGCATCCTCGACATGCAGATCAACACGGTGTTCCTGCAGGCCTACTCGGACCCCGTGGGCGACGGCCTGGTGAAGTCCGTCTACTTCCCCAACCGCTGGCTGCCTATGCGCGCCGATCTCTTCAACCGCGCCGCATGGCAGCTGCACAACCGCGCCAACGTGATGGTCTACGCCTGGATGCCGGTGCTGTCCTTCGACCTGGATCCCGCCCTGCCCCGCGTCACGCGCTGGCAGGAAGGCCAGGCGCAGCCAGAGCCGGATCCCGACCAGTACCGCCGCCTGTCGCCGTTCGACCCGACCGTGCGTGCGCGCATCGGCGATCTGTACGAGGACCTGTCCCGCTACGCGATCTTCGACGGCATCCTGTTCCATGACGACGCGCTGCTGTCGGACTTCGAAGACGCCAGCCCCGGCGCGCTGGCCGCCTACCGGGCCGCGGGCCTGCCGGGCAGCATCGCCGAACTGCGCGCGGATCCGGACACCCTGCAACGCTGGACCCGCTACAAGAGCCGCGCGCTGGTGGACTTCACCGCCGAACTCACGCAGCGGGTGCGCGCGGTGCGCGGCCCGCAAATCAAGACGGCGCGCAACATCTTTGCCGAACCCATCCTGAACCCCGGCAGCGAAACCTGGTTCGCGCAGAACCTGGACGACTTCCTCGGCGCCTATGACTGGACCGCGCCGATGGCGATGCCGCTGATGGAGAACGTGCCCGCCGGCAAGGAGAACGCCTGGCTGGACCGGCTGGTCGATACCGTCGCGCAGCGCCCCGGGGCGCTGGACAAGACGGTATTCGAACTGCAGGCCCGCGACTGGCGCACCGGCCCGGGCCGTCCCGAAGCCACGCCGGTCGACACCGCCGTGCTGGCCGGCTGGATGAAGCGGCTGCAATTGCGCGGCTCGCGCAGCTTCGGCTACTACCCCGACGATTTCTCGCAAGACCAGCCCCGGTTGCAAGGCATCCGGCCCGCCATTTCCGAAGCCTGGTATCCGATCAAATGATAGACCGACTGATTGCCCTGCTGATTCTCTGCGCGGTGCTTGGCGCGCCCTTCGGCTTCACCCTGATGCTGACCGGCGAAGCGCTGCTGGGCTTCGTATTCTTCTACCCCCTGTTCATGTCCGGCATGTGGATGGCTGGCGGCATCTATTTCTGGTGGCATTGGGAGCGGCACTGGAAATGGGGCAAGGACAGCCAGCCGCCGGCCCTGGCCGGCAATCCGCTGGTGTCCATCCTGGTGCCTTGCTACAACGAGGCCGACAACGGCGAAGAGACGCTGCTGGCGGCGCTGGGCCAGAACTATCCGCACATCGAGGTCATCGCCATCAACGACGGCTCCAGCGACGGCACCGCCGACATGCTGGACCGCATGGCCGCCGCCCATCCGCGGCTGCGTGTGGTGCACCTGGCGCAGAACCAGGGCAAGGCCATGGCGCTGCGCATGGGCGCCATGGCTGCGCGCAGCGAGTACCTGGTCTGCATCGACGGCGACGCCATGCTGGACCCGGACGCGGCCGCCTACCTGGTGGCGCCGCTGATCGACAATCCGCGCGTGGGCGCCGTCACCGGCAACCCGCGCATCCGCACCCGCTCCACGATGATCGGGCGCATCCAGGTCGGCGAGTTCTCTTCCATCATCGGGCTGATCAAGCGCACCCAGCGCGTCTACGGCCAGGTGTTCACTGTATCCGGCGTGGTCGCCGCCTTCCGGCGCGCGGCGCTGGACCGCGTGGGCTACTGGAGCCTGGACATGATCACCGAGGACATCGACATCAGCTGGAAGCTGCAGCGCGACCACTGGTCGATCTTCTATGAGCCGCGCGGCCTGTGCTGGATCCTGATGCCCGAAACCCTGCGCGGACTGTGGAAGCAGCGGCTGCGCTGGGCCCAGGGCGGCGCCGAAGTCTTCCTGAAGAACCTGCGTTCGATCTGGGTCTGGCGCCACCGCCGCCTGTGGCCGCTGATGGCCGAGTTCTGCCTGTCCACCGCCTGGGCCTTCGCCTTCGGCGTGTCGGTGCTGCTGTGGGCCGTCAGCCAGGTGGTCACGCTGCCCAACAACATGCAGATCGCCAGCCTGATGCCGCCCGCCTTCACCGGCATGATGCTGGCCGTGGTCTGCCTGCTGCAGTTCGTCGTCAGCATCCTGATCGACCGCCGCTACGAGCCCGGCCTGGCCCGCTCGCTGTACTGGGTCATCTGGTATCCGCTGGCCTTCTGGATGGTGAGCCTGTTCACCACCCTGGTCAGTTTCCCCAAAGTCATGCTCCGCAAGCAGGCCCGGCGCGCGCGCTGGACCAGCCCGGACCGGGGCATCAAATCACCGGACGCAACGTCATGATCATCACCACGCAACGTTCCCGCGCAGGCTATCTGTTCGACCTCGTCCTGACCGCCGTCGGCTGGTTCGCCTTCGTCTATCTGTTCGGCGCCGGCATCCTGGCGATCCTGCGCGCCGCCGCGGGCGGCCCCGATGTCTCGCTCTGGCCGGTGTTCCTGCCCACCGTGCACACGCTGTGGGGCTATGCGCTGCTGGCGCTGATCAACGCGGGCGTGCTGGTGGGCTGGGCCGTCTACAACCACCGCAAGTTCGCAGGTAAGGACCGCCGCAAGCCCATCAAGCCGGTGGGCGACCGCCGCGTGGCGGCCAGCTTCGCGATCAGCCCGGCGCAGCTGATGCAGGTGCGCTCCGCGCACACCTGCGTCGTCCACCACGGCGCGGCCGGCGACATCACCGGCATCGACATCAGCCGCCCCCGCCTGAACGCGGTGCAGGCCGGCTGATACGGGCCCTGCCTGGCGCTGTGAGCCTCCTGGCTTGACGGCGCCAGGCCCGGCGCCCGCCTTCAGCGGCGCGCCTTCTCCACGTTCGGCAGCAGGATCGCCACCACGCCCAGCAAAGGCAGATAGGCGCAGACCTGGTACACATAGCCGATGCTGGTGGCATCAGCCAGCTTGCCCAGCGCCGCGGCGCCCACGCCGCCCATGCCGAAGGCAAAGCCGAAGAACAGTCCGGCGATCATCCCCACCTTGCCCGGCACCAGCTCCTGCGCATAGACCACGATGGCCGAGAACGCCGAGGCCAGCACCATGCCGATGATCACCACCAGCACGCCGGTCCAGAACAGGTTCACATAGGGCAGCAGCAGCGTGAACGGCGCCACGCCCAGGATGGACACCCAGATCACGATCTTGCGGCCGATGCGGTCGCCTACCGGTCCGCCCACCACCGTGCCTACCGCCACCGCGGCCAGGAACAGGAACAGGTAGAGCTGCGCCTCGCGCACCGACAGCGCGAACTTGTCGATCAGGTAGAACGTGAAATAGCTGTTCAGGCTGGCCAGGTAGAAATACTTGGAGAACACCAGCACGCCCAGCACCGCCAGCGCGCCCAGCACCTGGTTGCGCGACAGCCCGTTGCCCGCGCCCTCGCGCCGCGCGCGCGGCTTGAGCAGGACGCGGTTGGCGCTGTACCAGCGGCCGATGCCGGTCAACACCACGATGCCGAACAGCGCCGCCAGCGAAAACCAGGCCACGCTGCGCTGCCCGTGCGGGATGATGAAGAGCGCGGCCAGCAGCGGCCCCAGCGCCGAGCCCACGTTGCCGCCCACCTGGAACAGCGACTGCGCCAGGCCATGGCGTCCGCCGGAGGCCATGCGCGCCACGCGCGAGGATTCCGGGTGGAACACCGACGAGCCCGTGCCCACCAGCACCGCGGCCACCAGCAGCCAGCCGAACGACGGCGCCATCGACAGCAGCAACAGCCCCACCAGGGTGAAGCCCATGCCCACCGGCAGCGAGTACGGTTTGGGATTGCGGTCCGTATAGAAACCGATGAAGGGCTGCAGCAGCGAGGCCGCGAGCTGATAGACCAGCGTGATCAGCCCGATCTGCGCGAACGACAGGCTGAATGAATCCTTCAGCATGGGATAGATGGCCAACAGGATCGACTGGATCATGTCGTTCATCAGGTGCGCCACGCTGATCGCGCCCAGCACCTTGAAGGCAGTGGATGGGTCCGAGGAAGCGGCGGACGGCGGGACCGGATTGGCGTCGGCGACGCCGGCGGCGGAGTTCTGAGGGGGATTCATGGGCGATGGACGCAAGTAATGGGGATGGACATGTCCAGCGCCACGCCGGACCAGTACCCAGTGTAGGAATCCGGGACGGAACCGATCTGCCAATTTTCGTCGCTCAAGTGACAAAATATGGTGACAAAATACGCAAACCAGCCCTGAGCCGCCCAACTCATCCTTATGCCGGAAGTGACACGCATGCCCGCCCGACTCCTTTTGCCCGACCCCGCCCGCAGCGTCAATCCGCAGGACTACCAGCACCGGCCGCGCGCCGTGACGGCCATGGCCAAGGAATTCCTGCCAGGCACCCGCACGGGCACCCACTCGCATCCGCGCGCGCAACTGGTCTACGCGGTCGAAGGCGTCATGCGCGTCACCACGCCCAGCGGCTTCTGGGCCCTGCCGCCGCTGCGCGCGCTGTGGGTGCCGGCGGGCGTGCCGCATGGCGTGGACATGGTGGGCGCGGTGTCCATGCGTTCGCTCTATCTCGAAGCCGAGACCGCCCGCGGCTACTGGCCGCAATGCCAGGTGGTCGAGGTCGGCGGCTTGCTGCGCGAGCTGATCCTGGCGCTGACCGCCGAACCCATCGACTATCCGCTGGACGGCCGCGCCGGGCAGGTCGCCGCCCTGCTGCTTTCCGAGCTGGCCGCCGCACGCGTCGCGCCGCTACAGATCCCCTGGCCGCGCGACCGGCGTCTGCAGACCATCTGCGCGGCGATCCTGGACGATCCGGGGCTGCAGCGCGGCATCGAGGACTGGGGCGACGAAGTCGGCGCCAGCGCCCGCACGCTGATCCGCCTGTTCCAGGCCGAACTGGGGCTGAACTACCGGCAGTGGGTCCAGCAGGTCCGGCTGGCCGAGGCGGTGTGCCGGCTGTCGCAGGGCGTGCCGGTCGCGCGCATCGCCGCTGACCTGGGCTACCGCAGCGCCAGCGCCTTCTCGGCCATGTTCCACCGTGCGCTGGGCGCGCCGCCCCAACGCTACCTGAACAATGGCTGACGCCTGCAACCGGATTTGCCGTCACTCGCGACGCAATTCATGTTTAGTTACTGAAACCTTATGACCCTCTGGGCGGTCCATCGTGTTCTGCCCTAGAATCGCCTGCAATGAGCACCCCCCAGCAATCCTCCGCCACCCCGGGCGGCAAACCGGGCCTCCCCTGGAAACGCATTCTCGTCAAGGCGGGCGTAGCCGCCGGCGGCGCCGCCGTGTGCGGCGGCATCGCGCTCGGCCTGGCGCTGGCCCTGGCCTGGCCCAGCCTGCCCGACCTGCACGCCATGACGGACTACCGTCCGCGGGTGCCGCTGCGCATCTATACGGCGGACAAGGTCCTGATCGGCGAGTACGGCGAAGAGCACCGCAACGTGCTGCGCTTTGACGAGATCCCGCCCGTGATGCGCCAGGCGGTGCTGGCAGCCGAGGACGACCGCTTCTACAGCCACGGCGGCGTCGACTGGATGGGGGTGGCGCGCGCGGTCGTGACCAACCTCGTCAAGGGCTCCAAGAGCCAGGGCGGCAGCACCATCACGATGCAGGTGGCGCGCAATTTCTACCTGTCGTCGGAAAAGACCTATTCGCGCAAGTTCTATGAATTGCTGCTGACGTTCAAGATCGAATCCGAGCTCTCCAAGGACCAGATCCTTGAGCTCTACATGAACCAGATCTACCTGGGCCACCGCGCCTATGGTTTCGCGGCCGCCTCGCGCACCTATCTGGGCAAGCCCCTGTCGGAAGTCACGCCGGCCGAGGCCGCCATGCTCGCCGGCATCCCCAAGGCCCCGTCGCGCTTCAACCCCATCACCAATTTCCCGCGCGCCGAGATCCGTCAGCACTACGTGCTGGGCCGCATGAAGACGCTGGGCTATCTCACGCCCGAACAGGCCGACGAGGCGCTCAAGCAGCGCCTGACGATTCGCGGCGCGGACGGCGCCAGCGCGCGCGGCTTCGCGATCCACGGCGACTACCCGGCCGAACTGGCGCGCCAGCTCATGTACGGCGTGTTCCAGGAACAGACCTACACCAAGGGCATCGACGTCTACACCACCATCGATTCCAAGGACCAGGAAGCCGCCTACCGCGCCGTGCGCGACGGCGTGCTGGACTACACGCGCCGCGCCGTGTATCCGGGCCCCGAGGACCAGATCGACCTGCCCGAGGGCGTCGAAAAGGACCCGGCCGCGCTGGATGAAATCCTCGACGGCGTGCAGGAAAAGACACCTGACAGCGAAGACCTGCTGACCGCCGTGGTGCTGGCCGCCAGCCCCACCGAAGTGACGCTGGCGCGCAGCGCGCGCGACATCATCACCATCAGCGACAAGAAGGCGCTGGCAGTGGTGGCGCGCGCGCTCAACCCCAAGGCCAGCGACAGCCAGCGGCTGCGCCGCGGCTCGGTCGTCTACATCCACAAGAACGGCGACAGCTGGGAAATCATCAACATGCCGACGCTGCAGGCGGCGCTGGTCTCGATGGTGCCCCAGGACGGCGCCGTGCGCGCCATGATCGGCGGCTTCGACTACAACCGCGGCGGCTTCAACCGCGTGACGCAGGCCTGGCGCCAGCCCGGCTCCAACATCAAGCCCTTCGTCTACGCGGCGGCGCTGGAACGCGGCCTGACCCCGGCCACGCAGATCTCCGACCAGCCCTTCATGCTGACCGCGGAGCAGACCGGCTCCAAGGCCTGGCAGCCCAAGAACGACGGCAACAAGTACGAGCCCATGCTGACGCTGCGCCAGGGCCTCATGCGGTCCAAGAACATGGTGTCGATCCGCATCCTGCAGGCCATCTCGCCGCAATATGCGCAGGACTACCTGACCCGCTTCGGCTTCGACAAGTCGCGTTGGCCGGCCGTGCTGCCGCTGGCGCTGGGCGCGGGCGGCGCCACGCCGCTGCAAGTGGTCAACGGCTACAGCGTATTCGCCAACGGCGGCTACCGCGTCACCCCGTATCTGGTGGACCGCGTCACCGACCGCTCGGGCAACGTGCTGATGCAGGCCCAGCCTGTCGTCGCCGGCGACGCCCTGGCGCGCGCCATCGATCCCCGCACCGCCTGGGTCATGGACGACATCCTGCGCGGCGTCACGGTCAGCGGCACCGCCGCCCGCGCGCACCAGGTGCTCAAGCGCAACGACATCGGCGGCAAGACCGGCACCACCAACGAGGCCGTGGACGTGTGGTTCTCGGGCTTCACGCCCAGCCTGGCCACCACCGTCTGGATGGGCTTTGACCAGCCCAAGTCGCTGGGCACCAACGAATTCGGCAGCGGCCTGGCCCTGAGCACCTGGCTGGACTACATGCAGCCGGCCTTGAAAGGCGTGCCCGAAGCCAAGCCCGCGCCGCGGCCGGACGGCCTGATCGTGGACAACGGCGAATACTATTTCTCGGAATTCCCGCCGGGCCAGGCCGTGGCCTCGCTGGACCTGTCCTCGGGCGACGCGTTGACCGATTTCCTGAACAACAACCGTTCGACGGACGGCGTGGACACCTCGGTCAAACCCCTGCCGCCCGGCGGCGGCGCAATGCCGCAAAGCAGTCCGGCCCAACCGCCGGTGGCCCTGCCGGTTCCCGTGGCCCCCGCGGGCGGCGCGCCGGCAGGCAACGCGCCGCCTGCCATCCCGCCCATCCCCGTGCCGCGCGTGGACGCCGACACGCCCGCCCGCGCCAGCGCCGTCAGCGGTGCCGGACCGGTGGCCGCCCGGCCGCTCTGACCGCGGCCGGCGACAGCCGCCGGGAATCCAGGCCTGGCTATTCCTGCTCCGCGAGTTCGGTCACGACCTCGCGTGGCCAGGCCCGCAGGGATTCCAGGTCCAGGAAGGTGAAGTAGCCGGATTTCCAGCCCTCGGTATCGATGTGGTAGACGTTGCCCAGCAGCAGCGGCGCCGGCACCGGCGTGTGCCCGGCCACCACTGCCCGCACCCCGCGGATGCCGGTGCGGTCCATCTGCCGCAGGCGGTCGCGCGACCACTGGCAGGCGGCGCTGGTGCGCCGGTAGCGGTCCTGCAAGGCGGATTCCAGCCGCGGCCAGAACAGCACCGGGCAATCCGCGTGCAGCAGCCCCACGGCGCCGTCCAGGGTTTCGACCTCGATGGCAATGGGCAATTGCGCGAAAGCCTCGGCAAAGACCTGCTGGCGATCAGAAGGCAGGTCCAGGAACCAGCCGCCGCCGTAGCCGCGCCAGTTGTCCACGTCCACCTGCCCCGTGCGCACGTGGCGGATCGCGTAATCCTCGTGATTGCCCTGAACCGCGTGGAACCACGGCCGCGCCAGCCACTCCAGCGCGGCCTCGCTTTCCGGCCCCCGGTCCACCAGGTCGCCGACCGAAAACAGGCGGTCCCGGGACGGGTCGAAGCCCAGCTCGTCCAGGCTTTCCTGCAGGCGGGAAAAATGCCCATGCAGGTCGCCCACCGCGAAATCGCGGCCTAGCTCGTTGCGCGGGACTTTGAGAAAACGCTGCTCCATGATGATCCGGGGGCTACCACTGGTTGATGCTCGATCCCTCTTTTTAACCCGCTTTCACGCCGCTCCGCCTGTCCCCCTTTGCCGCGCCGTGGTCAAAATTTGGTTACGAGAATCGATATTATTCGCGATAATATTCAGTTTTCCCCAATCCGCGCCTGCAAGGGCCCCGCCCTCCCCCATGACTGCCGCGTCCACCATCAAAACCTGGTATCTGGTCCATAAATGGACCAGCCTGGTCTGCACGATCTTCCTGCTCGTCATCTGTCTTACCGGCTTGCCGCTGGTGTTCCACCACGAGATCGAACACTGGCTCGACGACGGCAAGCCGTTGTCCGACGTCCCTGCCTCGACCCCGCGCGCCAACCTGGACAAGCTGGTCGACAGCGCCCGCGCCATGTATCCGGGCGAGGTCGTCGACTATCTGTTCTTCGATCCCGACGAACCTCAGGTCTATGTGGGCATGGCGAAAACGCCCGGCGACGGCCAGGTGTCCGGCCACGCCGTGCGCATGGACGCGCGCACCGGCGACGTGCTGCTGGACGGTCCGCTGTACACGGAGGACAAGTTTTCTTTCATGGGCATCATGCTGGCGCTGCACGTGGACCTGTTCGCGGGCCTGCCCGGCGAGTTGTTCCTGGGATTCATGGGGCTGCTGTTCTGCGTCGCAATCGTGTCCGGCGTGGTGCTCTACGGCCCCTTCATGAAAAAGCTGGAATTCGGCACGGTGCGCGCCTCCCGCTCCACGCGCCTGAAGTGGCTGGATCTGCATAACCTGCTGGGCATCGTGACGCTGGTCTGGGCCTTCGTGGTGGGCGTGACCGGCGTGATCAACGAACTCTCCACGCCGCTATTCCGCCTGTGGCAGTCCACCGAACTGGTGCGCATCCTGGAACCCTACAAGGGCCAGAACGTACCCACCGAGCTGGCCTCGGCCCAGGGCGCCGCCGACACGGCCAGGAAGGCCCTGCCCGGCAACGAGGTGTCGTTCATCGCCTTTCCCGGCAATGCCTTCGGCAGTCCCCACCACTACATCACCTGGATGCGCGGCGACACGCCGCTCACCTCCAAGCTGAACACGCCTGTGCTGGTGGACGGCAAGACCGGCGAACTGACCACCGTGGCCAAGATGCCCTGGTACCTGACCGCGCTGGAACTGTCGCGGCCGCTGCATTTCGGCGATTACGGCGGCATGCCGCTGAAGATCATCTGGGCGCTGCTGGACGTCATTACCATCATCGTGCTGGTCAGCGGCCTCTATCTCTGGCTGGCCCGCCGCCGCGCCACCGAGGCGCGCATCGCCGAACTCGTGCGCAAGCACCAGGCCGCCGCCATCCCGAAAAGGACTCCCGCATGAGCAAGACGGCCCGTGGTTTCATGTTTGTCTGGGGCGCGCCGATCCTGCTGGGCGTGCTCAGCGTGTTCGGCCTGCTGGCCGCGTTGCTGGGCACGGGAGGCTGGCACTGGGCGTCCTGGATCGCCCTGGCCATCCTGCTGGCGGTCATCGTGCGCTACTGGGTATTCCCGCTGCAGCGCTAGGCGCGACCGCCAGTTCCGTGCCGGCGTGCGGCATTATTTGCCGAAGGTCTCGGGGTCCGGCCCCAGGCGCGCGCCTTCCTTGATGCCGTCGATGGCGGCCATGTCGGCCGCCGACAGCTCGAAGTCAAAGACGTCGATGTTCTCGCGGATGCGGGCGGGCGTCACCGACTTCGGGATCACGATCAGATCGTGCTGCAGATGCCAGCGCAGCGTCACCTGGGCGGGCGACTTGCCGTGCTTCCTGGCCAGCTCCAGGATGACCTTGTCCTTGGCCACGCCGCCCTGGGCCAAGGGGCTCCATGACTCCGTCGCGATGCCGTGCTTGGCGTGGAAGGCCCGCAGCGCCTGCTGCGTGAAGCCTGGGTGCAGTTCGACCTGGTTCACGGCCGGCGTCACGCCGGACGCGTCGAGCAGCCGCTCCAGGTTGGCCTGGGTGAAGTTGGACACGCCGATCGAGCGCGCGCGGCCGTCTTCCTTCATTTCGACCATGGCCTTCCAGGCGTCCAGGAACTTCGTGCTGCCGGCCACGGGCCAGTGGATCAGGTACAGGTCCACGTAAGCCAGGCCCAGCTTTTCGAGGCTCTCGTCCATGGCCTTATGGGCCTCGTCGTAGCCGTGCCTGTCGTTCCAGAGCTTGGTCGTGACGTACAGATCCTTGCGCGCCACGCCGGCCGCGCGCAAGCCCGCGCCCACGCCAGCCTCGTTGCCGTAGATGGCCGCAGTGTCCACCGAGCGGTAGCCTGCCGCCAGCGCCTCTTTCACGCTTGCGGCGGCCTGATCGTTCGGCACCTGCCAGACGCCCAGGCCCAGCTGGGGAATCTTGCCGCCGTCGTTCAATTGCATTGCCGGTACTTTCGCCATAAGACCCTCCGTAGCTTGCGACGCGACGTCCGCGCGGCGAATATGCGCCGGGTCGCGCAACCAAGGGGCAGCCAGGCTTCATCCTTGGTTGAGACAGTAAAGAACGGGCCCGCCAGGCTGCGCCCGAGTCACCATGCCGGATTGAAAACCCCCGGGAGAGGTCTAAACATCCCAGGGGTCGTGAGGCCGATATTACCCCCAGAGCCGCAAAATCCCTGAATCCCCTCTGCCAAAGCAGGCGTTTCCGCCCCTGGGCGCGGTGCTGCGACAGAATTGCAGCCTGTGGCCGATAATGCGCTTCCGACGGCCCGACGGCCCATGCATCCCCCCAAGACCATGAACGCTCCTGACACGCGGCCCGCGCGCCGCGGCGGCTTTTCCACCCTGCGCACGCTCTTTCCCTATCTCTGGCCGCCCGGCGAGACGGGCCTGAAAACGCGGGTGATCGCGGCCCTGCTGTGCCTGTTCGCGGCCAAGGTGGCCACGGTCTATGTCCCCCTGCTGTACAAGCACGCCATCGACGAGCTGGGCCAGGGCGCCCCGGGTTCCGTCACCGTGCCGCTGGGCCTGATCCTGGCCTATGGCACGGCCCGGGTGCTTTCGCTGCTGTTCTCGGAACTGCGCGACGCCATCTTCGCGCGCGTCGGGCAGCACGCCATCCGCGCGGTTGGCCTGCAGGTCTTTCGCCACCTGCATGCGCTGGCGCTGCGCTTTCACCTGACGCGCCAGACCGGCGGCCTGAACCGCGCCATCGAGCGCGGCACCAAGGGCATCCAGACCCTGCTGTCGTTCCTGCTTTTCAGCATCCTGCCGACCTTCTTCGAAATCGGGCTGGTCTGCGTGGTGCTGTGGAAGATGTTCGACATCTGGCTGGCGCTGGCCACGGGCGCCACCGTCACGCTGTACATGGCGTACACGCTGCTGGTCACGGAATGGCGTGCCAAGTTCCGGCGCCAGATGAACGAAACCGACTCCGAGGCCAACACCAAAGCCATCGAGAGCCTGCTGAACTACGAAACGGTCAAATACTTCGGCAACGAGGAACACGAAGCGCGCCGCTACGACGCGTCGCTAAAGCGCTATGAACGCGCCGCCGTGCGCAGCCAGGTCAGCCTGTCCATCCTCAACATCGGCCAGGCCGCCATCATCTCGGTGGGCCTGACCCTGGTCATGTGGATGGCCGCCACCGGCATCGCCGAAGGCCGCTACACGCTGGGCGATTTCGTGCTGGTCAACACCTACCTGCTGCAGCTGTACCAGCCGCTGAGCTTCTTCGGCTTCGTCTACCGCGAAATCAAGCAGGCCATCATCGACATGGAGCGCATGTTCGAACTGCTGGGACAGGACCGCGAGGTGGCCGACCGGCCCGATGCCCAGCCCCTGCGCGTGGCGGGCGGCGCGGTGGAGTTCCGCGACGTGCATTTCGGCTACGACGCGCGCCGCCCCATCCTGAAGGGCGTCAGCTTCACCATCCCCGCCGGCAGGACCGTGGCCGTCGTCGGTACGTCCGGCGCCGGGAAATCGACCATCGCGCGCCTGCTGTTCCGCTTCTACGACGCCGACGGCGGCGCGATCCTCATCGACGGCCAGGACGTGCGCAACGTGACGCAGTCCAGCCTGCGCGCCGCGATCGGCGTCGTGCCGCAGGACACCGTGCTGTTCAACGACACCATCCTCTACAACATCGGTTACGGCCGCCCCGGCGCCAGCGAGGAAGAGATCCAGGCGGCGGCGCGCCTGGCCCATATCCACGATCTGATCATGGCCATGCCGGACGGCTACCAGACCATGGTGGGCGAACGCGGGTTGAAGCTGTCCGGCGGCGAGAAGCAGCGCGTGGCGATCGCCCGGACCATCCTGAAGAACCCGCCCATCTTCCTGTTCGACGAAGCCACCAGCGCTCTGGACACCCACACCGAACGCGAAATCCAGGCCAATCTGCGCGAAGTCAGCCAGGGCCGCAGCACGCTGATCATCGCCCACCGCCTGTCCACCGTGGCGGACGCGGACGAGATCATCGTGCTGGCCGAAGGCCGCATCGTCGAGCGCGGCCGCCATGCCCAACTGCTGGCGCAGGACGGCATCTACGCCGGCATGTGGGCCCGCCAGCAGCAAAGCGCCCTGACCGGCTCGCCGGATTGACAAGCCCGCGCCCCTGTCCGAACATCGCACCCTTTGATTTCCAGGCCCACCATGCAGGATTCAGCCCCCGTCCCCGCCGTCCGCGTCTGCGCTTCCTCCGACCTCGCCAACGGCGGCCTCGGCGTGAAGATCCCCGTGTCAGATGCCGCCGGCCGCACCACGGCCTTCTTCGTGCGCTACCAGGACCGCGTGCACGGCTATCTGAACCGCTGCGCCCACGTGGGCGTGGAACTGGATTGGGAAGGCAGCTTCTTCACCCGCGCCGGCGACCTGATCATGTGCGCGCGCCACGGCGCCACCTACCAGCCGGACACCGGGCTATGCGTGGGCGGCCCCTGTAAGAACGGCCGCCTGACCGTGCTGACGGTCGAGGAACGCGAGGGCGCGGTCTACTGGCAGCCGGCCGGCAAGATCCGCCCTTTGGAAGATACGCCCGCCTAGGGGGCTACGCTCAAGCAAGAGACTTCAAGCCCGCGCCGCCGCCGCTTCAGCCGGCGCCTGCCGCTCCGCGTAGCGGCGCGCCAGCACCGCGCAGACCATCAGCTGCATCTGGTGGAAGATCATCAGCGGCAGCACTACCACGCCCATCTGCGAGGTGCCGAACAGCACCGTGGCCAGCGGAATGCCCGAGGCCAGCGACTTCTTCGAGCCGCAGAACACCAGCGTGATCTCGTTTTCCTTGGACAGCCCCAGCTTGCGGCTGCCCCAGGTCGTGACCAGCAGCACCGTTCCCAGCAGCAAGGCGTTCACCAGCACCATGGACGCAAGGTCGATGGCCGGGAACGCGTGCCAGATACCCTGCGCCACCGCCTCGCTGAACGCCGTGTAGACGGCCAGCAGGATGGAGCTGCGGTCCACTTTCGACAGCGTGCGGTTGTTGCGCTGGGCCCAGGCGCCGATCCAGGGCCGCAGCAGGCTGCCCACCGCGAACGGCAACAACAGCTGCAACAGGATGCGGCCGGCGTCGGCCAGCCCATGGCCTCCGCCCTGGCGGTGCAGCAGCACCGCCACCAGCAGCGGCGTCAGCACGGTGCCCAGCAGGTTGGAAGCCGTGGCCGCGCAGATCGCGCCCGGTACGTTGCCGCGCGCCATGGAGGTAAAGGCGATAGACGACTGCACGGTGGAAGACAGGGTGCAGACGAACAGCACGCCCAGCCACAGCGAAGGCGTCAACAGGCCGGGAAACAGCGCCCGCAGGCCCAGCCCCAGCGCCGGAAACAGCAGGAAGGTGCAAGCCAGGATCAGCGCGTGCAGGCGCACGTCCTTCACGCCAGCCACGATGGCGTCCGTCGACAGCCTGGCGCCGTGCAGAAAGAACAGCAGCGAAATGGCGATGTTGCTGGCCACGGTCATGAACGCCGCGCCCTTGCCCACGGCAGGGAAAAAGCTGGCGAAGACCACCGTGGCGATCAGGATGAGCGTGAATTGGTCGGGCAGGAAGCGGCGCATGGCAAAGATTTCCGTAGGGATTGCGGAAACTATAGGCACGGCGCTTGCCATCGTGAAGCCCACTGGGTACTTTAACTGTCATCGGACTTTCCTATGACCAGGCCGCTATGCTCAATCCCTTGTGGCTCAAGACCTTCGCCGCGGCCGCCGCCGCGCCCAGCTTCACCGAGACCGCCCGGCGCCTGGGCCTGACCCAGCCCACGGTCAGCGAACACATCCGCCAGCTGGAACAGGCCTTGAACCGGCGTCTGTTCCAGCGCGACACGCATTCGCTCGCGCTCACCAGCGACGGCCGCAGCCTGCTGGTGCATGCGCAGATCATCCTGGACGCGCACGAGCGGGCCGAGCGCCTGTTCGACGCGCCGCGCCTGCGTGGGCGCGTGCGCCTGGGCACCTCGGACGATCTGGCAATGGGACCTCTGCCCGACGTGCTGGCCGCCTTCCGGCTGGCCCACCCGGAGGTCGAACTGGACCTGACCATCGGCGTCACCAGCGAGCTCTACAAGCTGCTGGACGACAACGGCCTGGACGTCATGATAGGCAAGCGCCGCAAGGGCGACCGCCGCGGCCAGACGCTGCACAAGGAAGCCCTGCTGTGGCAGGCCAAGGAAGGCCTGCGGGTGGCGCCGGACGAACCGCTGCCGCTGATCCTGCTGCGCGAACCCAGCGTGACCCGCGGCCTGACGCTGGACGCGCTGGCCCGCGCCGGCCGCAGTTGGCAGATCGTCTGCACCAGCACCAGCTATGCGGGCTGCCAGGCGGCCGCCCGCGCCGGCCTGGGCATCACGGTGCAGCCTTCGCACCTGTCCACGCTCGGCCTTGCCGCGCCAGCAGGCGCCGCGCAACTGCCCGCGCTGCCGCAGGTGGAATTCATCGTGATCTCGGCGCCCGCGCCCAACAAGCCCACGCGCGCGCTGACCGAGATCCTGATGCGCAGCACGCTGACTTGAGGCCTTTGCTTATTGCGCCGCCGAGCGGGTGTGCTGCACGCGGCCTTCCAGCGGCTGCGGCTGCTTGAGCAGGTTCAGGATCGGGCACCATTGCTCCACCGCCTCATGCACGGCGCGCACCGCGCTCTCGTCGGCCGGCGACACGATGTGCGCGGTATAGCGGATGTTGTGCGGAAAGAATGGCACCTGCTCATAGCCCGGCTTGCCGCCGCGCGGGTCCAGGTCGCCTTCGATCTCCACCTGCAGCGACTCCAGCGGCAATTCGAGTTCGGCCGCCTTGATCAGGAAGATATGCGTCAGGCAACTGCCCAGCGATCCCAGCAGCAGCTCGGGCGAACTCGGTCCCAGGTCATAGCCCGCGAAATCCGCGGGACTGTCGCTGACCACCTGGTGATCTCGGATCCGGATTCGGCGCACGCCGCTGCGGCCTTCGGCGCTGACCTGTGCGCGCAATTTCACCGGCGTCACGGTGTGCGGATCGCGCGCGTTGCGCGCCAGCACGGCCTCGCGTTTCTGGCCCAGATATTCGTTCAACGTACTCATGTTGCAGACCTCGCTTGGGGTTGATATGTGCTTGAGCAAGCGCCGCAGTCAATGTTCGCGGCGCATATCCGGAATGGCGATGGGCGCACGATCCATCGCCTGCAATAGTTGGCCCAGCCCGCGGGCCGTCGCTCCCTCCATCCGTCCTCCCGGCCCACAGACATCGTCCGCGCTGGTCCACGCCGGAGCCGCGCCTGGCAGGCGGCGCGCGCGCAGCCAGCCCTGGCGGTCGACCATGAACTGCGCGCCCACCAGCTCGTCAGGAGACACGCCGGCTGCCAGCGCATAGGCGTTCCAGGCCTCTACGCCTGCCGCCACGCAATCCGCGTCTACGCGCTGTGTGTGGCCACGCGTCAGCGCCACGGTGAGCAGGCGTGGATCCTGCGGTTCCTCGGCCGCGCCCTGCGCGTAGGCCATCACACGCAGGGGCAAGCCGCGCAAGCCGCTGAGCCGCGTCGCCCGGCCGTCGCGGCAGGCAAGCGCCACGACGGGTGCGGCGACCGCCGGCATGCCGCTGCCGCCGCTGACGCCATAGGCCCGCAGGCGCAGATAGTCCAGCACCTGCCAGATCTCTTCCGTGTTCAGCATTGCGCCAAACGCCGGCATCGCGGGGTTGGCCGCCGGTTCCTGGCCGCCCTGCGCGATGCGCCAGTGCAGCTCGCCTTCGAGCCTGTTCTGGAACAGGGCCGGTCCCAGCACGCTGGGCCACACCGGCAGGCTGGCCGCGCGCTCGCCCCGCCCATCTGCCGCCGCGCCGTGGCATGCGGCGCAATGCGCCTGGTACAGCCGTCCGCCCTGCAACAGATTGGCATCGGAAAACGGCAACGGCGACCGCTGATAGGAAGAACTGTGCGCCTCGACCAGCAACATCCGCGGGTTCGGCCAGTCAGCCAGCAGCGCCAGCGCGACGGCGGCGCCCAGCCATGCCAGCCGGCGGCGCTTGGCGAACAGCGCGCCGCACAGCAACGCCAGCGCCGCCGCCGACTGCGCCAGCGCCAGCCAAAGCTGGCGCCACGTGTGCGGGCTGACGGGCAGGTCCGGGTCGTAGCGCCACGCGAATGGCCAATACGCCAATGCCGGAGCCTGGCCCAGCGAGCGCCAGACCGCGGCGCCCAGGGCCAACGCCAATGCGGCCAAGCCGACCGTCAACAGCGCCGCCATGCGCCGCCGGGCCCACCGCGCCGCGCCAGCGGCATCCGCCGGCCGGCGTTGCACGATGCTCACCACGTCGCATCCAGCCCCAACAAGGCCAGCGCGCGATGGCGCAACGCGGCCAGGCGCGGATCGCCGCGATGCCTGGGGTACGGCAGGTCGTTGACGATTTCGTCCTTGATCCGCGCCGGCCGCTCGCTCAGCACCACGATGCGCGTGGCCATGAACAGCGCCTCCTCCACATCGTGCGTGACCAGCAAGGCCGTGTAGCCTTCGCGTTGCCACAGGTCCACCAGTTCGGACTGCATGGCGATGCGGGTCAGCGAGTCCAGCTTGCCCAGCGGCTCGTCCAGGATCAGGATGCGCGGATCGTTGACCAGCGCCCGCGCCAGCGCGGCGCGCTGCGCCATGCCGCCGGACAGCTGATGCGGATAGGCCTGGCTGAACGCCTTCAGGCCCACGCGCTGCAAGGCCTCGTCCACCCGGCTGCGCTGCGTCTTCAACAGCCCGCGCGCCTGCAGTCCCAGGGCCACGTTGTCCCAGACCGTGCGCCACGGATATAGCGTGGGGTCCTGGAACACCACGATGCGCGAAGGCGAAGGCCCCGTGATCGGCTCGCCGTCCGCCAGCAGGCCGCCCGCGGCGGGCGGCTCCAGGCCCGCCACCAGGCGCAGCAGCGTGGACTTGCCGCAGCCGCTGGGTCCCAGCAGCGCCACGAACTCGCCCGGCTTCACGTCCAGGTCTATGCCGTCCAGCACCGGCAGTTGCGCGCCGTCCAGGTCGAAGTGATGGTTCACGCCGCGCACGGCCAATGCGGCGCCGGCCGCATCCCGCTTGTCAGGCACCGCTGCCGCTACCATTTCACGACTCCCTTCTGCCAGGCCAGGAGGCGGTCGCGCCCCAGGAACAGCAAAGTAATGAGGCCCGAGAACACCAGCGCCATCACGATCAGCGCGCCGTACATGTTGGCGTAGGACGCCCAGCCCTGGGCCCATGACAGGTACCAGCCCAGCCCGGACTTCACGCCCATCATCTCGGCCGCCACCAGCACCGAAAACGAGGCGCCCAGGCCCATGAACAGGCCCACGAAGACCTGCGGCAAGGCCGCCGGAATCGCCACGCGCAGCACCAGGAACCACTCATTGGCGCCCATGGTGCGCGCCACGTCGTAGTAGGCCCGGTTGACGCCCGCCACGCCCGACCAGGTCAGCACCGTGACCGGAAACCAGGTGGCCAGGGCGATCAGGAAGACCGCTGCCGACCAGCTCGACGGAAAGAAGAAGAACGCCATAGGCAGCAAGGCCGTGGAAGGCACCGGCCCCAGGAAGCGCAGCACCGGATGCACCCAATAGCCCAGGCCGCGCGACCAGCCGATCGCGACCCCGGTCAGGAAACCCGCGGCCGCGCCCAGCAGAAAGCCGTTGGCCAGCAGCCAAAGCGAATTCGCCAGACTGTCGGCCAGCCGCTTGTAGTCGGAGACGTAGACTTCGATCAGCGACTGCGGCGGCGCGAAGAACGGGCTGGGCAGCAGCGCCAGCTTGGCCGTCGCGATCTCCCAGGCGCCCACCGCCACGGCCAGGGCCGCGAGCCAGGGGCCGGCGCGGTGCAAGGCGCGCACGGCGCGCAACTGCCCCGCCCCCGGCGCCGCCGCCAGTAACAGCAGCAACGCCAGCGCCAAGGCCGCCGCGCCGAATTCGCGCGTGTAGCCCCAGGACGAGAAGCCCACCTCGACGTTCGGCCATGCCAGCGTCACGCCGCCCACGCCCGCCCACAGCGCGGCGGCGGCGATACCGGTCTTCCACAAGCGCCAGTCGCGCGCGGGCCGATTCACGCCCGCGGCCGGGGCGTGCAATACGTCAGCCGAGGACATTGGGCACCACCGCTTGCGCGTATTTGTTGACGTCCAGGCCCGCGCTCAGCACCTTGATCGTCTTCAGGTCCCGGGCGTAGCCCACGATCTCTTCGCGCAACGCGGCGCCCGTCGAGGCATGGCCATGGCTATGGCTGCGCAGGATCGCGGCCACGCGTTCGGCCGGCACCTTGCCGGGCACATACGGCGCGAAGATGCGCGCGGTCTCGTCCGGGTTGGAAGCCGTCCAGCGCTGCGCGTCGATCACCGCGCGCGCAATGGCCGCGGCGGCCTCTGGATCCTTGCGCACCAGATCGCCGCGCAGGCCCAGCACGCAGCAGGTACGGTTCTCGTAATCGCCCTCGATGTTGGTGGCGATCTCTCGCAGCTTGTTGTCCTCGCGCAGCGTGTAGATCAGCGGATCGTCACCCGCAATGGCGTCGACCTCGCCCTTGCGCAGGACTTCGCCGAACAGGTCCTGCGGGTACTGGCGCCAGTCCACGGATTCGGGATCGATACCCAGCTGCGCCACGCGGATCGCGAAGAAGTTCTTCACCGGACTGGCCTGGTCCGACACGGCCACGCGGCGTCCCTTCAGGTCGTTGACGCTCTTGATCGGCGAATCCTGCGCCGTCAGCAAGCGCATGCAGCCGCCATGCGTGCCCACCGCCAGCTTGACGTCGAAGCCCTGCTCCAGCGGCTTCAACCAACGCAGCGCCATGCCGATGCCGCCATCGGCGTGGCCGGTGGCGATCGCCTCCAGCAGCTGGTCGGTGGAGCCGCTGAAGTTGATGCGTTCGACCTTGAGGTTGTACTTGTCGAAGAAGCCGCGCTCCAGCGCCACCGACACGGGCGATTGGCAGACTGCGGTCTGGCTCCATGCGATCTTGAACGTGCGCGGTGCGGCGTTGGCGGCCAGCACGCGCGAGCCCAGCATGCCCAGCGGCGCCGCAAGGCCTGCGGCGCCTGCCGCGCGCAGCAGCGCACGGCGCGAAATTCCCCGCGTGGAGATGGCGCGGGAATGGACGTTCGTATTCATCAACCTTCCTTTTGAGCAGACTGTGAATGGCGATGATTGCCATGCGGCATCATCGACCTGCGCTCAGGGGTTAGACAAATACAAAGTCGGGATAACAATATGGGCGACGCATGGCCGCCCAGGGGCTGGACTATTCGGGCAAGTGGTCCGGAACGCCGTCCTCGTCGACCTGCTTGACGCGGTCCAGCGCGTTGCGTGCGGCCGACATGGCCTCGACCGTGCTGCGGAAGCGTCGGCTGATGAAGATCTCGAAAGCCTGGGTGTCGGGCTCGGCTTCCTGCTGCACGGCGTCATCCGGTGGCGCTGGCGCATCGGCCTGGGCTGCCGCTTGCGCGTCCCGTTCGGCCTGGCTCTTTTTCTTCGGCAACCGCCGCGTTTCGATGAAAGCGCGCGGCGGCACGCGCCCCTCGGGTTGGGTCGCGTACGCGAGCACCGAAAATCCGTTGATGATCTTCTCAGCCATTGCGGTTCCGTGTGGCCGCGCCCAAAAAAGCGCGGTTCCTTGTTACCGACTACGGCCCGCCGCGGGAAAACTTAAGCCAGCGCCGCCTGGCGCGCACGCACGTAGGCCGCCACCTGGGCCAGCACGTCGGACAGGTCCGCCTGCAGCGGCGCGAAGCCGGCGTTGCGCTCGCGCGTGGCTTCGTCCATGTACAGCGGACGGCGGATCTCCACCTGCAAGCTGTGCCGATTCAAGGCCGGCTGGCCGATCTGCGCGATCAACTGCACGCCTTTGTAGGGGTCGTTGCGCGCCACGGTGTAGCCCTTGCCGCGCAAAGCGGTCTCGATCAGGGCGATGAACTCCGGCTCGCAGGTGGTGCCGTCGCGGTCGCCCAGCACAAAGTCCGCCAGCGGATGCTCGCTCTTGCGGCCCAGGCGCTCGTAGGCGTCGTTGGGCATCGAGTGCAGGTTCAGGTGCCAGACCGCGCCAAAACGCTGCCGCACCTGCTGGATCGCCTGCGACAGCGCCGCGTGGTAAGGCTCGTAATACGCCTGGATGCGGTGGCGCACTTCGGCCAGCGTGAGCTTGCGGTCGTAGATCGGCGTGGACCTGTCCATCCTGCGCCAGATCAAACCCTTGCCCAGGCGGGTCTTCTCGCCCGGGTCCAGCGGCTCGGGCCAGGGTTGCGCCAGCAGCTCCGGGTCCAGGTCCTGCAGCGTGCGGTTGGGATCGATATAGACGCGCGGAAAGTTCGCGGCGATCAGCGTCGCGCCCAGGGCCGGCGCCGCCGACCACAATGCGTCCACGTGCGTGTCCTCGCCCTGGCGCAATTGCGCCAGGGTGGCCGCGGCGCCGAAATCGTCGGGATAGCGCTCGCCGCTATGCGGCGAATCGCAAACGAGCGGCAAGCCCGGGCCCGTGGGCTCGTGTACGGAAACAGCGTCGAAGTCGGCGTGGGTCATCGTCAATCAGCCTGAATGTTGGCAGTCTTGGCGACATTGGCGTAGCGCGCCAGGGCCTGCTGGATCTGCGCCTCGAATTCCTGGGGCGTGGTGCGCACCAGCGTACCACCCACTTCCTCGGCCTTCTTGCGGAATTCCGGATCGTCCTGGGCCGCGCGCACTGCCTTGTTCAGGCGTTCGATCACGGCCGGCGGGGTGCCGGCGGGCGCCACCAGGCCGAACCAGCCGCCCGTACCCATGTCGGGGTACCCCAGCTCGATGTAGGTCGGCACGTCGGGCAACAGCGGCGAGCGTTCGGCGCCCAGCACGGCCAGCGCGCGCAGCTTGCCGCCCTGCACCTGCGGCAGGGTCGAGGACAGGTTGTCGGTGATAGCATCCACCTGCCCGCCCATCACGTCATTCAACGCCGGACCCGCGCCGCGGTACGGCACGTGCAGCAGCTTGATGCCGGACAGCATCATGAAGTTCTCGATGTTCACATGGCCCAGCGAGCCCACGCCCGGCGAGGCGAAGCTATAGCGCTCCGGCTGTTTTTTGGCCAGGGCCACGAACTCGGCCATGTTCTTGGCCGGCAAGCCCGGATTGATCGCGAAGATGCTGGGCACGGCGACCACGTTGGCCACCGGCACGAAGTCCTTCACCGGGTCGTAGTTCATCTTGCGGAACACGGCCGGGTTCGAGCCGTGCGTGCTCATCGTGGCCATGCCGATGGTGTAGCCGTCGGGCGTGGCGCGGGCCACCTGCTCCATGCCCATGGAACCGCCGGCGCCGGCCTTGTTCTCGACCACGATGGTCTGCTTCAGGTCGCGGCCGGCGTACTCGGCCACCAGGCGCGCCACGATGTCGGTCGAACCGCCAGCGGCGAACGGCACCACCAGCTTGATGGGGCGGGCGGGATAGTCGGCAGCTTGGGCGATGCCGGCAAAGGACAACGTGGCGAACATGCCGGCGAGCGCGAAGCGCGCGGACCGGCCCAGGAGGCGGCGGGACATGGGGGATGACTCCGAAAGTTGAAGGTCAGTCGACAAGGCCGCCAGTGTCCGAACTTTACGATCCCCTTTCAAACGACTATATTGCACGGCTTCATTACCAATGGTCATGCTAGATGCGACTGCACTCGCCCTCCATGTCCGAACTGCACGCCTTCGTGACGGCGGCACGCCTGGGCAGCTTCACCCGCGCCGCGGAGGTCTTGTGCGTCACCCAGGGCGCCGTCAGCCGCGCCATTTCCCGACTGGAAGCGCATTTCGGCCAGCCGCTGATGCATCGCAACGCCCATGGCCTGACCCTGACTGAAACCGGACGCCGCCTGTACGACGGCACGCTAGGCCCGCTGCAGCAGATCGAGTCGCTCAGCGCCGGATTGCGCGCCAATGACCGTCGCCTGCGCCTGACGCTGTCGACGGTGCCGACGCTGGCCAGCGCCTGGCTGGTGCCCCGCCTGTCCGACTTTCATGCGCGCCATCCGGATATCCATCTCAGCTTCGCGGCCTACCGCCGCAACGAAGATTTTTCGGGTGAGACGCCCGATGCCAGCATCCTGTCCGGCATGCCGGAGCAATGGCCGGGCTGGCAGGTGGACTACGTGATCGGGCGCGAGTTGGTCGTGATCTGCCACCCCGCCCGTCTGGCGGCCCGGCGCGCGCAGGGACTCTGGGACACGCCAGCCGGCCTGCTCGGGGAACCGCTGCTGTATCACTCGAATGGCATGGACAACTGGGCGCAGTGGCTGGCCGCCGCCGGCGTGCCGCGCGCCTCGGTCCAGCTGTCCAATGGCTTTGACCAGGTTTCCATCCTGGTTCGCGCCGTCATGGCCGACATGGGCATCGCCGTGCTGCAGCGCTGCCTGGTCCGCGACGACCTGCAGGCCGGACGCGTGGTGGCCCCGTTTCCCGACCTGCCCATCCGCATCGACCGTGGCTACCATCTATGCGCCCCGGCCCAGCGCCGCGACCATTACGCGCTGGCTTGTTTCCGGCGATGGCTGCTGGAAACCGCCGGGCAGGATCCCGACGTGATCGCCGCCAGCCCAGGCTGAGCGCCTAGCCTGCGGACACAACCGGTTGCCGGCGTCCGGCGCGGGAATACTACAAAATGAAAACGGGCTCCCGATCTGGAGCCCGCTGCGGGGGTCTGCGCCATGCTGCCGGCGCGGTCGAAAATGCTCAGGGTGCGAGCTTGAACCCGAGGTCCACGCCCCATTTGTCGGTCTCGCGCAGCCATTTCGCGCCGCAATTCAGGCAGCGGAAATGGTCTTCACGGCTTTCTTCACGGCCTTTCTGCGTGGGATTGGTGAACCCCTGGTGTCCCAGATGGGCATGCGGCGCAACGCCTGCAAGCCCGGGGTTAATGCGTTGGCAAGCCAGGCACATAACGCTCATTGGTGCTTCCCTACAATTTTAGTAACTAAATTGTAAGGGATTCCACCAATACTTTTCTATCGAATCAGGCCCCTAAATCCAAAAAATATTGTTAACGCCACAATTAAACAACAGTGGGCAGGGCCGCCAGGCAGGTTGCCAGGTGATACGGAGAGGTCGACGGCATGTCCTTGCGCACCACCGCTCCTTCCGCGTCCAGGCATTCGTACCAGCCGCCGGGGTGCAGGAAACGCGCGCGGAACATGGACAGGCCGGCCTCCAGCGCGGGCAGGTCGCCCAGCACGCCGAGCACCCGCAGGTACTCGGTCTGCGCCCAGATCCGGCGCGTATCGTCGATCACGGCGCCGGACTCGTCCAGCGACGCCACCACTCCGCCCGCGTCCACACCATGGCGGCGCGACCAGCGCACAGCGCGCGGCAGCGACTCCGTCAGCTCCAGGCCGTCGAAAACCTCGGCCGAGCCTTGCACCAGCGACAGCCACTCGAACTGATGCCCGGGCTCCAGCCGGTTGCCGGTCGAGCCTTGCCGCTCTTCCGCGATGCACTGCGAGGCCGCATGCACGAAGAAATGGCTGATGCCTTGCGCCAGGCCGCGCAGGCGCTGCGCGTACAGCGCCGGCTCCGCGACCTGGGCTGCGGCCAGGTAGGCCTCGGTCAGATGCATCATGGGATTCTGCGCGGGCGCGCGCAGAGGCTGGCTCAGGTCGGCGCTGAGCGCCGCGTGATACAGCCCGTCGGCGGTCTTGAAGCGCGCCTCGATGGTCGAGGAAGTCGACAGCATGAGCTTGCGCGCATCGGCATTGCGGCTGCGGCGGAAATAGGCGGCGCAGGCCAGCACGATGAACGCGTGGGTGTACAGGTCCTGCGTGTCATCGAGCGGATGCGCCGCGGCGTCCACGCTATAGCGCCAGCCTCCGTGAAGCTCGTCGCGGAATACGCGCCGCAGCGATTCGAACAGCACATCTGCATGCGCGCCCGCAGCGTCGCCCGGCGCTTCCGAAAAAACGTAGAGCTGGCGCGCGCAAGCCATGGCGCGGTAGCGCTCGACCGGCAGCGCGACGCCCGTCGCCGCGTCCAGCGATTCATAAGGCAGACCCAGCGCGCCATTGAAACCCTGCCCCATCCAAAGGGGCAGGACAACGGAATCAAAATGGTCGCGGAATGCGCGGATGTGTTCCGCAAGTGAAGAGTTGGTCTGTGCGGCAGTCATCTTGGAACGGCGCATACCCAATGAGGGCCCCAGATTTTGGAGCAGCAACGATAACCGAAATTTTCGTCGCAAACCTTTGAGTATTCTCCGAAGCGTCATGCTCACACAGACCGGTCCCGCCGATCAGCTCCGTCCAGGGCGTGGCGCCCTATCGGAAGATGTTTTCCTCTACCCAGTTCTGCGCGAATACTTCCGCGCGATCGCGTGCTTCGTCCAACGAAGCGCAGTTGCCCAAGTGGGAAAACGCGGCATCCACTTCGGTGCCGCCCTCGGCCGTAACCGTCAGCAGTACGCCATATCCGCCGGTATCCATGGCCGCTGTGGAAACGTCGATCAGAACTTCCTGGTCACGATGCTGCATGTGCTACCTCCCAGTCGGTTACCTAAACGCGTGAACCACGCGTGACGTTGCGGGGGCAGAATCCCCGCGCAAATGAATAGACCTGCAAACGTCACGCAAGTTCATCTTACTGGCGACTCGTGGGTCGCGATACGTCGAAAAGCAGCCAAATCGCGCATTCCGTCTCAGGAAATTCCCGTAGCACGGCCCTATTGGTCGCGAACTCGCGAAATACTGCGAAAACATTCGCAAATTGTGTGGAAATCCCCGCGCCAAACGGTCAAGACGCGGCGAAACGCGGAGGGCGGCCCCGGGCCGCGCCTGCTGTCGACATAATTGGATTTTGCGGGTTAGCGCAAATGGATGGCGCCCGGCTCTTCCATGCGCAGGGCGAGCTTGCCCTTCTCGGTGATCAGCCAGCGGCCGTCGGCGTCGGCTGCAATGCAACGCAACGTCTCCAGCGCCTGCGCCACGTGGGCGGGCACTTCAGTCTGGGCAGCGCCGGGCTCGCAATTGTCGGCCACGATGCGCAGCCAATGTCCCAACTCGCCTTTCTCGAAACGGTGCAATGCCATGCGGTGATTCTCTCTTGAATACCCAACGATAGCATGTTGCCATGCCCCGCCCTGGCGACCTGTAAAAGTCGCTAGGCAAGCAGCTTGGGCAAGGACGACGCCAGCAGCGCCACGCCCGAAACGGTCAGCAGGCCCAGCACGATGCGGCGAAACGCAACGTCGCTGATGCCCACGTAGACGCGCGTGCCCCACAAGGTCGGCACCAGCATCGCCGGCACGATCACCGCAAAGAGCGGCAGCATGTCGCGCGTCACCACGCCGGTGTAGACATAGCTCGCCATCGTCACGACCAACATCGACAGGTTGAAGTTCTGGATCACCGCGCGCTGCACGTCGCGGTCAAAGCGACGCAAGGTGCACCACAAAGTCGGAATGACGCCGGTGAAGCCGCCTATGCCGCCCATGACGCCGCCCATCGCTCCCACCACGCCGTCGGCCCATCGTCCACCCGCCGTGATAGGCGGCAAGCGCGTCGCGAACAGCATCACCGGACACCAGACCGCCAGCAGTCCGCCGACCAGCGCCTTGAACATCAGCGGATCCAGATAGGGCAGCAGCTTGACGCCCAGCGGAATCCCCAGCAATCCGCCCGCCACGAAGGGCAGCAGGTGCGCCATCGTGAATCCGCGGCGCATCGTGAACGCGGCCAGCAACTGGCCGGTCAGCGAGCCGAACACCACCATGGCGGCAGCGAGTTTCGGATCTATCGTCCAGGCCCAGAACGACATGGCCACCATGCCGAAGCCGAAGCCCGAGAGGCCCTGCACGAAACCGGCGGCCATGGCGCCCGCCGCGACCAGCACATATAAGGAATCCATACCCGCCGCACGCCTGCAAGAGAAGCCGGAACGATTCCGGCGCTCGACATTCTAGAACGCGCCGATGGCCGGTTTCGCGCCTGCGGCGTACTGACGGGCTAGGAAGCCCGCAGCGCCAGCGGCCGCTTCAGGCGCGTCGCCGCCGCCGACGCCGCCACGCTGGCGCCGATCAGGGCCAAGCCCAGCGCCAGGTCGGCCGAGATGCGCTCCTGGAACACCAGCGACGACACGATCAGCCCGATCACCGGCACGCACAGCATGGCGATCGAGGTCGCCACCGGCGGCATCTTCTGCGTCATGCCCAGCACCACGATGAAGGTCAGCGCGGTAGCCAGCGGACCGGTGTACAGGATCACGGGCCATGCCTCGGGCTGCGCCAGGAAAACGGGCGCGCCATCGCGCATCCACGCCAGCGCGGCCAGCGGCAGCGCCGCGATGGCGGTCTGCCAGGGAATCATGTCCGCGCCCAGGCGGATATGCCGGTAGCCGCGCAGCTGGATGATATTGCAGGCCCACGCAAAGGACGCACCCAGCAACATGGCCAGGCCGACCACGGTGTGCGCCTGCCAAGGGCTGAACGCGGGCGCGACGATGACGGCGATGCCGGCATAGCTCAGCCCCGTCGCCAGCCATTGCGCCATCGACAGGCGCTCCTTCAGGATCAGCGAGGACAGCGGAATCACCCAGATGGAAGTGGCGTAGGCGATCACGGACGCGCGTCCCGGCGCCACGTATTGCATCGCCCATAGCGCCAGCGCCGTGAACGCCCCCATCTGCAGCAGCGCCACACCCGCCACCAGCGGCATTTCCTGCCGTGTCGGCAGGCGCAGGCGGCCCAGCATGCCCAGCACCAGCGCGCTGATCAGCGCGGCCGAGCCGAACCGGCTGGCGGCCAGCCACAGCGGGCTCATGTGCGTCAGCCCCAGCTTCATGACGGGCCAATTGCCGCCCCAGATGGCGACCGCGCCGACCAGCGGCAAAAACCTGCCCAACGTGCTCTGCTGACTCATTACTGCCCAATCTACTGCTTGAATATTCCGCGCTTTGGCACAATTACCAAATGATGGAATAGTCTATAGGGTTAACCCCAGCATATTTCACTGCATTCAAGGGAGATACCCGTCATACTCAGCACAGATGAATTGCTGAATGACCGTAACTGGGTGACTTATGCCGGAAATCAACCTGGATGCCACCGACATCCGTATCCTCAACGAACTCCAGCGCGATGCGCGGCTGACCAATGTCGAACTCGCCGCGCGCGTGAACCTGTCTGCCTCTCCCTGTCTGGCGCGCGTGCGCCGGCTCGAAACCGAGGGCCTGATCGACCGCCGCGTCACGCTGCTCAACGCGCGCAAGCTGGGCCTGAAGGTCAACGTATTCATCCAGATCTCGCTGGACAAGCAGCGCAAGGCGGCGCTGGACGTGTTCGAACGCGAAATCGCGGTCCTGCCGGAAATCATGGAGTGCTACCTCATGTCGGGCGACGCCGACTACCTGATACGCGCCCTGGTGCCTGACGTGGACGCGCTGGAGCGGCTGATCGTCGAACACATCACCCGCATCCCGGGCGTCGCCAGCATCCGTTCCAGCTTCGCCTTGAAGCAGGTGCTGTACACCACCGCCGTCCCGCTCGCGTGAAGCCCGCGGCGGCAACTTGCGGGATCCGTGGCGCCCCTCCACAATGAAAGCGCCGCGCCCCGCGCCGGCGCCCCTCCCATCGCCTAGCAAGGAGAACACCATGCCTGAAACCGACTGGTTCCCCGGCGGCACGCTACCCGATCGTCAGGGCTACTTCGAAGTGGAATTCGAAACGGGTCAAACCGAAATCACGCGCTACGGCCTGCTCGGCTGGGAGCCCGAACAGGATCGCGGCCGGATCAGACGCTGGCGCGGCCTGGACCCGGACATCGAAGCCGCCGAAATGCAGCGCGAGAGCTCGGTGCGCAACAACGGCGACACGCTCATGGGCTGAAGCGCCGGCAGACGCGCCAAACAAAAACGCCGCGGAGAACATCCGCGGCGTTTTGCTTGGCAGGCCCGTTCAAAGATTCAGTTTGGAGATCTTGGTACCGGCCAGGGACACGCCTGCCATCAGGCCGCCGTTGTTCATCACGAAGCCGACGATGGGTTGTTGTGCCGTGTTGGTGTCGATGCGGCCGTTGGCGCCCACATTGACAACCGCAACCGTCGCATCGGCGCCCACGGTCCAGCCGCTGCTGTTGCGGAACTTGGCAAGCGCCTCATCCGTCATGAACAACAGCACCATCGCCTTGGACTGCGCCCCCGCCTGGAAGCCGACGGAACCCGCCGTGGTGCTGTAGTAGCCGGCGGTGGAACTGCCCACGCGCAGCACGCCCTTGCCATGCTCGGCCCCGATGATGAAGCTGCCGCTCAACACATCAGGAAAAATCAGCACGCCTCGGGCGCGGGCGACCAGTTCCCTGGACTGCGGCGACGCTTGATAGAGCTTGCCCAAGGTGGCGTCGGCCGCACTGTTCAACGATTGGCGCTGTTCGGTCGCGGTGGCCTCTGACTTGGAACTGTTGGTGGTGCAACCCGTGAACATCAGGCCGGCCACGCCGATCGCCGCGGCGGCCAGGCCGACACGACGCAAGACAGGAAAAGTATCAAACATGGAACTCTCCTTTGTTGTTGTCACCCTACACCAATGTACCGGGCAAATCCGCCAGCGCAAAGCACGCGATTGTGTGAAAAGAAACAAAACCCTGCCTGCCGCTGCGGGTCCGGCCCGCCGCTACAGAATGCCGTAGCGCGGTTCGCCCGTGGCTTCGTCCACCGACACGATGCCCGACAGCACCAGTTCGGCGTGGCGTCTTGCCGTCCCAGGATCCTCGAAGGTCACGAAACGCGGCAGCGACCAACGCCGCTCGAATTCGCCTTCCACCCTCCGGCACACCGCTACCTCGATCGCCAACATGCCGGTATCCAGCCGGATGACCTGACATTCCACCTCGAATCCATCAATATGACGCTGTGGCCACGCGCCCATTCCTTGCTCCTCGAAATTGTTTTTCCCGGCCGCAATATGCCAAAAAATTTTTGGCTTGAAAAGTAATGTTTTCAAGGAGTTATGAAGTACTAGAGCAGGTAGTGCGAACGCATCTTGAAGCTCATCCAAATGGCCGAAAATCGGTCCAAATCCTGGCCTTTCGCGCTCGCCGCAAGAACGGTGCGAGCAGCATCTTTCAGCCGCCCGGCGGACGTATCCATTGCGCGTCCCACAAGCCTTCGCCCCGCTCCAGAGCCGCGCCCAAGGCCTGTTTGCTGCGCTGCGCAACCGCCGCCAGCAAGGCATTGCAGACGGAAAAGGCCGCGGTATAGGAATCAAAAGGCGACGCGCTGGAACTGCGCGCTATCAGCACGTGGTGTGCCGAGGCCGCGGCGGGCGCCGACGCCGAATCGGTGATCAGAATCACCTTGCCGCCTCGCTGCCGGAAATACTGCACCGCCTTGGCCGCGGCAACCGAATAGCGCCTGAAGGTAAACGCCAGCAGCACGTCGGCCTCGTCGATCCAGAGCAGTTGGTCTTCCAGGAACAGCGGACCGGCGGCGACCATGGGCTTGACCGAAGGCAGGCACAGGTTCAAGTACAGCGCCACGTGGCTGGCCAGCGGCGCGGCCTGGCGTAGCCCCAGCACATGCACCCGCCCCTTGCGCTGCGTCAGCAGTCGGACGGCAGCCTCGAAGGCGGCCACGTCGATCGACGCGTAGGTCTCCTTCAGGTTGTGCTGGTCATGC
The DNA here is from genome assembly GCF_003576205.1 of Achromobacter sp. K91. Lineage (NCBI taxonomy): Bacteria > Pseudomonadati > Pseudomonadota > Betaproteobacteria > Burkholderiales > Alcaligenaceae > Achromobacter > Achromobacter sp. K91. The sequence goes on along the minus strand of NZ_QWFB01000054.1, from coordinate 78,637 downwards.
AGCAAGGCGTTATGCAGGCAGGCGCGCGCCGACGGTTTGTCCGAGCCCACCGCGTCCGCGCGCTCGCCGGGCGAGGCCAGGCGCGCCGTCACTTCCGTGCGCGCCTCCACCTGGGCCTGCGCGTAGCTTTCGTAGCCGAGCTTGGCCAACAGGCGCACCACGGTGGAAGCGCTGGTGCCGACCTGCCTGGCCAGCGCCGTCGCCGATTCCAGCAGGCTTTGCGGATAGCGCGCCTGCATCTCCTCGACCAGCAATTGTTCGCTCTTGCTGAGCTTGCGGCCGTAGCCGGCAATACGTTGGTGCAGGTTCATCCTTGCATGGCCCTAGGTGATAACCCCAAATTTCACAATACACATTGCATCTTATATTGCTGCCTGCAATCTTCATTGCAAATTAGACCAAACCCGCAGTCACCACAAGAGAATTCCATGAAGCATCAATCGCAGGGACCGTCCTCGATCCGCCGCAGCCTGATCCTGGCCGGTCTGGGCGCCGCCTTGCTGCCGCTGGCCGCGCGCGCCGACGCCTATCCTTCGCGCCCCATCACGCTGGTCGTCCCCTTCCCTGCGGGCGGCTCCGTCGACCTGATCGGCCGACTGTACGCGGACGCCCTGGGCAAGGCGCTGGGTACCAGCGTCATCATCGAGAACCGCGACGGCGCGGGCGGCGCCATCGGCAGCAAGCGCGTCGCGCGCGCCGCGCCGGACGGCTACACGCTGGTCGCGTCGTCGCAAAGCTCGCACCTGGCCAATCCGCTGATGCGCAATGACCTGGGCTACGACCCGATCAAGGACTTCGTCTCGATCTCGCAGCTGTCGCGCACGCCCAATGTGCTGGTGACCAATGCCGCCGTGCCGGCCCGCAACCTGGCGGAGTTCGTGGCGCTGCTGAAGGCGCGCCCCGACCAGTTGCACTATGCCACCGCAGGCATCGGCAGCATGGGCCAGCTCAACGCCGAACTGCTGAAGAACACCCTGCAGCTGCAGGCCGTGCACGTGCCCTATCGCGGCGGCGCGCCGCTGATCAACGCGCTGCTGTCCGACCAGGCGCAGTTCGCGCTGGACAACCTCGCGCCCTTCCTGCCCCACATCCAGGTCGGCAAGATGCGCGCGCTGGCGGTGGCCGCGCCAAAACGCCTGGACTCCCTGCCCGACGTGCCGACCTTCGAGGAACTGGGTTACCCCGTGCTCAATTCCATGTCGTGGATCGGCCTGGCCGCGCCCGCAGGCACGCCGCCCGACATCGTCCAGAAGCTGCTGGCCGCCGTGCGCACCGCCGCCACCGAGGACGGCATGCCGCAATCCCTGGAAAAGGCCGGCGCGCTGCCCCCCGAGAACCAGACCCCGCAACAGTTCACCGCCATGATGTCCGAGCGCCTGGCGTTGTACAAAGACCTGATCGACCGCGCCGGCATCCGTCCTGAATAGGCCCTACTCCCATGAAAAATCCCGCTTTCGAACCCGACACCGCCCCGCTCGAAGTCCTGCCGCGCGATCTCTCGGCCTATCGCGAGGGCAATGTCGGCATCCCCTACGTGCACCGGTTCGAGTCGGGCCGTCCCGGCCCGCACGTGCTGATCAACGCCATCACGCACGGCAACGAAATCTGCGGCATGGTGGCTGCGACCCATCTGCTGGACTCGGGCGTGCGCCCCAAGATCGGCACGCTCACCGTCAGCTTCGCGCACGTCGAAGCCTATGAAGCCTTCGATATCGAGAACCCCTACGAGAACCGCCAGCTCGTCCACAACCTGAACCGCATCTGGTCCGCAGCCATGCTGGACGGCCCGGAAGACAGCCCAGAACTGCGCCGCGCCCGCGAGCTGCGTCCGGTGCTGGACGCCGCCGACTTCGTGCTGGACATCCATTCCACGCGTGCGCCGGTGCAACCCTTCTGGGTCTACACCGAGATGGACCGCAACACGGCGCTGGCCAGCGCCGTCGGCGTGCCGCAGGTGCATCTGGTGATGCCGCCCGACCTCTTCCCCGGCACTGGCGTCATGGGCTACGGCCGCCACGGCGATCCGCACTCCGACAGCAGCGGCTCGCTGGTGGTCGAATGCGGCCAGCACTTCGCGCAATCCGCCGCCGACCTGGCCACCGACGTCACGCTGCGCTTCCTCGCGCACACGGGCCTGATCGACATGCCTGCCGGCACGCCGCCCCCGCCCGCGCCGCAGCGCTACCGCCTGCTCGAAGTGCATATGGTGAAGTCCGAGGACTTCACCTTTACCCGTCCGGTGATCGGCTTCGAAACCTTCGCCAAGGGTGAACTCATCGCCATGAACGGCACCGAGGAAATCCGTTCGCCCTGCGACGACTGCACCATCTTCATGCCCACGCGCATGCCCATCGTGGGTCGCGAAGCGGTGTACCTGACCGTGGCGATCTGATCGCCATCCGCAAGCGTCTGATCGGGATCCGTCAAAGGTCCGGAATCAGGCGCTTGCCCAGGCTGATGACCTCGTCCTGCTGAAAGCCCAGGGTCGCGTAGAAGTCCTTCACCGCAATATTGCCCGACCGGATCAGCAGATTGATCTTGGGGCAACCCATTTCCAGCAGCCGGCGCTCCACCGCCTGCATCAGTGCGGTGGCATGACCGCGGCGCTGATGCGCGGGCGATACCGCCAGGTAATTGATCCAGGCGCGATGGCCGTCATAGCCGCCCATCAGCGTCGCGACGATCGCGCCGTCCGCCTCTCCCACCAGAAACAGGTCCGCCTGCACCGCAAGCTTGCGCGCAATATCCTTGCGCGGGTCGTTCCATGGGCGGGTCAGGCCGCAGTCATGCCACAGCTGGATGATGGCCGCTTCGTCGGTCGAATGGTAGGGCCGGATGGCGAGGTCTTGCGCACTCATGCTTCGTTCCTTCAAGGATGGCAACGAAAGCCTTGCGATACGCCTCGACAGCGGGACCAGCCAGAAACAGAAAAGCCACGAGGGGTATCGTGGCTTTCAGGATATGGCGCCGATGGTTTGGCGCCGGGACGTGACCAGCCACTCAACGTAAGCGTCGAGTGATTCGTCGGTAGGCTGCGCCAGACATTGGCGCGAAATGCTTTGCGTTCATGAGGGCAAGCATACACGAGGCGGCGAAGCGCAGCCAACGTCAGGACGCGTCAGGCGCCTCCAGCGTGCCTTCCATGACCACCACGGCCTCGCCCGCCACGCCCGCCCATACGCCATCGGCGCGCGGTTCGGCGTGAGCCAGCAGCACGCTGGCACGTCCCATGTCCACGCCCTGCTCCACCCTCAGGCGCATTGCGCCGGCGCCGCGCTGGGCTGTGCGCAAGGCCGTCATGGCCGCCGTAGCGCTGCCGGTCGCGGGGTCTTCCGTCATGCGACCGGTGAACATGCGGGCCTGGACATCCGCCCCGCCCGCCCCCGTGTCAGTGGTGTAGGCATAGATGGACTTTGCGCCGTCCAGCGGCAGCAGGGCCGCGTAGCCCGCCGGATCTGGCACCGCCCGGCGCAAGGCGTCGCGACTGGCCAATTGCACCACCAGGAAGATCAGGCCTACCGACGCCACCTGCGGCGCATGCGTGGAGGTATCGATGTCCGCAGGCTCCAGGCTCAAGGCCCGCGCAACCGCGGCGGCCGGCGCCTCGCTGGCGCGCGACAGCGGTTGCGGCGCAAGCAGTTCCGCACCCGCCGCGCCGTTTGCGCCTGGGCGCAGCGCAATGCGCACCAGTCCCGCCTCCTCCTCAAACGCGAAGGCATCCGGCACGGTCAGGCCCGAGGCAGCCATTTCGCGCGCCAGCACCACGGCCGTGCCCACATTGGGATGTCCGGCGAACGGCACCTCGCGGTCGGGCGTGAAGATGCGCACCCAGGCCGTATGGGCAGGATCCCGCGGCGGCAGCACAAAGCTGGTTTCGGAATAGTTGAATTCGCGCGCGATGCGTTGCATCTGCGCCGTGCTCAGGCCCTGGGCGTCGAACACGACCGCCAGCGGATTGCCGCCGTACGCTTGGCTGGTGAACACATCGGCGGTGACATAACGGTAGCGCATGGAACGTCCTCTCAGGCCACGCGGACTGCGCGGCGACCCGGGAAGTGTGCGGGGCCGGCGCGCGGCCCACCAGACACAGAGGCGATGAATCGGGACCGTAACAGCGGGTGGATCTGGCATAGACTATGCTGGCCCGGCGCTTTCCGCCCCCCAAGCCGGTGCATGACGATTTGCGCTCACCAGGAACCCGCCACATGTCCACGGTACGCACCTACTTCCAGAACCGCCTGCCTGCAGGCGAACTTGCCAGATTGATGCGAGTCCAGGAGCCGTTCTTTCTGGAGAACATCGTCGACATCGACGAAACCGCGGCAGCGCTGCAGGCGCTGTGCCGCGAACATGGGCTGACCGTGCGGACGGTCAAGCAACCCTATAACGCCAGCGTGTCGGGCTGGGATCTGGCCAGCTTTCTTCCCGCCTGGTTCGGCGCGCTGGCCCTTGGTTTCTTCGCCGCCACTACGCCGGGCGGGCAGCGTACGGACGTCACCCTCAAACTGCGCAGCAACAGCTTGCTCGAAGTCTGTTTTTCCCGGCCAGCACCCCATCCCGGCGCCGCCTTGCCTTGATCCGCGCGGGGTGTGCCTTGCATCAAGGTAGCGTCCACTCAGGCCTAGTACAATGTCCCATATATGGGGACGCTAAACATGAAAGACAGTGCCAGACCCGCAGAGGCGCTTACCGTCGAAGCCGCGATAGGCTTGGCTGAAAATTGGGCCCGCGCGCATCACGCGGACGCTGATCGAAGCAGGAAGTTCGCCACCCAATGGCATGGAGACGCCAGCCCCGATGACAGGCAAGGCGACGTGCTCCTGAGGGATCTCGCCTTCTTTTTCCAGGCCGCATCCAACGACGCCGCCTACTGGCGCTCGGTCGGAGACTTCACCGAGGAAGCCACCGGCCCCTGGGGAGTCCAGGCGCTGAAAGCCTTGGCCGGCCTGAACCTCATCGGCCTGGCGGCATCCCTAATCCTGTTCGCGGCGCGCGACAGCTCGGCCTTCACGGCAGGCGCAATCAGCGCCTGCGCCTTGTTCCTGGCCGGGCTGCTGCTGGCCTATCCGGCGCTGCGGCTCACCCGCATTTCCCGCTCCACGGCGAACGCCGCGTCGGCCCTGCAAAGCCGCGAAGCGGGAGCCGCGTCGACCTGGGAACAACTGCGGTCCGCCAACGTCGGCAACCCCAACGTCGGCCGCAAGGAACGCAAGATCGCCTTGCGCCTGGCCGCCATCATGGCAGCCACAGCCACGGCGGGCTGCGCGCTGCTGATTGCGACAGTGTGGTTCTAGCGGGTAGCCCGACGTCCGGCTACGCCACTGGCGTAACCGCCCTCCCCGTCGTAAAGAACGACACCAGGTTCCGCATCGCCAGCTCCGCCATCTGGCGGCGCGTCTCGTGCGTGGCGCTGCCGATATGGGGCGCCAGGATCACGTTCGACAGGCGCCGCAGGGGGCTCTCGCCCAGCGGCTCGCTTTCGAACACGTCGAGCGCGGCCCCCTGGATGATGCCGTTGGCCAACGCATGGCACAGGTCGGCCTCATTGATCACCGAGCCGCGGGCGACGTTGACGACCACCCCCTCCGGCCCCAGCGCACTCAACACGGCGGCGTCGACGATGTGGCGCGTTGCCGCCCCGCCGGGACATGACAGGACCAGCACGTCCACATGGCGGGCCATGGCAGGCAGAGAATCAAAATGCCGCCACGGCGTATCCTGGGGCGTGCGGCCGAAGTAGCTGAGGTCCACTTCGAACGGCACGAGCCGCCGGACGATCTCTTTGCCGATGCGCCCTAAACCGACGATGCCGACCTTCCTGCCCGCCAGGCTCGCCCCCAACGGAAAGGGCGAGGCCTCCCATGCGCCCGTGCGCACGAAGCTGTCGGCCGCAGGCAACTGGCGCAGCAAGGCGAGCAACAACCCCACCGCCAATTCAGCCACGGCCTTGTTCAACACGTCCGGCGTGTTGGTCACGACGATGTTCTTCTCACGCGCGCGGTCCAGCGCGATGCCGTCGTAGCCGACGCCGTTGGTGGCGATGATGCGCAGCCCCGGCAAGCGATCCATCAGCTCGGCGGAAATCCGGTAGTTCGAGCGCGTGACGATGCCGCCGATCGCATCGGCCTGCGCAGGATCGTTTTGCAGCGCCGCCTCGTCGATCAACGTGAACCTCGAGCGGAACTGCGCTTCCACCGACTCGGGAAAAACCCCTACCTTGAGCAGAGGGGGAAACTTGCCGTCCCCCTTGCCGGAGACATTTGCTGCTGCCTGGCGCGCTTGGGCCAGTTCATGCTCGATCATGGATTTCAACCTCGACGCTATAACATACGGAAAATTGGCGCGATAAGCCTGCAACCATCGCAGCCGGGTTCGTAGCGGTTCGTGCGATCTTCAACCTGAAGTTTCTCCTTTCAGGGCAATAGGCCCATCGCATCATGGACATCAAGTGCATGCAGAGCTTCGTCGCAGTCGTCGAAGCCGGTTCATTCGCCGAAGCGGCGCGCAAGCTCGATCTGACCTCGGCCGCCATCGCCGCGCGCATCAAGGCGCTGGAGATGGACCTGGGCGTGGCGCTGGTCAAGCGCTCGGGGCGTTCGGTCCGGCCCACCGAGAGCGGCATGCGTATCCTCGAAGGCACCAAGGCGGCCATCCGCAACATCCGCGATCTGCGCGCCATGGCCATCGACGGCGACCAGCCGGGCGAATTCCGCATCGGCTGTTTCGTGTCCGCATTGACGAACGTGTTGCCGCCGATACTGAAATCGCTGTACCGCAAGCATCCGGACGCCTCCGTCTTCGTCACGCCCGGCGGCTCCATAGACCTGTGCGGCAAGGTGGTCAACGGCGAACTCGACGCCGCCATCGTGGTGGAACCGCAGTTCGCGGTGCCCAAGAGCTGTCTCTGGCAGCCGTTCATGGAAGAACCTCTGGTCGTCGTCGCGCCGTCCCATCTTGCGGACCAGGACGCCCACACCCTGCTGTCGACCCAACCCTTCATACGCTACGACCGCAACATCTACGGCGGCCAGCTGGCCGACCGCTATCTGCGCGACCACCAGATCTGGCCCAAGCAGCGGCTGGAGATCGACGGCCTGCTCGCCATCGTCGCGCTGGTGCATGAAGGCCTGGGCGTTGCGCTGATTCCGGACTGGTCGTCCATGTGGAAGTCGCTCGACGTGGCGCGCATCCCGCTGCCCAACCGTGCGCCCGTGCGCAGGAACGGCCTGATCTGGAATACCCGCGGCCATCACGCCAAGATGGCCGCGTCGATATCCCAGGATGCCCGGACCCTCTTCGGCAACATGGAAGCACGCCGGGCAACGCCGTAGCCCTACTTCGACTTGCCCGGCACGCCGCGCAGGAAGTCGAAATCCACGCCCTTGTCGGCCTGGGTCACCGTATCGAGGAAGAGCTTCTTGTAGCCACGCTCGGCCGTGGGCGGCGTGACCGGCTGCTCGCGGCGGCGGCGGTCGAGTTCTTCGTCCGACACCAGCAGGGAGATCTCGCGCCGGCTCACGCTCAGGCGTATGCGGTCGCCGTTCCTGACATAGGCCAGCGGCCCGCCTATGGCCGCTTCCGGCGTGACATGCAGCACGATGGTGCCAAAGGCGGTGCCGCTCATGCGGCCGTCAGAGATCCGGATGATGTCCTTCACCCCCTGCGACGCCAGCTTCTTGGGGATCGGGATATAGCCCGCCTCCGGCATGCCGGGCGCGCCCTTGGGACCGATGTTCTTCAGCACCAATATGTCCTGCGGCGTGACGTCCAGGTCCGCGGCATCGATGCGGCCCGCCAGGTCCTCGGCGTTCTCGAACACCACGGCCCGGCCTTCGTGTTCCATCAGCCCGGCATCGGCGGACGACTGCTTGATGATGGCGCCTTCGGGGGCCAGGTTGCCCCAAAGGACGGCTATGCCGCCCTGTGGATAGATCGGGTTCTGCCGCGTCTTGACCACGCTTTGCGGGAACCCCGGCCCCGCGCGTTCGATCTCCTCGCCCAGCGTCCTGCCGGTCACGGTCAGCGCGTCGAGCTTCAACAGCGGCTTGAGTTCGCGCAGCAGCGTGGCCATGCCGCCCGCTTTGTGGAAGTCTTCCATGTAATGCTGGCCCGAAGGCTTCAGGTCCACCAGCACGGGCGTCTCGCGCCCCATACGGTCCAGCGCCTGCAGATCCAGGTCCAACCCCAGCCGGCCGGCGATGGCGGTCAGATGGATGATGCCGTTGGTGGACCCGCCGATGGCCAGCAGCACGCGCATGGCATTCTCGAAGGAATCCGCGGTCAGGATCTTCGAGACCGACAGGCGCTGCCTGGCGATCTCGACGGCCTGCGCGCCCGTGAGTTCAGCAATGCGCATCCGGTCAGCCGTGACGGCGGGCGGCGTAGCGCCGCCAGGCACGGTCATGCCCAGCGCTTCGGCAATACAGGCCATGGTGCTTGCCGTACCCATGACCGAACAGGTGCCCACGCTGGCGACAAGCTGGTTGTTGACGTCGGCGATCTCCTGGCTGTCGATCTCCTCGGCGCGGTACTTGCCCCAGTACCGGCGGCAATCCGTGCATGCGCCCACCCGTTCTGAACGGTGCGACCCCGTCAGCATCGATCCCGTCACAAGCTGGATCGCCGGTATGTCCGCCGACGCGGCGCCCATGAGCTGGGCGGGCACGGTCTTGTCGCATCCGCCTATCAGCACCACCGCGTCCATGGGCTGCGCGCGTATCAGCTCCTCGGTGTCCATGGACATGAGGTTGCGCAGGTACATGCTGGTGGGAAAGGAAAAGCTCTCGTGGATGGAGATGGTCGGGAAATCCATCGGCAGGCCGCCCGCGAACATGATGCCGCGCTTCACGGCTTCCAGCAGCTGCGGCGCGTTGCCGTGGCAGGGGTTGTAGGCGCTGCCCGTGTTGGCGATGCCGATCACCGGCCGGTCCAGCGCGCCGTCCGTGTAGCCGGCGCCCTTGATGAAGGCCTTGCGCAGGAACAGCGAAAAGCCGCTGTCGCCGTAGCTGGTGAGGCCTTTGCGCAGGCCGCCGGCCTCGCCCTGCGACGCCTCGGTGTTTTTCTTGCTCATCTTGTTCAAGCTGCTTCCAGTTAATTTACGGTGATGCCGCCGTCGCGGATGACCTTGGCCCACTGCTCGATTTCGGCGTTCAGGCGCGCCTTGGAGGCTTCGACGTCGAGCGCGTCGGCATAGACGCCTTGCTGCAGCAGCTGGGCCTTGGCATCGTCCTTGGCCAGCGCTGTGGTCAGCGCCTTGTTGATCTTGGCGACGATGGGAGCCGGCGTGCCGGCCGGCGCCATCACGCCAAAGAGCGAACTGACGTTGAAGCCGCTGAAGCCTTGCTCCTCGGCGGTGGGAATGTCCGGCAACATCGAGACGCGCTGCGGCGTCAGCACGGCCAGCGGACGCAACTGGCCGGACTTGATGAAGGAGATCGCGGCGGGCACCGTCTCGGTCATCGTCTCCACCTGGCCGCCGACCAGGTCGGTCATGGCCGGGCCGCTGCCGCGATAGGCCACGTGCACGATGTTGACGCCCGCGATCTGCTTGAAGAGTTCCATCGCCATGCGCTGCGGCGCGCCCGCGCCCGACGAGGCGAAATTGAGTTTTCCGGGATTCGCCTTCGCGTAGCTCACCAGATCGGCCAGCGATTTGATGGGCAGCTTGGGATTGACCACGGCCACCAGCGGCACAAAGCCGACCACCCCGGCGGGCGCGAAGTCCTTGCGCAGGTCGTAGGGGATGGTGTCCTTCTCCAGGGTCGCCATGACCGAATGCGAAGTCAGCGCCCCCATCAGCAAGGTATAGCCATCAGGTTGCGCGCGCGCCACTTCCGCCGCACCGATATTGCCGCCTGCGCCGCCGCGGTTCTCGATCACGACCTGGCCGCCGATCTGCTCGCTCAGGCGCTGGCCTACGATACGTCCGATCACGTCGGTCGCGCCGCCAGGCGGATACGGGATGATCAGGCGGATGGGCTTGTTCGGATAGCTGTCGGCGGCCTGCGCGGATGCATGGCCAGGAACGGTGAAAGCAGCAGCCGCGATGAAGGCGGCCGCGGCGATGTGAATGCGCTTGCGCGCGCCATTCTTACAGAACATTTTTGTCTCCCGATGCGTTCTTATGGCTTGAAAGCTCTAGGCGCATGTTCGCAAACTCCCGCCTGCGAAAAGAGAAAAAAATTTATGTTCTGTCAAAAAAATCCGTGAGAGTCCTAGGACGTATGGATGAGGAAAATCCGGGCTGTACTTCGGTTTGGTGAAGTAGAGTTCTTGAGTCGCCGGCGTCCGGACTGCGGGATTCCGATGCTCGCCCCGGTGGGGCTGCGCTTCGGATCCCTCCGTCCGGACACCGGCTCACGGTGTCTACCCAGGAACGTGGTCTGAAGCCACCGCATCAGGCGACTGCCAGCCGAGGACCCCGGAGCCATCCGAAGCGCAGCCCCGCCGGGGCGAGCATCGGAATGGCGCAGGGCAGCCTCGGCGGCTAAAGAACCCCGACATCCGCGAGCTCGAAGCCCTGCCGCCTCGGTTTTGTGAGGCTGGGTTCTTTTATGCGGCAGGGTTCTTGAGCCGCCGGCGTCCGGTCTGCGGGATTCCGATGCTCGCCCCGGCGGGGCTGCGCTTCGGATCCCTCCGCCCGGCCACCGGCTCACGGCATCTGCCCATGAACGGCGGCTGAAACCAACGCATTAGGCGACTGGCAGCCGAGGACCCCGGAGCCATCCGAAGCGCAGCCCCGCCGGGGCGAGCATCGGAATGGCGCAGGGCAGCCTCGGCGGCTAAAGAACCCCGACATCCGCGAGCTCGAAGCCCTGCCGCCTCGGTTTTGTGAGGCTGGGTTCTTTTATGCGGCAGGGTTCTTGAGCCGCCGGCGTCCGGACTGCGGGATTCCGATGCTCGCCCCGGCGGGGCTGCGCTTCGGATCCCTCCGCCCGGCCACCGGCTCACGGCATCTGCCCATGAACGGCGGCTGAAACCAACGCATTAGGCGACTGGCAGCCGAGGACCCCGGAGCCATCCGAAGCGCAGCCCCGCCGGGGCGAGCATCGGAATGGCGCAGGGCAGCCTCGGCGGCTAAAGAACCCCGACATCCGCAAGTTCGAAGCCCTGCCGCTCCGCGACAGTCTGCGTCAGGCCAGCGCCTCTTCATCCTTCAGGATCTGCATGGCCTTGCCCAAGGCGACCTGGTAGCGCCGCTGCTCCTGGGCGACGCGGTCCGGCGTCCATTGATAGAAGCCCTTCAGGGAAGGCGACTTGACGCCTATGTTGCCCTGCTCGACCAGCTCGCGCATGAGCGCGCTGGGCCTGTCGTCCGTACGCAGGTGCGGATACATCGTCGCGGCCGCCGCGCAATGGATGTCGATGCCGGCCAGATCCTTCTGCAGCAGCGGGCCGGCCGCGATGTAGCGGAATCCGAACCCGTAGCGCACGGCAGTGTCCACGTCCTCGGCGGACGCGAAGCCTTCCTCGACCAGCGCGATCGCCTCGCGCATCAGCGCATGCTGGATGCGGTTGGCAAGAAACCCCGGCACGTCGCGCTTGACCTGCACCGGCTTCTTGCCGGTATCGCGCATGATGCGGCTGACTTCCTGCGCCATGGCTTCATCGGTAGCCTCTCCGCGTATCACTTCCACGGCGGGCACCAGATGGGCCGGCATGAAGTAATGCAGACCCACCATGCGTGCGCGGGTCTGCAGGCCCTCGCCGATGGCGCTGATGGGAAAGCTCGACGAATTGCTGGTCAAGGGAATCGAAGCGGGCGCCAGCTGTTCCAGGCGAGCGAATACGGCACGCTTGGTTTCCAGCAGTTCGGGCACGCACTCGACCACGATGCGGGTATCGCTCCAGTCGATTTCTTCCATGGTTGCGCTGGTGACGATGCGCCCGGCGTCCGCCTGCCCGCCGATCATTTCGCTGGAGGCGTTCACGCGCCGCGTGGCCGCCGCGCGCGCCGCCGCGTCGGGCTCCACCAGCCATACACGCCAGCCGGCCGCATGAAAACCGGCGGCGACGTCGGCCCCCATGGTGCCCGCGCCCAGCACAATTGCCTGATCCATCTGTTCCGTCCTTTTGGTAGTTGGGGTATGTGGTACTCAGAGCGCCTGCGCGGCCGGCGCCGGCAGGTACATCGGCTTGCCCGCTACATCGAGTTCGACGCGCAGGATGCTGGCCGAACTGGACTCGGTGATGTAAAGCGTGCGGCCCGCGGCTCCCCCGAAGGCCAGGTTGGTGGTGTGCAGCCCCTCGGGAGACTGGATGCGCAGAGCCGGCTGGCCCAACGGATCCATGCACCAGACGGTGCCCAGACCCACGTGGGCAATGCACAGTCCGCCCTTCGCATCCAGCGCCAGGCCATCCGGGCCGCCGCCGCCCGACATCTGGATGAACGTGCCCACCTTGCCGACCTGACCGTTGCGCAGCAGCGGCACCTTCCAGATCGCGTTGGCCCGCGTCGCCGCCACATACAGCGCGTGCTCGTCCAGATCCATCACCAGGCCGTTGGGGCTGGGTATGCAATCAAGCAGGCAGTCCAGCTTGCCGTCCGGCCGCAGGCGGAACAGGCGGCCAGTCGGATCCTGCCAGCCGGTCATGCCCTGGTCGGTGAAATAGAGATCCCCCGCCTGCGAGAAGAACAGGTCGTTCACGCCCTTGAAGCGCTCGATGTTGTAGCGCTCGAGCACCGGGCGCACCTCGCGGCGCTCGAGGTCGAACTGCATGATGCCGTGCTTGTAGTCGGCGATGAAGATGCGGCCGTCGCGATGGAACTTCAGGCCGTTGGGCCAGCCGTCGTACTGTACGAGCGGCTCGAATTCGCCACGCGCATCGACCCGCAGGATGCGGCCGTTGATGACGTCCACGCAATACAGCAGGCCGTCTGGCCCGAAGGACGGCCCTTCCAGCAACGAGCGCGGCGGATTGCCCTGCGGCTGGCCAGCGACCCACTCGTTCAGGTCCTGGCCCTGCCACTTCAGCTCGTCGGGCAGCCGGGCGTATACGCTGGCTTGAATCCTGGGGACGGGATCGTAGAACATGCAGGTCTCCTCTGATTTACCGGACGGGAATCTATGCGCCCCGTTTCGAGCGAAATTCTAAGGAGAGCCGAGCATTTAAGGAAATGAAATATATCGAACGAGTCTTTCAATAAAACCGATCGTTGATTCCTGCCGTCGCGACGCCGCCGGCGTCTTGCCGCCAGGGGATTCACGCCAGCGTCCGCGCGGTGGACCCGGCCCACGATACGATGACGCGTCCCCTACCTGTTGCTTGCCGCCAAATGCTCCGTGTTGCCCTCCGCGCCATTCTCGTCCTCGTCATCGCCGGCGCCGCCTTGGTGCTGCTGCGAGGTACGGGCGGCCCCAAGCTGATCCACAGCGAAGATTCGCAGTTCGGCAAACTGCTCGTGTTCGAGGAAAACGGCGAGCGCTGCATGAACTTCAACTCCATGCACGACGTCGGCCGCCAGACCTGCATGAGCCTCGAGCATCCCGGGCAGCTGGTGTTTTCCTACACGCGCATGATGATGACCGCGCTCTACATTAATCCCAAGCCGCGCAACATCCTGATCGTCGGATTGGGCGGCGCCACACTGCAAAAGACCCTGGCCGCGCTCCTGCCCGATACCGTCATCGATACCGTGGAAATCGATCCCGCCGTGGGCAAGGTCGCGGCGGGCTACTTCGGTTACCAGGAAGGCCCCGCGCAACGCCTCTTCCTGGAAGATGGCCGCGCCTACATCGAACGCGCCCATCGCGACGGCCTGCAATACGACATGGTGATGCTGGACGCGTTCGACGTCGACTACATCCCCGAACATCTGATGACGCTGGAATTCCTGCAACACGTGCGCGGCATCCTCGCGCCGGGCGGCGTGGCGGTGGCGAACACCTTCACCGAGAGCCAGCTCTATGCACGCGAATCGGCGACCTATGCCGCGGTGTTCGGAGAATTCTTCAATCTGCAAACGGGCAATCGCGTCATCATGGCGGTCAACGGTGAACTGCCCGGCCGCGATCAGCTTGCCCGCAATGCCAAGGCGCTGGATGCCGTTCTCGGGCCGTTGGGCGTCAATACCGAGGAAGCCCTGGAGATGTACTCGCGCCGACAGGCGATTGCCGACGACGCACCCGTCTTGCGCGATTGAGCCTGGACGGCGCGCTCACTTCACGGCGGAGTTGCCACCATCCGCATAGAGCGCGGACCCGGTCACGAAGCTTGCCATCGGGCTGGCCAGGAACAGCGCCGCCGAGGCGATTTCATCGGCGCGCGCAATCCGCTTCATGGCATGCAGGCCGGCCGCCCAGTCCTTCTGCTCCTGGCTCCCGGCCATCTCGGTGTCCACTCCCCCAGGCAAGAGCGCATTGGCGCGGATGCCTTGCGCGGCATAGTCCGCAGTAATGCCCTTGACCAAGCCCATCAGCGCGGCTTTGGACGTGCCGTAGGCCGTCATGCCGGGCAGGCCCACGCTCGTCCCCACAAAACTGGACACGAAGACCAGCGCGCCGCCGCCCCGCTCCAGCATGGCCGGAATCTGATGGCACGCGCCCAGGAACGCCGCCGTGAGATTGACGCTCAGCGTATGCTCCCATTCTTCCAGGGCAACTTCCGCAAGCGGCTTGAAGGGCCCGATGGTGCCGGCATTGTTTATCGCGATGTCCAGGCCGCCGAACTCGCGCTGGGCGTACTGCACCGCCAGTCTGTGCGTGTCCGGCAAGGCGACATCTCCCGCAGCAACGCAGGCCCGCCCGCCGGCGCTCCTGATCTCATCGGCCACCCGCTCCAGCAGATCACGGCGTCTGGCCGTCAGCACCAGCGCCGCGCCCTCGGCGGCCAGGCGCAACGCCACGGCGCGCCCGATACCCGAGGACGCGCCCGTGACCAAAGCCACTTTTCCAGCAAGAGATAAAGACATCGGCGCTTGCTCCAGACATGAATGATGCCTGCATCCTACGAATGCGAACGCGCCTTGTCCTCCCGTTTATTGCTGCGTTTGCGTATGCCCCTGATCGCAGGCGCTAGCGCTCGCAACTCCAATAGGGGCAACCAGACCGGCTGATGACCGCCAGCGCGAGTTCACCTGGCCGCCGGAGTATCGCCTTCAAGGCCGCTGCCTGCGCCCGCAATTGCGCTGAATCGGTCCGGTACATTCCCCTCGTGTCGAGCAGGAAGTTCATCTTCAAACGTGTCTGGCGCGCCTTTTCAGGATCGAGCTCAGCGGCGTCTTTTTGAAAGACCGCGCCATAGAGCCGAGTCTGAAGTTCGCAGTACTGGTCTGCCGCGGTCAACGCCTCCTGCGCAGCGGCAGCCGGGTAGAGTTTCCGCAACCCTGCGATCTGCGCATGGCAGCGTTCGTATTGCTGCGGCATGAACCTCGCCAACAAGGCTAGATCCCTGTCGCCGGGTTTCGCGCAACCTCGCAGGTCCGGCGTTTGCGATCCGTCGCGCACAGCGGCGGACAACGCGCCGGCAATGCACTCATCCAGCGACGACGCTTTCCACAGCGCCCGATCCGAGCCCAGCAATCCCATTTTTCCCAGCGTGCGCCCAAACTGCGCGGCGGCAAGCTGTTCCTGCATGTCGCGATCATGACTGCCGAGCGTCACCGCAACCAGCGCTGCGGCGCCGAACATGCCCGTCGCGGCCAGGACCACCGCCGCCATGGTGGGCCGCAAGCGCTCGGCATACAGCGCGATGCCCGCGAGCAGCGCTCCCGACAGCAAGCCGCCCAGGTGCGCCGCGTTGTCGACGTCGAACGCGAAGCCCGCGCCGAAGGTCAGCACCAGGCTGAACAGCAGATTGCCGGGCGGGATGTGGGGCCGGCCCATACGCCGGTCATGCAAGCCGTAAACGATCGCGGCCCCGAAAATGCCCAGGATTGCGCCAGACGCCCCGCAGCTCAGGAAAAACTCGTCGCGATGCCATAACGCGGTGACCAGGCTGCCACATAGGCCCGACAGCAGATACACGCCCAGGAACACCCCGGAACGCATGCGCGCCTCCAGGATGATCCCCAGCGACCACAGCGCCAGCATGTTGATTGCCAGGTGCAGGAAGCCGATGTGCAGGAACATGCTGGTGAACAGGCGCCAGTATTCCCCGGACAAGGTCAAGGCCGGTACGTTGCCGCCCCAATCGATCAGGAACGAGGTTTGGCTCAGGCTCTCGAACGCGCGCGAGTCTAAAAATCCCGCCACGCCGTACACCGCGACATTGCAGGCAATCAGCAGAAGCGTGATCTTGCTGGCGAATATTCTTTTGAGCAGGGGCGTGCGTTGGAATGGAGGCATCAAATAGGCATATCGAAGAGTGGGCTTTATCTTAACCAAGCAGCGCGCCATGCTGCAGAAGGCCGAGGTAAGCGCGCCATGCATGGGTGCAGCAAACGATTCAGCCGCCAGTCTTGGGCGCCGGTTCCTCGTTGCGGCATCCCGCGTATTGATATCGGCCCGGCTTGCCGAGCTTTGCCGTAAATGTGCAGGGCTCACCGGAATACGCGTGCGTGGCCTGCACTTTCAAAACATTGCCGGCGACGAGTACGCTCTGCTTGCCCTGCCCGCAGCTCCAGAAGGTGGTCGAGAGTTCCTCGAAGGTCTGTTCCGCAACGAGCTTGGCGGGACGGCCTGCGGCCGTGGAAGCGCCCCATTGAATCCGTATGCGGCAGCTGACGTGCTCGAACCCTACCTCTTCCACGACGATCCGGTACGCGCCCGTGGCCGCGCCGTCGGTCCAGCGGCCGCCCTCCACCACACGCGAGATCGACGTGTCCGCTTGCGTTTCAGCGACAGCGCTGGCCGCCTGTAGCGCCAGCAAAAGGAGCACCGCAAGACTTCTCATGACTTTCATCCGCATACCGCCTGGAGTTATCACTGACCGTCAATCGCACCGCAATTGCGCTGCCGCGCACTTATACCATTCAGGCGCGTAACCGATCGCCGTCATACGGTCAGCGCAATCACCAGCGCGAGAACGGCGATCGTCATCAAGGCCCCTGCGATACCGGCAGACGGCCGATAGTCCGGCCCCGCGCCCTGCTCCTTGAACTGGAACGGCCGCGTCCAGAAGACGAACAGGCTGCCAGTGAATGCAGCTAGCGCCAACACGCTCCACAAGACCACGTACAGCACCGGCACTTCCTCCCACTCCACGTTTCCAATCTGGCGTTTAACGAGGTTCCGCCTGCCGCGCCGCTGCCTTGCGGGCGTTTCGCACAGCGACATGGCTGCAGTAACGCGTGAAGTCCTTCTTCGCCAATGCCAGATAGAACCCGGTCAGGACCATCGCAGCGCTGGCGACGTAAGCGTGCAACCACAGATGGGCGGAATACTTGAGCATGCCCGTCAGCAGGTAGAGATTCATCGCACCGATGCCGAGCAGCAGGACCATCAAAATCCAGCGCGCCCATTCGCTGCCCCGATACAGCCAATACAGCAGCAGCGCCGGGATCACCAGCCGTTGCGCCGGTCCGAATTGGCCTCGCAATGCATCCAGGATATCTGGGCTGCAGGTCACAATGATGCCCAGCAGGCTGATAAACCAAAAGCGGCGGCCGTCAGGCATGCGACGACGCGCCTTGTTCTTCACGGCATTCTGTTGCGCCATTTCTTTTCCTAGTCGAAGAGCGTCCCAGTGTACCCATTCGGGTTCGTCAATTTGACGCCGCAAAAAGAAATCAAATACGCTGCGAGGATGATTACGATAAGAACCTCCCGCCCCGACGAAGGCGCGCGCGCAGTCGAAATCTGGCGCAGCGCAGTAGACGCCACGCACGACTTTCTTTCACCCGAGGATCGCCAGGCCATCGACGAGATGGTGTGCGGTTTTCTCCCGCAAGTGCCGCTCTGGCTTGCGGTCGACGCCCGCGACTACCCCCAGGGATTCATGCTCATCGACAACGGCCACATGCAAGCGCTGTTCGTCGATCCCGCCTGCCGCGGAACCGGCATAGGCGCCGCGCTGGTGCGGCACGGCCTATCCCTCCATCCCAACATGACGACGGACGTCAATGAACAGAACGGCCAGGCGGTGGGCTTCTATGAAAGGATGGGCTTCAAGCGCACGGGCCGTTCGCCGCTTGATGATCAAGGCAGGGCCTACCCGTTGATCCATCTGGAGTATCGGAGCTGATCGGAAAAAACAAAGCCACCTGCGGGTGGCTTTTTCCATGGCTGACACTTTGCCGCCGTTTTACGCCGGCAGTTTTTTATCAGCCATTGGCATAACGCGCTTGCACCGCGCTCGCTGAAATCAGGCCAACAAAAATGAAAAGGCCGTCAGTGATTTCTCATTGACGGCCTTTGGAACTACTGGTCGGGACGGCGGGATTCGAACTCGCGACCCCTTGCACCCCATGCAAGTGCGCTACCAGGCTGCGCTACGCCCCGAAAGAAAAAGAGTATAGCAGAACAAAAAATTGTTTGCACGCATTCGTGCAAAAAAAGTGCTGAATACTCAAAAAAATTTTCGCGCTGCGTTCATCGATTGCATCAACCGCATGCGCATCGATGATTGCTGCGCGAGGTACTGCTCAATGCAACGCGCGGCTTGCGCCGCGCGTTGCTGGTACTGCGTTCAAACCATATGGGGAAGACGATGCGCCGACGATCAGGCCGCAGGGCTGACGTTGCTGGCGCTTGCGCCTGCTGCGTTTGCCGCCGTGCCCAAGGCTTCGGCCAGCATCGTCGAGACGTTGCCAAGTTCATTGCGCAAGGCTTGCATCTCGGCGCCCGACAGGCGCACTGCCGCGTCCTGATCATGCGGCACGTCGCGCGCATCGCCCAGGCGATTGCGCGCGCCGCTGATCGTGAAGCCTTGCTCATACAGCAGCGAGCGGATGCGGCGGATCAGCAGCACTTCGTGATGCTGGTAGTAGCGGCGGTTGCCGCGCCGCTTCACCGGCTTGAGCTGCGTGAATTCCTGTTCCCAATACCGCAAGACATGGGGCTTGACGCCACACAGGTCGCTGACTTCACCGATGGTGAAGTAACGCTTGGCGGGAATGGGCGGTAAGGTAACGGTGGATTCGGTACGTGTCATAAGGGGATTTTATGCCGCGATGCGTCAGGTGCCGATAACAATTGCCGACAAAGCGTATCACTCCTCGGCGTCGGGTGCTGCGGGCGCGGCCTGTTCCACCACGCTCTTGAGCTTCTGGCTTGCGTGGAAGGTGACCACGCGGCGCGCGGCGATGGGGATGGTCTCGCCGGTCTTGGGATTGCGGCCAGGGCGCGGCGGCTTGTCGCGCACCTGGAAGTTGCCGAAGCCGGAGAGCTTGACGGAATCACCGCGCGCCAAGGCGTCGCGGATTTCCTCGAAGAAGGTATCGACGATGTCCTTGGCTTCGCGCTTGTTCAGGCCGACCCGCTCGAAGAGCAGTTCGGCCAGTTCAGCCTTGGTCAGAGTGCGCGGCTCGGCAGCAAGCATACTGTTCCCCATGGTTCAAGCGCGTTGGCGAGCGCCGTGCGCAGCCACCAAGGCTTCCTTGATGCGTGCCAGGCAATCCGCCACGCGGGCCTCGTCCAGCGTGACCTCAGTGTCCTGTAGCCAGAAACGGAAAGCAAGGCTTTTCTCGGTGACGGGCTCGCTGCCGTGGGCCTTCTCGCGCCACACGTCGAACAGGCGCGCGTCCTGCACCACCGACAGTTGCGGATCCGCCTTCACGACCGCGGCGACGGTGTCGAGCATGGATTGCGCCGACACGTGGGCATCGACCCACAGCGCCAGGTCGCGCACCACGATGGGCTGGCGCGAGAGTTCGCGCACTTGCGGCAGTTCGCCTTCGGACAAGGCTGCGGCGTCCAGTTCGAACACGACGGGCGCATGCGCCAGGTCGGCCTGCTGAGCCCAGCGCGGATGCAGTTCGCCGATCCAGCCGACATGCTTGCCGTCCAGCTCGATGCGGGCGCTGCGGCCCGGATGCAGGGCGGGATGCGAGGCGGCTTCGAAGCGCAGGCGGCTGCCTCGCGCGCCGAACAGCGCCTCGACATCCATCTTCACATCATAGAAATCCACCTGGCGGGTCGCCACGCCCCACTGCTCTTCCACGGCCGGTCCCCAGGCCGCGCCAGCCAGCTTCATGGGCTGGCGCACGCCGGCCACTTCCAGCGGGCCGTCCTGAACGGACGCATCGCGCATGAACACGCGGCCCAGTTCGAACAGACGCACGCGCGTCTGCTTGCGGTTGGCGTTATGGCGGATGTTGGCGATCAGGCTGCCGATCAGGCTGGAGCGCATGACCGACAGATGGCTTGCAATCGGATTGACCAGGCGCACCGGCGTTTCGTTGCCGGCATAGTCGCGTTCCCAGTCGGCTTCAACGAAGCTGTAGTTCACGACTTCCTGGTAGTCCTGCGCGGCAGCCAGGCGACGCAGCGCATGGGCGCCACGACGGATTTCCGGCTGCGAGAACATCTTGGCGCGCGCCATCGGCGGCTCCACGGGGATGTTCTCGAAACCGTAGATACGGGCCACTTCCTCGATCAGGTCTTCTTCAAGCTCCAGGTCGAAGCGGTAGGAAGGCGGCGTGACGATGAAGTCGTCGCCCTCGATCTTGAAGTCCAGCCCCAGGCTGCCGAAGATCTTGGCGACTTCGGCTTGCGTGACGGGCACGCCCAGCACGCGGTGGCAACGCGCCAGGCGCATGCGCACGGGCTCGCGCTTGGGCAAGTTGATGATCTGGTCATCCAGCGGACCGGCTTCGCCGCCGCAGATGTCAATGATCAGGCGCGTGATGAATTCGATGTGCTCGGGGATGGTGGCGTAGTCCACGCCGCGCTCGCCGCGGTGGCTGGCTTCCGAGCTGAACTTGTAGCGGCGCGCGCGGCCGGCGAGCGACTGCGGCCACCAGAACGCGGCTTCCAGATAGATGTTGCGAGTGTCGAGCGTGACCGAGGTGGCTTCGCCGCCCATGATGCCGGCCAGGCTCTCCACCTGATCGCCAGCGACCACCACGCCCACCGTCGAATCCAGCGTGACGGTCTGGCCGTTCAGCAGTTCGAGCGTTTCGCCTTCGCGGGCCCAGCGCACGCTGAGGTCGCCGCGGATCTTGTCCAGGTCGAACACGTGCGACGGACGCCCCAGTTCGAGCATGACGTAGTTGGAGATGTCCACCAGCGCCGATACCGAGCGTTGGCCGGCGCGCTCCAGGCGCGTCTTCATCCATTCGGGAGTCGCTGCGCGGGCGTTGACGCCGCGGATCACGCGGCCGCCAAAACGGCCGCACAGATCAGGCGCCTCGACCTTGACCGGCAGGCGCTCGTCCAGCGTGACCGGCACAGCGACAGCGGTGGGTACCGACAGCGGCGCACCGGTCAGGGCGGCCACTTCGCGCGCCACGCCCAGGATGGACAGGCAGTCGGCGCGGTTGGGCGTCATCTTCAGCGTGAAGAGCGTGTCGTCCAGATTCAGCGCCTCGCGGATCGACTGGCCCGGCGTCATGTCGGCGGGCAGTTCCAAAAGGCCTGCATGGTCTTGCGACAGTCCCAGTTCGCGGGCCGAGCACAACATGCCCGAGGACTGCACGCCGCGCATATTGGCCACGCCGATCTTCATGCCGCCAGGCAGCTCGGCGCCGACGCGCGCGAGCGGCACCTTCAGGCCGGCAGCGGCGTTGGGCGCGCCGCACACGATCTGCAGCAGTTCGCCGGCGCCGTCGTCCACTTTGCAGACGCGCAGCTTGTCGGCGTCGGGATGGGGCGCGATTTCGACGATGTGGCCCACGACCACGCCGCTGAAGGCGGGCGCGGCGGGCACGGTGTCTTCGACTTCCAGGCCGGCCATGGTGAGCCGGTGTGCAAGTTCATCGGTGGCGATGGCGGGGTTGACCAGCGTACGCAGCCAGGATTCGGGAAATTGCATGATCAGCCGTCTGTTATTCGTTGAACTGGCGCAGGAAGCGCAAATCGCCTTCGTAGAACTGGCGCAGATCGTTGACGCCGTAGCGCAACATGGTCAGGCGCTCAAGTCCGGAACCGAAGGCAAAGCCGATGTAGCGTTCGGGATCGAGGCCGAAGTTGCGCACCACTTGCGGATGCACCTGGCCCGAGCCGGAAATCTCCAGCCAGCGGCCGCGGTTCGGCCCCGAGGTGAACATCATGTCGATTTCGGCGGACGGCTCCGTGAACGGGAAGAACGACGGGCGGAAGCGCACGGCCAGGTCGTCGGTTTCAAAGAAGCAGCGCAGGAAATCGGTGTACACGCCCTTCAGGTCGGCGAACGAAATGTCCTCGGCGATCCAGAGCCCTTCCACCTGGTGGAACATGGGCGAGTGCGTGGCGTCGCTATCGACGCGGTAGGTGCGGCCCGGTGCGATGACCTTGATGGGCGGCTTATGCATGCGGGCGTAACGCACCTGCATGGGGCTGGTGTGCGTGCGCAGCAGCAGCGGCTGGCCTTCGGCGTCCTGCATGTCGACGTAGAACGTGTCATGCATGGAGCGCGCAGGATGGTCCAGCGGGCTGTTCAAAGCAGTGAAATTGGTCCAGTCGTTTTCCACTTCGGGGCCGTCGGCCACGTCGAAGCCTATGGAACGGAAGATCTCTTCCACGCGTTCCCAGGTCCGGATCACCGGATGGATGCCGCCCGGCGCGCGGCCGCGGCCCGGGAGGGTGACGTCAATGGTTTCGGATGCCAGGCGGGCGTCCAGTTCAGCCTGTGCCAGCGCGGCGCGCCGCAGGTTCAGCAGCTCTTCGACCCTTTGCTTGGCCTGATTGATCCGGGCGCCCATCTCGCGCTTCTGCTCCGGGTCGAGCTTGCCGAGGGCTTTGAGCAGCACCGTCAGCGCGCCTTCCTTGCCCAGGAACCGAGCCTTTGCATTTTCCAGCGCGGCGGCATCGGAGGCCGCGGCGAAGCGTTCTTGCGCCTGGGAGACCAGGTCGTCAACCGTTTGAGTCATGAAATCCAGCCTTCAAAACGCAAACGGGGCCATTACAGCCCCGTTTGCAGCGATGCGCGATGAGTTAAAGCGCGATCAGGCAGCCAAGGCAGCCTTGGCTTGCTGCACGATGGCGGCAAAGCCGGCCTTGTCGCGCACGGCCAGGTCGGCCAGAACCTTGCGGTCGAGTTCGATCGAAGCCTTCTTCAGGCCGGCGATGAACACGCTGTAGCTGACGCCATGTTCGCGGACGGCGGCGTTGATACGCGTGATCCACAGAGCACGGAACGTGCGCTTCTTGTTACGACGGTCGCGGTAGGCGTATTGGCCAGCGCGCATGACTGCTTGCTTGGCAATACGGAACACATTACCGCGGCGGCCACGGTAACCCTTGGCGGCGGCAATGACTTTTTTGTGACGTGCGCGGGCGGTTACGCCGCGTTTGACGCGAGGCATAGTAGATCTCCCTTAGATCAAGCGAAAGGCATCATGGCCTTGACGGAGGCCACGTTGGAGTCATGGACCGCTGCCGAGCCGCGCAGTTGACGCTTGGCCTTGGTGGTCTTCTTGGTCAGAATGTGGCGCTTGAACGCCTGACCGCGCTTGATGGAGCCGCTGCCGCGAACCTTAAAGCGCTTGGAGGCGCTTTTCTTGGTTTTCATCTTGGGCATGTTGATTCCCTAAACTAAACACTCATTGTTGATATGCATGACGCCAGGTGCTTGACGCATGGACGGCCGATGAAACCTTCCATGGCGGCAAAACTTGGAGACCTGTTGCCACTTCTTGGGGGTACTTCCGGGACACTTCTGGATTACATCCGAAGCATTTCCGGGGTACGTTCCGCCAGCATTGCTGCCAGGCGGATTCTCCCCAGAAACAGATCAAATCTGATCCAGATCCGGGAAAGCCTTTGATTATATGGTGATTTCCCGCATTTTGTCGAGCCAGCCAGCCGGCAAAGCGCAACCCCAGGGGCGGCGAACGCCACAGAGGGGGTTTCATACGCCCGGCCGCCGGTACTGCACCGCCTGGGCAATGTGGCGGGCCCCCAGGGCGTCCTCCCCTTCCAGATCGGCGATCGTACGCGCCACCCGCAGCGCACGGTGCATGGCGCGGGCCGACCCCGACAGGCGGCGCATGGCCTGTAGCAGCAAGGCCTGGCCTTCGTCGTCCAGGCGGCAATGCTCGTCCAGTTCCGCCCCCGCCAGCGCGGCGTTGGGCTTGCCCTGGCGGGCCTGCTGACGCTGGCGGCAACGCGCCACGCGCTCCCGGACCGGGCCGGACGCCTCCCCCGGCGGCTTGCCCATCCATTCGGGGTCGGATGGCGGCAAGGCCACGTGCAGGTCGATGCGGTCCAGCAACGGGCCCGATATCTTGCCTGCATAGCGCGCCACCTGATCCGGCGTGCAGGCGCAGGGCCGCCCGGGATGCCCGCGC
Source organism: Achromobacter sp. K91 (assembly GCF_003576205.1). Taxonomy (NCBI): domain Bacteria; kingdom Pseudomonadati; phylum Pseudomonadota; class Betaproteobacteria; order Burkholderiales; family Alcaligenaceae; genus Achromobacter; species Achromobacter sp. K91. The sequence continues at coordinate 54,330 of NZ_QWFB01000054.1, read as the reverse complement.
CACCCGCAAGGGCACGGGTTCATGGCCGCCACCAACTGGAAACGGGCGGGAAACTGCGCCGCGCGCAGCGCCCGCGCGATGACCACCCTGCCCGTCTCAAGGGGTTCCCGCAGGGCCTCCAACGTACGGCGGCTGAACTCTGGCAACTCATCCAGAAACAACACCCCATGATGCGCGAGGCTGATCTCGCCCGGACGCGGACGACTCCCCCCGCCTACCAGCGCCGCCGCCGTGGCGGAATGGTGTGGCGCGCGGAACGGGGGCTGCCCCACGGGCGCGTCGGACAAGCCAGCCAGCGCGGCAACGGCGGCCACTTCCAACGCCTCGCCGCGCGCCAGCGGCGGCAGCAGGCCCGGCAGGCGCGCCGCCAGCATGCTCTTGCCCGCTCCCGGCGGCCCTATCATCAACAGGCTATGTCCGCCCGCTGCAGCAACCTCCAAAGCCCGCCGCGCCCCCGGCTGCCCCCGCACATCCGACAGGCAGGGTCCGGGCGCAGCCGCCGGCCAGGGCCGGGGCACGGCGTTGGACAACAGGCAGGCACCGGTGGCGTGCGCTGCCACGTCGGCCAGCGTGCGCGCCGACAGCACGCGCAGCCCGGGAACCCAGGCGGCCTGCTCGGCGCTGCCCGCAGGCAGGATGAGCGTGGCGCCGGGCGCCTCCCGGGCGACGCTCAGCGCGATGACCAGCGGCGCCGCGACCGGCACCAACGCGCCGGTCAGGGACAGCTCCCCGGCCAGCACCAGGTCGGCCAAGGCTGGATCCCGAACGGGCGATTCCGGATCGCGAACGTCCGCCGGCGCGGCCAACTGGCCGGAGGCCAGCAGCAGGCCCAGGGCGATCGGCAGGTCGAAACGCCCCGACTCCTTGGGAATGTCGGCGGGCGAAAGATTGACCGTGATCCTGCCGGGCGGGAACTCGAAGCCGCTGTTCAGGATGGCGGCGCGCACGCGCTCGCGGCTTTCGCGCACTTCGGTATCGGGCAGGCCGACCACATTGAAGCTGGGCAGGCCCGGGCCCAGATGCGTTTCCACGCGCACCGCGTGGGCATCCAGGCCGCACAGGGCGCGGCTGGCAAGTACGGCTAGCGTCAAGGCGGCCTCCGAGCAAGAGTTGGGTCCGCCAGTATCCGCAAACGCGAGGCCCGCGCGGCGGCGGCCGTGACAGAAGCATCACTCCCGTCAACCACAGATGCGCACGCGGAAATGGAAAACGGCCGCTGATCGCGGCCGTTTCCGGAAAGCATTTCCTGCCGGCCGCGAGATGCGGCCTCCAGCGCTTACTTGTCCAGCGCGGACAAGCGCGACTCCAGCTGCTGCACCTGCGCGGCCAATTGGTCCACCCGGGCTCGGGTGCGCGCCAGCAGGTCGGCCTGGACGTCGAATTCCTCGCGCGTGACGAGATCCAGCTTGGAGAATGCCTGCGTCATCATCGCGCGCACATTGCGCTCCACATCCGCGGCCGGACTGCGGGCGATCAGGTCGGAGATGTTCTTCTGGATGTCTTCCATCCATTGGGTGCGATTGTTCATGACGGCCTCACTGTGTTCTTGATGCCTCAAGTGTAGTGCGTCGGAACGCCGTTTCCGGACTGACCGCGCAAAAAAAGGGCCGCCTCGATCCAAAAAAAGAGGGCGGGCCGCATGCGGTGACCGCCCTTCAAAGCACAGGAGAAAACCGGGCTGCCATGGCGGCAACCCCCTACCAACATCGTTACGGGCAACCCATCTGGCTTGCCGACTGCGTGAACGTATCCGACGACTGCTTGCATTGCGCCGCCAACTGCGTCTTGTCGCTGACCGCGCCCCATTGCGCCCTGGCCGCGTCTAGCTGCTCCTTGATCGCGGCGGCAGCCGGGTTGCCGCTGCCGAGCTTGTCCATGCAGGCATTGATCTTGGCGACGTAGGCCTCGCACTCGGCGGGAACGGACGCTGCAGTGCCTGCCGCCGGAGCAGCCGAGGAAGGCGAAGTCGCGGGTGGAGGCGGCGTCGCGGGAGCCGCAGGTGCGGTGGCGGCCGGCGTGGCGGCCTTTTCTTCACTCTTGTTGCAGCCGGCCAGCGCGGCAAGCGACGCGGCCAAGACCAAAGTGCAGAAAGCCTTGCGGTGGATTTTCATGACTACCCTTTCCCGTTCCTGCTTTCTTTTGGAGATCCGTCGACGCGGAGACTCCGCCTGCGGCCCAGCCTGTTCGGGGACAGGCTTGAACTGTTATCGATTCTTCTGCAGCCGCTCTTCGGCAACAAGCCGACGGGTGTAAACCCTCGTATCACGAGACCGCGCCGGCCGCGCCGATTCCGGCGCTCCTCTGCGTCTCGCCAACGGTCTGCCGATTTGCGCCAAAGGCGCGCCGCATATGGCTCAGCGGGCAGCAGGCGAGTCATCGATGACTCGATAAAAAAGCTGATATGCCAACATAAAACGCAATAAAACGCGCATCAATTTGCTACAAATATCGGACGCCAAACATATTTTGTTGCTTGCCCCAAGGGCTGGCGCTGCGCACCAACTTGAAGCTGACTTGCGGTGCATGAAGCACCAAACCGGTGCAATCAAGCACGCTTTGAGCGCGCCAACCTCCTTCGCTGGGCCATATCCGACATGGCATGGAATTTGCTTGATAGACGAAGCCAACGTGCAACCATGAGAGGAAATGCCATGAAACTCATCATCGCCATCATCAAGCCCTTCAAGCTCGACGAAGTGCGGGTGGCTCTATCCGGGATCGGCGTCCAGGGCCTGACCGTCACTGAAGTAAAGGGATTCGGCCGCCAGAAGGGCCATACCGAGCTGTATCGCGGCGCCGAGTACGCCGTCGATTTCCTGCCCAAGCTGCGTGTCGAGGCCGCCGTGCCCGACCATCTGGTGGATCAGGTCATTGAAGCCATCGAACAGGCGGCCCGCACCGGCAAGATCGGCGACGGCAAGATCTTCGCCGCCCCGCTCGAACAAGTGATCCGCATCAGAACGGGTGAATCCGGCGAAGCTGCGCTGTAAATAAATAAAGACTCAATGGAGCCTGAAAATGGATAAAGCAGATATCTCCTGGTTGCTCGTCTCTACCCTGCTTGTATTGATGATGGCCGTACCCGGTCTGGCGATGTTCTATGGCGGCCTGGTACGCAGCAAGAACGTGCTGTCCGTGTTGCTGCAAGTGCTGTGCACGTTCGTGCTGGGCCTGGTGCTCTGGTTCATCTACGGATATTCCCTTGCCTTCACCGAGGGCAACGCCTTCTTCGGCGGCCTGTCGCGCGCCTTCTTCTCCGGCATGTTCACCCCGTCCGACGGCAAGTACGCCATGTCGAACTCGCTGACCGAACTGCTGTTCGCCTCATTCCAGGCCACGTTCGCCGGCATCACCTGCGCGCTGATCGTGGGCAGCTTCGCCGAACGCGCCCGCTTCTCGGCGGTGCTGGTGTTCACGGTGATCTGGTTCACCTTCGCCTATGTGCCGATCGCACACATGGTCTGGTTCGCGTCCGAAACGGCGCCGGGCCTGCTGAATGCGAAGGGCGCGCTGGACTTTGCCGGCGGCACCGTGGTGCACATCAACGCTGGCGTGGCTGGCCTGGTGGGCGCCTACGTGGTGGGCAAGCGCGTAGGCTACGGCCGCGAAGCCATGCAGCCGCACAACCTGCCGATGACCTTCGTGGGTGCGGCGCTGCTGTGGGTGGGCTGGTTCGGGTTCAATGCAGGCTCCGCCTTGGCCGCCAATGAAAACGCCACGCTGGCCTTCTTCAACACCATGATCGCGACCGCCGGCGCCGTGCTGTCCTGGCTGTTCACCGAATGGGCCGTAAAGGGCAAGCCCTCGATGCTGGGCGCCGCCTCGGGCGCCGTCGCAGGCCTGGTCGGCATCACCCCGGCCGCCGGCCTGGTGGGCCCCGTGGGCGCGCTGGTCATCGGCGTCATCGCCGGCATCGTCTGCGTCTGGGGCGTGAACGGCCTGAAGCGCCTGCTGCGCGCCGACGACGCGCTGGACGTGTTCGGCGTGCATGGCGTGGGCGGCATCGTTGGCGCCCTGTTGACTGGCGTGTTCAATGCGCAGATCCTCGGCGGCCCTGGCCTGGCCGAGCCCGGCATGATCGGCCATCAACTGTGGGTCCAGCTGGAAGGCGTACTGCTGACCATCGTCTGGTCCGGCGTGGTGGCATGGATCGCCTACAAGATCGCCAACGCCCTGTGCGGCATGCGCGTGCCGGAAGATCAGGAGCGCGAAGGCCTGGACGTCACCAGCCACGGCGAATCGGCGTACCACAGCTAAACCTGGACCCCCTCCCCACCGGATGGCATAGGTGGGCGGGGATAAAAAAGGCGCCGGGGCATTCTGCCCCGGCGCCTTTTTTGATGCAGCGGCGAACCGCCTCAGGCCAGGTCCAGCGTGTCCAGATCCACCGGCAAGGCGCGGTTCAGGGCGCTGGCCACCTTCACGCGCAAAGCGTTGGAGTGCGCGCGCCGGACCTCGCGCTTGACGTCCAGCAGTTGCTGAGGGTGCATGGAGAACTCGGTCAGGCCCAAGCCCAGCAGCAGCCGGGTCATGCGCGAATCCCCCGCCATCTCGCCGCACACGGCAACCGGCTTGCCGGCACGCTCACCTGCATTGATGGTGTGCGCGACCAGGCGCAACACCGCGGGATGCAGCGGATCGTACAGGGACGCGACGTCGTGGTCGCCGCGATCGATCGCCAACGTGTACTGGATCAGGTCGTTGGTGCCGATGGACAGGAAGTCCAGCGCCTGCGCAAAGGGTTCGATGGCGATGGCGATGGCGGGCACCTCGACCATGGCGCCCACTTCCATGTGGGGCGCATAGGCCTGGCCGCGCGCGTCCAGTTCGCGCCGCGCCGATTCGATGGCCGCCTTGGTCGCCACCACCTCGTGCATGTGCGCAATCATCGGTATCAGCAGGCGCACGGGCCCGTGCGCCGAGGCCCGCAGGATGGCGCGCAGCTGTGTTGCGAACATCTCCGGGCGCGCCAGGCAATAGCGGATGGCGCGCTGGCCGAGCGCGGGATTGGTGGCCACCGTGGCCTCGCCATCCAGCGTCTTGTCCGAGCCGATGTCCAGCGTGCGGATCGTGACGGGCCGGCCGGCCATCACCTTGACCACCGACGAGTAAGCTTCGTACTGCTCTTCTTCGCCCGGCAGGTCCGGACGCCCCATGAAGAGGAATTCGCTGCGGAACAAGCCGATGCCGTGCGCGCCGGAAGCCAATGCCAGCGCCGCTTCGTCCGGCAGTTCGATGTTGGCGTGCAGCACCACATCAATGCCATCCAGCGTGACCGAGGGCTCGTCGCGCAGCAGGCTCAGTTCGGCGCGCTCGTCGGCATAGGCCGATTGGCGGCGGCGGTATTCCTCGAGAATGCGGCTGGACGGATTGACGATCACCGCGCCGGCTGCGCCGTCGATGATCAGCATGTCGCCGTCGCGGACCAGTTCCCGCACGTTGCCCATGGCGACCACCGCTGGCACGGCCATGCTGCGCGCCACGATGGCGGTATGCGAAGTGGGACCGCCCAGGTCCGTCACGAAGGCGGCAAAGCGGCCGCCCCGCAGGCGCAGCATGTCGGCGGGCGAAATATCGTGGGCCACGACCACCAACGCGTCGTCGCCGCCCATGTGGGACATGTCGGGCAGGATGGCCGAGGTGCCAGCCAGCACATGCAATACCCGTTCGATGACCTGGCGCACGTCGGCCCCGCGCTCGCGCAGGTACTCGTCTTCCATGGCGTCGAACTGCTGGCCCAGGATCTGCCCCTGCGTCGTCAGCGCCCATTCGGCGTTGTAGTGGCGTTCGGCAATCAGCGCCAGGGTCTGCTCGGCCAGCAGCGGGTCGCCCAATAGCAGGCTGTGCACGTTGAGCATGGCGCCGAGCTCGCGCGGCGCGTCGGCCGGCAAGGTATCGGCCAGCTGCAGCAGTTCCTGCTGCGCCGAAGCCAGGGCATCGGTGAGCCGGCTGCTTTCGGCAGGCACGTCCTCGGGCGAGATGCGGTAGTGCGCGACCTCCAGCGCCGCCGCACCCATGACGACCGCGCGGCCGATGGCGTATCCCTTGGCCACGCCTTTGCCGTACAGACACACAACGGGGCTGGCAGAACCAGCCCCGTTGTTGGGTGCGTCATTGAGGGTCGTAGACGAGCCGGCCTGGGCAACGCTCAGGCCGGCCGATTCGGAAGAAATTCTATTCCTGCTCACCGAATTTGCTGTCGAACAATGATTGAATTTCGGAAAGGGCCTGATCGGCGTCATTGCCGGAGGCCTCCAGCTTAACCGTCACGCCCAGCCCGGCCGCCAGCATCATGACGCCCATGATGCTCTTGGCGTTCACGCGCTGCGCGCCGCGCGAGATGAAGATCTCGCTGGAAAACTTGCTGGCCAGCTGCGTCAGCTTGGCAGCCGCCCGGGCATGCAGGCCCAGTTTATTGCTGATGACGATGTCTGTATTAGGCATAGGAAATATTATGGCTGCGGCATGAGGCCGCAGTGTTGATCACAGCAAACCGTCGAACCGTCAATCGGCCTGAATGGATAGCCGACATAATAGGGCAAACTTCCGCCCGTCAGTCTACACGTAAGACGCCCTGAAGCCCGCCAGCCAGCGCCTTCTCGCGGGTTTCGGCCAAGGGCAGATTGCGATAGGTCAGGGCCCGCAGCAGCATCGGGGTATTCAATCCGGCCAGCACGCAGCACTGGATGCCCTGGGCCTGGGCATCGGAGACGGCGCGCTTGGCGATATTGGCGGGCGTGGCGCCGATCAGATCGGTCAGCACCAGCACGCCCGCGCCATGTTCCTGCTCCAGGATGTCCTTCAGGACTTGCGGCGCCAGGTCGTCCGGCCGGTCTTCAGGCTGGATGTCGTGTATGGCCAGCATGCCGTCCAGGTTGCCCATGACGTGGCTGGCGCAATCGCGTATCGCCGCGCCCAGGGGCGCGTGCACGACGATGACTATACCGGTGGTCATGACAGGGATCCTGGCGGGTCAAGCGGCAGCGGCAGGGGTCGCCACGGCCTTTTCCAGCGCCTGGACGAACATGCCGGCAACGTCGAAACCGGTTTGCTCCGCGATTTCCACAAAACAGGTGGGGCTGGTGACGTTGACTTCAGTGACGTAATCGCCAATGACGTCCAGGCCGACCAGCAGCAGACCGCGGGCGGCTAGCTTGGGAGCCACGGCCTCGGCGATCTCGCGGTCGCGCGGGGAAAGTTCCTGGGCCACGCCGCGGCCGCCGGCCGCCAGGTTGCCGCGGGTTTCACCGGCCAGCGGAATACGGGCTAGGGAGTACGGCACCGGCACCCCGCCGATCAGCAGGATGCGCTTGTCGCCCTTGACGATGTCGGGAATGTAGCGCTGCGCCATGATGGTGCGCGCGCCATTGTCCGTCAGCGTTTCCAGGATGGCGTTGAGGTTGGGATCCTTGGGCTGCAGCCGGAACACGCCCGTGCCGCCCATGCCGTCCAGCGGTTTGACGATGACATCGTGATGCTCGTCGTGGAACGCCTTCAGGCGGGCCATGCTGCGGGTCACCAGCGTGGGCGCGGTGAACTCGCTGATTTCGGTGATGGCCAGCTTTTCGGGATGGTTGCGGATCGCCGCGCCGCTGTTGAACACGCGGGCGCCTTGCGCCTCGGCATATTCGAGCAGGTGCGTGGAATAGACGTATTCCATGTCGAACGGCGGATCCTTGCGCATGACCACCGCGCCGAATTCCGCCAGCGGCAGATCCCGGGCGGCAGACTCGCGCCACCAGTCCTGGCCGTGCAGATCGGCGTCCGCGACCAGTTCGATGGGGGTGGCCGCGGTCTTGACCGTGCCCGCCTCGATATAGAGATCGCCCTGCATGGCCACGCTTAGCGTATGGCCGCGCGCCACCAGGGCGCGCATCATGGCGACAGAGCTGTCCTTGTACGCCTTGAGCAGCGGCAAGGGATCCAAAACGAACAATACATGCATCGCGACACCCTGAACGGACACCGCCTTCCCTCGCGGGAAGGCGGCTTTATGACATCGTAGCGCAGAGCCGCCCAATTAGCGAACCCGCCGGCGCCATGGCAGGCGGCAGATCGCACAGGCGGCGTAGCCTCCCTGGGGAGACTACGGCAGGAGCTCAGGCAGCCGACTCAGGCTTGCCCGCAGGCACGGCCTTTTTCTTCGGCGCCAGCACCATGACCATCTGACGGCCTTCGAGCTTCGGCATGGCTTCGACCTGGGCAAGTTCCAACAGATCGTCGCGCACACGTTCAAGCACCCGCATACCGAGTTCCTGGTGGGCCATTTCGCGGCCACGGAAACGCAGCGTCACCTTGGCCTTGTCGCCTTCTTCGAGGAAGCGGCGCAGATTGCGCAGCTTGACCTGGTAGTCGCCCTCGTCGGTGGCCGGACGGAATTTGACTTCCTTGACCTGGATGACCTTCTGCTTGGAACGAGCTTCAGCTTGGCGCTTCTGCTCCTGGTACTTGAATTTGCCGTAGTCCATCAAACGGCAGACCGGCGGTTCGGCGTTCGGCGCGATTTCCACCAGATCCACGTCGCTTTGCTCGGAAAGACGGAAGGCGTCGGCAATCTTGACGATGCCGAGCTGTTCTCCGTCCAGACCTATCAGGCGCACCTCGGGGACGCGGATTTCACCGTTGATGCGATTGGCTTTTTCAGTGGCGATGTTGAAAGCTCCTAGAAATGTTAAGCAGCGCTGCTATCAGGATGAACGACGTCGCGACGGGTGGAAACGTCCTCGGACAAGCGCGCGACGAATTCGTCGTATGCGATGGCTCCGAGGTCCAATCCGCCCAGTCCGCGTACGGCTACAGTGCCGTTTTGCTTTTCCTTGTCGCCGACGACGAGGATGTACGGCACCTTTTGCAGGCTGTGCTCCCGAATTTTACGAGTGATTTTTTCACCGCGCAAATCGGACTCTACTCTAAAGCCTTGTTTTTTCAGGCTTTGCGTGATTTCAGCCGCATAATCGGCCGAAGGTTCGGAAATGCAGCATACGACGGCCTGCACCGGGGCCAGCCAGGGAGGCATGGCGCCGGCGTGGTTTTCGATCAGCATGCCGATGAAACGCTCCAGCGAACCGAGGATCGCGCGGTGCAGCATGACCGGCGGGCGGCGCTGATCGTTCTGGTCCACGTACTCGGCGCCCAGGCGCACGGGCATGGAGAAGTCGACCTGGATCGTGCCGCACTGCCAGTGGCGGCCAATGGCGTCCTTCAGGGTGTATTCCACCTTGGGGCCATAGAACGCGCCCTCTCCCGGCGAGATCTCGAATTCGCAACCCGTGCGGCGCAGGCTCTCCATCAGGGCGGCTTCGGCCGTATCCCAGACTTCGTCCGTGCCGATGCGCTTTTCAGGACGCGTGGCGACCTTGTACAGCACTTCCGTGAAGCCGAAGTCGCGGTAGACCTTCTGCAGCAGCGCGGTGAAGTCGGCGCACTCGTCCTGCAGCTGTTCTTCGGTACAGAAGATGTGGCCGTCGTCCTGCGTGAAGCCGCGCACGCGCATCATGCCGTGCAGCGAGCCCGAGGGCTCGTTGCGGTGGCACTGGCCGAATTCGCCATAGCGCAGCGGCAATTCGCGGTAGGAATGCAGGCCGGCGTTGAAGATCTGCACGTGGCCGGGGCAGTTCATCGGCTTCAGGCCGTAAACGCGGTTCTCGGACTCCGTCGTGAACATGTTTTCACGGTAGTTGTCCCAGTGGCCCGTCTTCTTCCAGAGCGAAATATCGAGGATCTGCGGTGCCTTCACTTCCTGGTAACCGTTGTCGCGGTAGACGGAGCGCATGTATTGCTCCACCTGCTGCCACAGCGCCCAGCCCTTGGGGTGCCAGAAAATCAGACCAGGGGCCTCGTCCTGAAAGTGGAACAGGTCCAATTCGCGGCCGATCTTGCGGTGGTCGCGGCGCTCGGCCTCTTCCAGCATGTGCAGGTAGGCTTCCTGTTCTTCCTTGGTTGCCCAGGCCGTGCCGTAGATGCGCTGGAGCATCTCGTTCTTGCTGTCGCCGCGCCAGTAGGCGCCGGCAACCTTCATGAGCTTGAAGACCTTCAGCTTGCCCGTGGACGGCACGTGGGGGCCGCGGCACAGGTCGATGAAGTCGCCTTCGCGGTACAGGCTGAGCGGCTCGTTCGACGGAATCGAGGCGATGATCTCGGCCTTGTACTTTTCGCCGATGCTCTTGAAGAATTCGACGGCGTCGTCGCGCGACCATTCCTCGCGCGTGACGACCTCGTCCTTCTTGGCGAGTTCGGCCATCTTTTTCTCGATGGCGGCCAGGTCTTCGGGCGTGAACGGGCGCTTGTACGAGAAGTCGTAGTAGAAGCCGTTGTCGATCACCGGACCGATGGTGACCTGCGCATCCGGAAACAGCTCCTTGACGGCATAGGCCAGCAAGTGCGCCGTCGAGTGGCGGATCAGATCCAGGCCGTCGGCGTCCTTGGCGGTGACGATGGCCAGGCGCGCGTCGCCCTCGATGCGGAAGCTGGTGTCGACCAGCCTGGAGTCCGAGCCCTCAAACGTCACGCGGCCGCCCAAGGCGGCCTTCGCCAGGCCCGTACCGATCGATTGCGCCACTTCGGCAACCGTTACCGGCCCCGGATATTGGCGCTGCGAACCATCGGGCAATGTGATCTGTACCATCGGGAGTGCTTCCTGGGGGGTTCTGGGAACTAAACAAACAAATTACGGAAACGAAAAACGCGGCCTGAGAGCCGCGTTCCTTGGATTGTCTTGCTGAGTCCTACCGCTGACCTGACACGGTGAAACCCGACGCACGAAAACTTAACGCGACATAGGGCGAAAGTTCCGGGTCGTAGTTCGTGCCAGCGGGAAAAACATGGTGTCTGGACCTAATGATGCTCGCCGCAGCGGACAGGGATCAAAAACAGCAAACAATGCACTGCGCAACAGAAGCTGTGCTTATCGTCGACGATTGTATCACTATTTACGCCTTTTCCGTGGCTAAAGCGCCACAGCGCTCCCTGGAGCGCGTGCGAGGTGCGCCCGGCCGCGCCATAACTCAAAAACTCATCTGCCGTCGCGGCCTAAATCCCGGCTGTTGCACGTGTGCTTCTCGCATATATGACAGGTCGACGGTGCAACAGTCTGATATTGGCGCGATTCATCTCCCGCGGGCCATGCGAAAACGTAATCTGCCTTCGCAAATTCAGGACACCCGCGACCTGCGCAATCGACCGCCGGCGTTCCCCCATCCTGCATGTGGAGCATCGATGAAAACTGTCTCAGCGCTCACCCTCAAAGCGCCCCCGCACATCAACCCCGAGCCCGCCGAAAGCGGCGACCGCCCGGGCACGCGCCGGCACCTGCTCCTGTCCCGGCCGCCGCCTCTCATCAAGGTGGCGATCCTGGACGACCACCCCGTGGTTGCCGTGGGCGTGGGCGCCTACCTGGAGAGCCGGCCGGGCTTCCGGGTGGTGCACCGGGAGACCTCGGCACGGTCCCTCCTGGAGAAACTTACCCACTCACCCTGCGAAGTCGCCCTGGTCGATTTCTACCTGCCCCTGGAACCCTGGGACGGCGTGAACTATCTGCGGCGCCTGCGCCGCTACCACCCCGGGATGGCGCTCATCACCTTCTCGGCGGGCAGCCGCCAGGAAACTCAGTACGCGGCTTTCCGCGCAGGCGCGAATGGCTACTTCGCCAAGGAATGCGGCATGGTGTTGCTGCCGGAGATGATCCGCGGCGTACTGGCGGGCAAGGAAGAGTTCCTCACGGTGCAGGACGGCAAGATCCGGCCGCAGCAGCCGACGCATCCTCACGCGGCATTGACGACTTCGGAAGTGGAGATACTGCGCCACATCAGCCTAGGGCTGTCCGTCACGCAGATCTCGGCGCGGCTGATGCGCAGCAAGAAAACGATCAGCACCCACAAGCGCCGCGCCATGCGCAAGCTGCAGTTGTCCGACGATTTGTCGCTGGCGCTTTATCTGCGGGAGAAATTCGCCGAATGAGCGCCGCCGGGCTCTGCGCGACGCCGCGGCTCAGATGATCCGCGAGTAGCTGGCCGCGGTGCCCGGCGCCCGCAGGTAGCCGTCGAACGCCATGGCGACGGCTCGCACGAAGTACCAGCCCAGGCCGGTCACCTGCAGTTCGCCGGGGTGCAGGTTGACCAGGCCCAGCTCGGCCAGATTCGCCATCTGCAGCAGTTCCGGGCCAAAGCTGTCGGCGAACCGCAATCCGTGGCGCGCCTCTATCCGGCTGTAGTCCACGCGGCCCTGGCACATGATGTCCATGATGATCTCGCGGCGAACCAGATCATCCGTGCTCAGCGCCAACCCTCTTTCGACGGCGAAGCGCCCTGCTTCGATTGCCGCGTAATACTCGTCCAGGACTTTGGCGTTCTGGCTGTAGGTATTGCCGATGCGGCCGATCGCGGACACGCCCAGCGCGACCAGGTCGCGGTCGGGCTGCGTGCTGTAGCCCTGGAAGTTGCGGTGCAGCTCCCCCTTACGCTTGGCGATCGCCAGCGCATCGGTTTCCAGCGCGAAATGGTCCATGCCGATATAGGCGTAGCCCTGCTTCAGAAAACCATCGATGGCGGCGCTGAGCAGCCCCACCCGCGTCTCCCTGTCGGGCAAGTCGGCCTCGTTGATGCGGCGCTGCGGCTTGAAGCGCGCGGGCAGGTGGGCGTAGGCATACAGCGCGATGCGGTCGGGCCGCAGCGCGATGACCTGAGCGATCGTGCGGGCAAAGGACTCCGTGGTCTGCAGCGGCAGGCCATAGATGAGATCCACGTTGACCGAGGCATAGCCCAACGCCCGGGAGCTCTGCATCAGCGCCCGCACGTCCTCGAACGACTGCATGCGGTGCACCGCGGCCTGCACCCGGGGATCGAAATCCTGCACGCCGAAACTCAGGCGGTTAAAGCCCAGTTCGCGCATATGGGCCAGGCGCTCGGGCGTGGCGGTGCGCGGATCTACCTCGATCGAGATTTCCGCGTCGGGTTCGAAGCGGAAGGCGCGTCGCAGGTTCTCCATCAGACGCGACAATTCCTCGTCGGACAAAAAGGTCGGCGTGCCGCCCCCGAAATGCAACTGCGATACGGGTACGCGCTCGCCCAGTTCGCGCACATGCAGCTCGATCTCGGCCGCCAGGGCGTCCAGATAGCGGGCGGCGCGGTCGTGGTGGCGAGTCACCACCTTGTTACAGGCGCAGTAATAACAGACCGATTCACAGAACGGGATGTGCACGTAGAGCGACAAAGGCTCGGCCGGCGCCGTCGCGCGGCGCTGCTGCAGCGCCTGCCGGTACTCCTGCTCGCCGAAGCCGCCGTGATACCGGTCAGCCGTGGGATACGAGGTATAGCGGGGCCCGTTCTTGTCCAGCCGCGCCAGCAATTGCGGCGGGAACAATGGGCTGGCGGCGGAGGGCTCGCGGGATTCTGTCTGTGACGGGCGTAGGGCGGCTTGCATACCTGGAATTATTCGCCTGTGCCGGCCAGTCCGGGTTGATCTTGCGCAAACGCCAGCGTGTTGCCCCCCGCCAGTCCACCTGCCCACCCAGAGAACACCCCGCGGCGCTGGCGGCCTCGCCCCCGTAAAATGCGCCTGTCACAAAGATGCACAACAAGGAAACCATCATGGGCACTGAACTGGACGGCCGCCTGCTCGCCATGCGCCAGGCGCTGGCGATCGCCATCGCCCTCTCGACCCGCAGCAGCCCCCAGGCCACCGACATGGCGCTGGAACTGCTTAATGACCTGAAGGCAAGCATGGACAACGCTCCTTCGGACAGCCCGTTCGAGAAGCCGGAATGGGTAGCGGGCGCGCACGACGAACTGGACGGCATCGCGCGCCTGGTGCGCGCCTTCACGCAGACGCCTGAACCGGACGACGAGGCGCAATAGCCTGCCCCTAGGGGCGAGGCACGCCAGACGCCGTGCCGCAAAGCCGGGAAGACGGCGTCACACGCCAGTGCAGCCCAGGAAAGTCCTTTCCGACGGCGACAAACCCCGCTCCGGACGTTCTCGGTTCCAGCTCCAGCTCCAATGCGCCGCAAGCCTCGGCCACGTCTTTCGGCACCCAGGGACTGAAACGGAGCTGTCCGTCTATCAGCACCAGCGGCTGTTCCGGCAGCCTCAGGGCCAGCGCGCCGGCCTCGGCCGGCGGCCCCGATATCACCCTGACCGGCCCGCCAAGCGCCGCTTTGGCGGGTTCGTGCACAGCCAGGGCCAGCGCCCGGGAATCGAAATAGCGCCAATCCGACGCCTTGCGCGCAAGCCCCGCCCCGCCCGGCGACGTCAGCCCGACCCGGACCATCAACAGCGCCTGGACCAATGCGAATACCGCCACGGCATCGCGCGGCCGCACGCGCTCCCAGACGCCGCCACGCATCAGTTCCATCATCGCCGGCGCCATGAACAGCAGATAAGGCGTGCCCCAGTGCAGTTGCACATGGGAACCGCTGGCAAGCGTCATGATGCTGACGAACACCAAGGGCGTAAAACCGAACGACAGCAGGATGGCGCGGCCCGCATCGCGCGGCGGCGCGTCTGCCGTCACAGCAGCCACCGCGGCGCGGCGGCGCGCCAACCAGCACAAGACGCCCAGGAACACCCACGCAGGCAGCGCGCGGTTCAGCATCTGATCGCCCCACCACCGCGCCACTTCTGCCGCGCGCTGAACCCAAGGCAGGCCGGCGGCCAGCGATGAAGTCATCGCGTAGTTCAGGGGTTCGAAGCCGTTGTACGCCAGCCACCAGAGATGCGGCGCGAAGACCGCCAGCGCGGTCAACCCCGCAACCTGCAGCCCGAACCGGTGCATGGAGTCGCGCCAGCCGCGCTGGCTCAGCCAGAAGACCAGCACGGCGGCGCCCGTCACCGCGCTTTGGTACTTGGACAGAGCCCCCAGGCCCAGGCACGCGCCCAGCACGATCCACCAACCGATCCGGCGCGTGGCCCAGGCTTTCCAGCACGCGACGGCGCAGCCCACCGCCAGGGGAATCAGCACGATCTCGTGGTTGTAGAAATGCAGACGACCGTTGTAGAAGGTGATGCACAGGCCGGCCAGCAACGCCGCCCGCGCATGGCCGCTGCCGCGCATGCCCCGCAGCCAGCGCCACAACAACGCGAAGGCGCCCAGGATGCAGAGCGCACCGACGATATAGCTCGTCCACGCCGACCAGCCCAGCAATTGCACCGCTGGCCACAGCAGCCAGGTCGGCAGAGGCGGATGCTTGTAATAGCCCCATTCCAGGCTGCGCACCCAGGTCAGTTGCTCGATATTGTCAGTCGGCGGCGCGAGGGCCGCCTTGTCCAGCAGCGTCAACCACGCCAGGGCGAAGACCGCCATGCCCAAGCCTATCCACCAGCCCTCGGGCCGGAACGCCCGCTTCGTCACTTCCTGCACGTCCTACCCCTTCCTGCCGCCGCAGCGCGCTGCCTTGCCACATGCCCGGTATCGGGCGCAACGGAGTATGGGATGGCGTCCGCCCGCAACAGCGGGGCTTCTGTGCGGGATTTGTCTGGAAACTGTAAAGCGCCCGAGACATTCCTAGCTGGCCTGACCACTTCAAAGAAAGAGGTGGAATCCCTGTGATCGTTTTCCCTTGAAATAGAAAATTTCCCTTCTTATTCAAGGATGAGATGCCTATATTTGGTGGCCTGACCACTTGGCTCTCCGTTCCCGCCCCTATCGTCGATGAACACCTTCCAAGCTGCCGCCGTCACCCGCCTGTACCGAGTCATCGCCGACCAGATCGCCGGCCGGATCCGGGCCGGGGAATTCCCCCGCGGCGGGCGCCTGCCTTCTGAGCGGGAGCTGGCCGAACAGCTGCAGGTCAGCCGCGCGTCTATCCGCGAGGCACTGATCGCGCTGGAAATAGAAGGCTATGTCGAGGTGCGCGTGGGCACCGGGGTGTTCGTCACTGCCATCCGGGAAGCCGCCGCTCCCGTGTACGCCGCGCCAGGACAGGACGGCATCGGCCCGTTCGACCTGCTGGAAGCGCGCATGCTGATCGAACCCGAGTGCGCGGGCATGGCCGCGCAGCATGGGTCGCCTGCCCAGATTGCCGCCATCCGCGACGCCCACGAGGGCATGTCGCTGGGCAACTCGCCCGGCCGCCACGACCGCGAATTCCACAACGCCATTGCCGCGGCTTGCGGCAACGCCGCAGTAGCGGCCTCGGTGGCCCATCTGTGGGAATTGACGCAGGCCAGCCCCGTGTACAGCCGCATGGAGGATTACTTCGTCGACACCAAGGTCTGGGCCATCGCCCATGCCGAACACCAGCGCATCCTGACGGCCATACAGGCGCGCGATCCGATCCGCGCGCGCCATGCCATGCATGCGCATCTGCTAGGCATCCTGGCCCGCCTGCGGGAAGACTTTGGCGACGAGAACGGCGCTCCGCAATGGTGCGCGGCACGCTGAAGAGCACCTGTACGAAGCATTGTTGTAGCGGCTCCACCCGTAGTACCCCTGAAAACACAGGTGGCATGAGGTTTGCTTGCCAGTGCACGGCATCCGCGACGCGGACACCTGTCAGACCCTTTCCAGCCCGGAGGCTCGCAGTGAAATCGAAGAAATGGTTCTCCCTAAGCATCGGCGCACTGGTCCTCGCGGCCGCGCTGCCCGCCACGCAAGCCCTGGCGCAGACCAAGGGCGGCACGCTGAACATGATCGTCCAGCCCGAACCGCCGGTGATTGTCACCGCCATCAATCAGCAGGGGCCCACGCAGTTCGTCGCCGGCAAGATCTACGAGAGCCTGCTGACCTACTCCACCGATCTGAAGCCCCAGCCCGGCCTGGCCAAGTCGTGGGACGCCTCGCCCGACGGCCTGTCCTACACCTTCCACCTGCAGGACAACGTCAAGTGGCATGACGGCAAGCCCTTCACGTCCGAGGACGTAGTGTTCTCGCTGGCGGACATGCTGCCCAAGACCCATGCGCGCGCCCGCGTGATCCTGAACAAGTTCGTGGAATCGGTGCAGGCGCCGGACGCGAAGACGGTCGTCGTCAAACTGAAGACGCCCTTCCCGGCCTTCATGCTGATGTTCGAACCGGGCTTTGCGCCCATGATGCCCAAGCACATCTATGCCGGCACCGACTACATGACCAATCCCGCCAACCAGAAGCCGGTCGGCACGGGCCCGTTCATGTTCAAGGAATGGAAACGCGGCGAATACATCAAGCTGACCCGCAACCCCGACTACTGGAAGCCCGGCAAGCCCTATCTGGATGAACTGGTGTTCAACGTCATCCCCGACTCGGCCTCGCGCGCGGTGGCTTTCGAGCGCGGCAGCGTGGACGTGCTGCGCGGCGGCGACGTGGACAACGTCGACATCAAGCGCCTGCGCGCCCTGCCCAAGGTCGAATACACCACGGCCGGCTGGGAGATGTTCTCGCCCCAGGCCTACCTGATCTTCAACATGCGCAAGCCGCCCTTCGACAACCTGAAGGTGCGCCAGGCCGTGATGGCGGCCATCAACCGCAACATGGTGGTCAACAACATCTTCTTCGGACTGGGCAAGGTGTCCACCAGCCCCTTCGTCACCACCGAGATGTTCTATGACAAGAACATGCCGCCGCTGGCGTTCGACATGAAGAAGGCGCGCACACTGATCAAGGAGTCCGGCATCAAGCCCGAGGACTACACGATCCGCCAGCTGAGCTTCCCCTACGGCTCCACCTGGGACCGCCTGGGCGAATACACCAAGCAGGCGCTGGAGCAGCTGGGCTTCAAGGTCAACCTGGAAGCGACCGACGCCGGCGGCTGGGCCAGCCGCACGGGCAACTGGGACTTCGACATGACGACCACCTTCACCTACCAGTACGGCGATCCCGCGCTGGGCGTGCAGCGGCTGTATGTCTCGTCGAACATCGTCAAGGGTTCGCCCTTCGCCAACGTGCAGGGCTACAGCAATCCGGAGACCGACAAGCAATGGGAGGCGGCCGCTTCCGAGGTGGATCCCGCCAAGCGCCAGGAGCTCTACACCAAGCTGCAGACCACGCTGGTCAATGAGATCGCCAACGGCTTCCTGGTGGACATGGAGTTTCCCACGCTCTACCGCGGCAACGTCAAGAATCTGGTCAAGACCGCCATCGGCCTGAACGAGAGCTTCGACGACGTGTACATCGAAAAGTAAGCGCCGCAGGACGCCGCCGCGGCAGGCTTGCCGCGGCGGCGGATGCCGGCCGGACAACGGCTGCCCCAGGCAGGCCGCGCCCGACCAGAGAGGACCCCGAGCATGAAATTCCTGTCTTTCCTCGTTTCCCGCATCGGCAAGGCCCTGGTGGTCGTGCTGGGCGTGGTGATCATCAATTTCTTCCTGATCCGCCTGGCCCCCGGCGACCCCGCCGCCGTGCTGGCGGGCCAGGCCGGCGCGGGCGACGCCGCCTACGTCGAACAATTGCGCGTGGCCTTCGGCCTGGACAAGCCCATCCTGACCCAGCTGATGCTGTACCTGAAGGGCGTGGTGCAACTGGACCTGGGTTTCTCGTACCGCAACCATGTGCCGGTGCTGGACCTGATCCTGGAACGCCTGCCCGCCACCTTCCTGCTGATGTCCTGCGCCTTCGTGTTCTCCATCGTGCTGGGCGTCTTCCTGGGCGTGGTGGCGGCCAAGGCCCGCTACCGCAACAAGCGCCGCTGGATCGACAGCTCCGTCATGACGGGCGCGCTGGTGCTGTACGCCACGCCGCTGTTCTGGCTGTCGCTGATGGGCATCCTGCTGTTCTCGGTGGTGCTGGGCTGGCTGCCGGCCTTCGGCATGGAGACCGTGGGCGCCAACCTGAAGGGCTGGGCGCGCGCGGGCGACATCGCCCAGCACCTGATCCTGCCCACCGTGACGCTGGGCTGCTTCTTCATGGCGGTCTACGTGCGGCTGACCCGCGCCTCCATGCTGGAAGTGATAGGCATGGATTTCGTCAAGACGGCGCGCGCCAAGGGCGTAAGCCCCGGCCGCGTGATCCGCGCCCACGTGCTGCGCAATGCGCTGCTGCCGGTCATCACCTTCGCCGGCATCCAGCTGGGGCAGATGGCGGGCGGCGCGGTGCTGACCGAAACCGTGTTCGCCTGGCCCGGCATCGGCAGGCTGATGTTCGACGCGCTGCTGCAGCGCGACTACCAGTTGCTGCTGGGCATCTTCCTGGTCACCTCCATCATGGTGGTGGTGTTCAACCTGCTGACCGACGTGCTGTACCGACTCATCGATCCGCGCATCGGCGCGGGCGCGCAGCAAGGAGCCGCCGCATGAAGTCATTTGCCCGGCGCTACATGCGCAACTACGGAGCGGTGGCCGGACTGGCCATCATGCTGGTCGTGATCGTCGTGGCCCTGGCCGCGCCGCTGCTGTATGAAGAATCCCCCTGGATGATGGTGGCGGATCCGCTGATTCCGCCGTTCACCAATGCCGACTACCCCTTCGGCACCGACATGCTGGGCCGCGACATCACGGCCGGGCTGGTCTGGGGCGCCCGGGTCTCGCTGATGGTGGGCCTCTTGTCGACCGCCGTGGCGCTGGTCTTCGGCATCGTGGTCGGCTCGGTGGCGGGTTACTGCGGCGGCCGGGTGGACGACGCGCTGATGCGCTTCACCGAGTTCTTCCAGACCATCCCGCAGCTGGCCATGGCCGTGGTGCTGGTGGCGATCCTGAGTCCATCCGTCTATTCCATCATGGGGGCCATCGCGGTGGTGTCGTGGCCGCCGGCCGCGCGGCTGGTGCGCTCGGAGTTCATGACGCTCAAGCAGCGCGAGTTCGTGCAGGCCGCCATTGTCATCGGGCAGACGCCGGCCCGCATCGTCGGCACGCAGATCCTGCCCAACGCCATGTCGCCCATCATCGTGTCGGCGTCGTTCATGGTCGCCACCGCGATCCTGACGGAATCGTCGCTGTCCTTCCTGGGACTGGGCGACCGCAACCTGATGAGCTGGGGCTTCATGATCGGCGCGGCCCGCACCATGATCCGCGAAGCCTGGTGGATGAGCGTCTGGCCCGGCGTGGCGATCCTGCTGACCGTACTGGCCATCAACCTGATCGGCGAAGGCCTGAACGATGCCCTCAACCCGCAGCTGCGCAAGCGCGGCGAATAGGAGGACGGCATGAACGCTTCCACTCCTTTGCTATCCATCCAGAACCTGAGCATCGCCCTGCCCAAAGGCGGCGACCGCCCTTATGCCGTGCAGGACGTGTCGTACGACATCCGCGCCGGCGAGATCCTCTGCATCGTCGGCGAATCGGGCTCGGGCAAGTCCATGAGCGCCAACGCCATCATGGGCCTGCTACCCGACTACCTGACGCCGCAGCAGGGCCGCATCCTGTTCCGCGGCCAGGACCTGCTGCGGCAGGACGAAGCCACGCTGCAAGCCATGCGCGGCAAGGACATGGCGATGATCTTCCAGGAGCCCCTGTCGGCGCTCAACCCGCTGATGACGGTAGGCGAGCAGATCAGCGAAGTCATGCGCGTGCATAACGCGTATCCGGGCGCGCAGCGCATGGCCCGCACGCTGGAGCTGCTGGCCTTCGTAGGGCTGCCCGACCCCGCCACGCTTTACCACGTCTACCCATTCCGCCTGTCGGGCGGACAGCGCCAGCGCGTGATGATCGCCATGGCCCTGGCGCTGGAGCCTGCACTCCTGATCGCCGACGAACCGACCACCGCGCTGGACGTCACCACCCAGGCGCAGATCCTGGCGCTGATCGCCCGCATCCAGAAAGAGAAAGGCATGGGCGTGATGTTCGTCACCCATGACTTCGGCGTGGTGGCCGAAATCGCGCACCGGGTCGCCGTGATGGAAAAAGGCGTCCTGGTCGAACAGGGGCCGGCGGACGAAGTGCTGAACCGGCCCCGCCACCCCTACACGCAACGCCTGATCGCGGCCGTGCCGCACCGCCGTGGCGCCGAGCGCGAGTCCGCCGCGCACGACCAGCCCGTGCTGGACGTGCGCGACTTGAAGAAGACCTACGTGGTGGGCCGCGGCTGGCTGGGCGGCAAACGCGAGGTTCACGCGGTCGACGGCGTCAGCTTCAGCGTGCGGCGCGGCGAGACGCTGGGCATCGTGGGCGAATCGGGCTCGGGCAAGTCCACCATCGGCAAATGCCTGCTCAAGCTGGTGGGCATCAACGGCGGGCAGTTGATCTTCAACGGCCAGGACATCGCCGCCATGCCGGAATCGCGCTTCCGGCCGCTGCGCCACGACATCCAGATGATCTTCCAGGATCCGTTCGCCTCGCTCAACCCGCGCCATACCGTGGGCCGCATCATCAGCGACGGCCCCGTCGCCAACGGCGTGCCGCGCGCCCAGGCCGAAGCGCGGGTGCGCGAGCTGCTGTCGCTGGTCGGGCTGGACCCGTCGGCCTTCGATCGCTATCCCAACCAGTTTTCGGGCGGACAGCGCCAGCGCATCGGCATCGCGCGCGCGCTGGCGCTGGAGCCCAAGGTGCTGGTGGCCGACGAATCAGTCTCGGCGCTGGACGTCTCGGTTCAGGCGCAAGTACTGCAGCTATTGCACGATTTGCAGCAACGCCTGAAGATCGCACTGGTCTTCATCACCCACGATTTGCGCGTGGCGGCCCAGATCTGCAATTCCGTGCTGGTCATGCATCGCGGCAAGGTGGTCGAGTACGGCTCGCCCGCGCAGATCTTCGACAACCCGCAACACGCCTATACGCGGCAGCTGATCGCCGCGGTCCCCGGCCAGCACTGGGACCCGACCAAGGCGCAAGCGGCCTGAAGCGCACAAGAATATTCATACTTCCAAGGAGAACGCCCCATGCAACGCCCCGCCGCCATACCGACCGTGCAGATCGACAATGACATGGTCACCGTCACCGAATGGCGCTTCCCGCCCGGCGGCGAAACGGGATGGCACCGCCATGGAATGAACTACGTGGTGGTCCCGCAGACCACCGGCCCGCTCTTGCTGGACACGCCCGACGGCGAAATCACCAGCCAGCTCACCACCGGCGTGGCCTACTACCGGACCGTGGGTGTAGAGCACAACGTGATCAATCCCGGCGACACGGAGTTCGTGTTCGTCGAAATCGAACTCAAGCACGCATAACGCCAGCGAGGGCAGCCATGAAGGCGTTTTTCTCGGAAGAGCAGCTGCTGCATACGCCGCGGCAGTTCATGCGGCTTGGGCGCATCAGCGCGCCCACCGATCTGCCGGCACGGGCGGAAAGCCTGCAAGGCGCGCTGGCCGCGCGCGGCATCCGCGTCCAAGCGCCGGCTGACTACGGCCGCAAGCCGCTGCAGGACATCCACAGCCCGGACTACCTGGACTATCTGGAATCGGCCTATGCGCGCTGGCAGGCCCTGCGCTCGCCTGGCGTGGATCCGGGCCCCGAAGTGCTGCCCAATCTTTCGCCGTACTACAACGGCCGCATCGAGCTGGCTGGCCGCGGCCCCTGCCCGTCGCCCTCCATCGTGGCCCAGACCGGCTACTACCTGAGCGATCTATCGTGTCCCATCGGGCCGCAGACCTGGCGCTCGGCGCTGCGCTCCACGCATAGCGCGGTGGCCGCCGCCGACCACGTCGCCAGCGCCGGGGGCATGGCCTATGCCTTGTGCCGGCCCTCGGGCCACCATGCCCACCGCGACCGCGCGGGCGGCTTCTGTTATCTGAACAGCAGCGCGGCCGCGGCCAGCCGGTTGCTTCAGACCTGGTCCAAGGTGGCGGTGCTGGACGTCGACGCCCACCATGGCGATGGCACGCAGAACATTTTTTATCAGCGCGGCGACGTCATGACGGTATCCCTGCACGCCGACCCCGCCGGCTACTACCCCTTCTATACCGGCTATGCGCATGAGCGCGGCTACGGCGCGGGTGAAGGGTGCAACCTGAACCTGCCGCTGCCGCACGGTTCGGGCAACGACACCTTCCTGCAGGCACTGGATACGGCGCTCGCCGCCCTGACCGGCTACGCGCCGCAGGCGCTGGTGCTGGCCCTGGGCTTTGATACCTACAAGGACGATCCCATCAGCGTGCTCAAGCTCGACATCGATGCCTACCGCGACATCGGCGCGCGCGTCGCCAGCCTGGGACTGCCCACCGTGATCGTGCAGGAAGGCGGCTACATGGTCGAGGCCATCGGCCCGGCTCTGGACGCGTTCCTGCAGGGCGCGGGCCAGGCGGCAGCCTGAGTCCTCCCGCCCACATGAGCTCCGTTCCCATCGCGTTACCCTCGCCCGCCGCCGCGCGCCAGACGGGCATCCTGCTGTTCTTCGCAGCGTTGGTGGCCTTTGCCACCTTCGATGCGGGGTCCAAGCACATGCTGGCGCGCTATCCCGCGCCCTTCCTGAACATCATGCGCTATTCGGCGGTGGCCGTGCTGGCGGTGGCGCTGTTGTGGCGGCACCGCGGCGGACTGCGTCTGCGCGATGCGCCCGAAAAGCCGCTGTTGATCCTGCGTGGCCTGCTGCTGGCCACGGTCGGTACCTGCTTCATGACGGCGCTGATCTGGATGCCGCTGTCGGAAGCCACCGCCATCTACTTCACCTCGCCTCTGATCATGGTGGCGCTGTCGCCCTGGCTGCTGGGCGAGCGGGTGCGACCCGCCCAGTGGACGGCGGTGGCGGCGGGCTTTGGCGGCATGCTGCTGATCGTGCGGCCGGGCTCCAACCTGCCGTGGCTGGGCACGCTGCTGATGGCGGTGTCCGCGGTCAGTTACGCAGTGTTCCAGGTGCTGACGCGCAGGCTTTCGGGCAAGGTGCCCGGGCCCATCCAGTATGCCTACACGGCCTTCATCTGCCTCGTCGTCACCGGGCTGCCCGCGCCCTTCTTCCTGCCGGATCCGTGGCCCGATCTTGCCGACATGCTTTTCATCGTCGGCTTGGGCGCCTGCAGCGGATTGGCGCAGATCTTTCTGATATCCGCCTTCCAGCGCGTGGCGGCGGCGACCCTGGCGCCCCTGAACTACTTCCAGCTGCTGCTGGCGGTGCTGTTCAGCACCTTTTGGTTCCAGCGCCCGCCCGATGGGCTGGCCCTGGCCGGCATGGGGCTGATCATCGCCTCCGGCGTATTCCTGGCGCTGCGCCGGGGCTGAGGCTTGGCGTTCAGCTGGTTTCGCGCTGCACCAGCTTGAAGCCCAGGTCCACATGGCGCTCGGCGACGGGCTCGCCGGCCAGATGGCGCATCAGCAGGCCCGCGGCCGATACGCCGATCTGGTAGCGCGGCGTGGCGATGGTCGACAGCGGCGGCGTGGTCCAGGCCGTGCCCGCTACGTCGTGGAAGCCGACGATGGCCATGCGTTCCGGCACCGGCACGCCCAGCCTTCCGCACTGGAACACCGCCCCCTGGGCCAGGTCATCGTTGCAAAAGAACAGCGCATCGCAGTCGGGATGACGCTCGCGCAGCGCTTCCAGCAGCGAGGCTCCCAGGCCGATGGATGATTTCTCCGGCGTCATGATTTCCAGCGCCGCGTCATACAGGCCCGCGTCCCGCAGCGCCTGGCGGCAGCCTTCGCAGCGGCGCAGCGACCTCGGATCCAGTTGCGCGCCGACGATGCCGATACGGCGGTAGCCCCGCTCCACCAGATGGCGGCCCGCGGCATAGCCGGAATCGAATTGCGAAAAACCCACGCTCATGTGCTCGCCGCCGTCCAGCGTCTCGATCGTGTGCACGGTGGGAATGCGCTGCGTGTCCAGCAGGTCCCATACGCCAGGGTTGTGGTCGATGCCGGTCAGGATCAGGCCGTCGGGCGCGTGCTGCAGGTACTTGCGCAGCAGAGCCTCCTCCTCGTCCAGCGAATAGCCGGTCACGCCGATCAGCATGTGGTAGCCGTGCCGGTCCAGCTCTTCCTTGATCCCCGCGATGATGTCGACGAACACCACGTTGCTCAGCGACGGAATCAGCGCCACGATGGTCTGCGAACGCGCCGACGCCAGCGCGCTGGCCGCATGGTTGGGCACGTAGCCCAGTTCCTGGCACACCCGCGCGATGCGCAGCCGCAGTTCTTCCGCCACCTTGTCCGGCGTGCGCAAGGCGCGCGATACCGTGATCGCGCTCACGCCCACGCGGCGCGCGACATCCTGCATGGTGACGCGGCCGGCGCGTGAACTGCGGGGTTTACGGATGGACATCGGTCCTCGGCATGGGTTGGTGAGCGCGTAGTCTGACGCAAAAAACTGGGGCTTGCCAAACGCAAAATGTTAGCGCTAACATTTCGCACAGCATAACCCTAAAAAATTCCGGGAAACGGATAGGAGACAAGCATGCAAGCTTCCCCACCGGGGCGGCCTGGCGGCACGCCGCTGGCCCGCGCCGCCAATTGGTGCTTCGCGCTGCAGACCTGGCTGATGGTGACCTGTCTGGCCGTCATGGTGGTGCTGCTGTTCGGCAACGTCGCGCTGCGCTACCTGTTCAACTCCGGCATCAACGTCTCTGATGAGATCTCGCGGCTGGCCTTCGTCTGGATGATCTTCCTGGGCTCGGTGATAGCGCTGCGCTCGCATCAGCACATCGGCGTCACCATGCTGGTCGAACGCTTCGGCCCCGCCGCCCGTCGCGCCTCGCACGTGTTCTGCCAGTTGCTGACGCTGTGGGTGCTGTGGCTGATGGCCGAGGGCAGCTGGACCCAGACCGTCATCGGCCTGGACACCGTGCTGCCTGTCACCGGCATGTCGCTGGCAGTGTTCAACGCCGCGGCCCTCTATGCGGCCGCCGCCATGGGCATCCTGACCTTGATCGATCTGGTGCGCGTCCTTGCGGGCGGGCCCTTGCCGGCGGAATCCAGCCCCGAAGACCCGCTGGTCTGACGGCTCCGCCTCCAACTCCCCTACCCCGCCCGGACGCCCGCAATGATCCTGACCGTTTTCCTGCTCGTGCTGCTGGGGCTGATCGCCCTGGGCATGCCTATCGCCTTCGCGCTGCTGCTCAGCGCGATCGCCATGATGTTCCAGCTGGACTTTTTCGATACCCAGATCCTGGCGCAGAACATGCTGTCTGGCGCCAACAGCTTCACCCTCATGGCGGTGCCGCTGTTCATGCTGGCCGGCGAACTGATGAACGCCGGCGGCATTTCGCGCCGTATCGTCAATCTGGCCAGCACCTTCGTGGGCCACATCCAGGGCGGCCTGGGCTATGTGGCCATCTTCGCCAGCGTGCTGCTGGCCGCGCTGTCCGGCTCGGCCGTAGCCGACGCCGCGGCGCTGGGCTCGCTGCTCATCCCCATGCTGCGCGAAAGGGGCTACGACGCGGGCCAGGCCTCCGGGCTGATCGCGGCCGGCGGCATCATCGCGCCCATCATTCCGCCCTCGATCTCGTTCATCATCTTTGGCGTCGCCACCAACGTGTCGATCACCAAGCTGTTCTTCGCCGGCATCGCGCCCGGACTGATGATGGGCCTGACCCTGGTCGCCGTATGGACCTGGGTGGCGCGCAAGCATGGCAGCATCAAGCCCTCGCCGCGCGAACCCTGGAGCAAGCGCTGGAAGGCGCTGCGCGAATCGCTATGGGCCCTGATGCTGCCCGTCATCATCATCGGCGGCTTGCGCGGCGGCATCTTCACGCCGACCGAGGCGGCCGTCGTCGCCGCGGTCTACGCGCTGCTGGTCAGCCTGTTCGTCTACCGCGAAATCGGCGTGCGCGACCTGGCGCCGCTCTTCATCAACGCCGCCAGCACCACCGCCATCGTCATGTTCCTGGTGGCCGCCGCCATGGTCTCGTCCTACATGATCACTCTGGCCGACATGCCGCAGGACCTGATCGCGCTGCTGGAACCCGTGCTGGACCAACCCAAGCTGCTGATGTTCGCCCTGCTGGTGCTGCTGACGCTGGTGGGCACGGTGATGGACCTGACGCCCACCATCCTGATCCTGGCGCCGGTGCTGATGCCGGTGGTCACCAAGGCCGGGATCGACCCCGTCTACTTCGGCGTGATGTTCGTCATGGTGGGTTGCGTGGGCCTGCTGACGCCGCCGGTGGGCACCGTGCTCAACGTGGTTTGCGGCGTCGCCCGCATCAATATGGAAACCATCTGCAGGGGCGTGTGGCGCTATGTCGTCGCCTACACGCTGCTGCTGATCCTGCTGGTGATCTTCCCCGAGCTGATCACCGTCCCCGCACGCTGGATGCATTAGAAAAACCCCAAGGAGGAACACCATGATCACCCGTTTCAAGACCCGCATTCTTGTCCTGGCGACGGCGCTGTCCTGCGCCGTCGCCGGCGTCGCGTCCGCCGCCGACGTCAAACCTCGCCTGATCCGTTTCGGCTATGGCCTGAACGAGGAAAGCGTCCAGGGGCGCGCCGCGCGCCACCTGGCGCAGGAGCTGGAAAAAATCAGCGGCGGCAAGCTCAAGATGAAGACCTTCGGCTCGGCCAACCTGGGCTCGGACGAGCAGATGCAAAGCGCGCTGGTGGGCGGCGTGCAGGAAATGATGGTGGGGTCCACCGCGCCCCTGGCCGGCATGGTCAAGGAGTTCGGCGTGTTCGACCTGCCCTTCCTCTTCAACAGCGAAAAGGAAGCGGACGCCGTGCTGGACGGGCCTCTGGGCCAGGACATGCTGAAAAAGCTGGAAGCCAAGGGCATCATCGGCCTGGTCTATTGGGAAAACGGCTTTCGCAACATGACCAACTCCAAGCGCCCCATCGCGCGCGCGGAAGACCTGCAAGGCATCAAGCTGCGCGTGATGCAGAACCAGATCGCATTGGGCGTCTTCAATACGCTGGGCGCCAACGCCGTGCCCATGCCGTTCTCCGAACTGTTCACCGCGCTGGAAACCCGCACCGTGGACGGCCAGGAAAACCCCATCACCACCATCCAGAGCAGCAAGTTCTACGAGGTTCAGCCCTATCTGACCATCACCCGCCACGTCTACACGCCCTGGGTGGTGCTGGCGTCCAAGAAATGGTGGGACACCCTGTCGCCGGAAGAACAGAAGCTGATCCGCCAGGCGGCCGCATCCTCGCGCGACTTTGAGCGCCAGGACAGCCGTGCGGACTCCCAAAAGGCCATGACCACGCTGGAAAAGGCCGGCATGAAGATCAACACGGTCTCGCCCGAAGAGATCGCGCGCATGCGCCAGAAGGTGCAGCCGGTGGTCGACAAGTACACGCAGGACCTCGGCCCAGAGCTGGTCAAGCAGCTCAACGACGAGATCCAGAAGGCGCGCAACTAAGCCTTTGCGGCCCGCACGCGCGCCGGGCCGCCACGCAACCGCTGTAAACGAGAATCCCATGTCCCAGACTCCCCGCAAGCTGCGCAGCCAGAAGTGGTTCGACGATCCGGCCCACGCCGACATGACGGCCATCTATGTCGAGCGCTACCTCAACTACGGCCTGACGCGCCAGGAACTGCAATCTGGGCGGCCGATCATCGGCATCGCTCAGACCGGCAGCGACCTGGCGCCCTGCAACCGGCATCACCTGGCGCTGGCCGAGCGCATCAAGGCCGGCATCCGCGACGCGGGCGGCATCCCCATGGAGTTTCCCGTGCACCCGCTGGCCGAACAGGGCCGGCGCCCCACCGCCGCGCTGGACCGCAACCTGGCCTATCTGGGCCTGGTAGAGATCCTGCACGGCTATCCGCTGGACGGCGTGGTCCTGACCACCGGCTGCGACAAGACCACGCCCGCCTGCCTCATGGCCGCGGCCACCGTGGATATTCCCGCCATCGTGCTGTCCGGCGGGCCGATGCTGGACGGCTGGCACGACGGCCAGCGCGTCGGCTCCGGCACGGTCATCTGGCATGCGCGCAATCTGATGGCCGCGGGCAAGCTGGACTACGAAGGCTTCATGACGCTGGCCACGGCGTCGTCGCCGTCCGTCGGCCACTGCAACACCATGGGCACGGCGCTGTCGATGAACTCGCTGGCCGAAGCGCTGGGCATGTCGCTGCCCACCTGCGCCAGCATTCCCGCGCCGTACCGCGAGCGCGGCCAGATGGCCTACGCCACCGGGCTGCGTATCTGCGACATGGTGCGCGAGGACTTGCGCCCGTCCCACATCCTGACGCGGCAGGCTTTCGAGAACGCCATCGTCGTGGCCTCGGCGCTGGGCGCCTCCAGCAACTGCCCGCCGCACCTCATCGCCATGGCGCGCCACGCCGGCATCGACCTGAGCCTGGACGACTGGCAGCGCTTGGGCGAAGACGTGCCGCTGCTGGTCAACTGTGTACCTGCGGGCGAGCATCTGGGCGAAGGCTTTCACCGCGCGGGCGGCGTCCCGGCGGTGTTGCACGAACTGGCGGCAGCAGGCCGCCTGCATACCGATTGCGGCACCGTGTCCGGCAAGACCATCGGCGAGATCGCGGCTACGGCCAAGACCAACAATGCGGACGTCATCCGCAGCTGCGACGCGCCGCTCAGGCATCGCGCGGGATTCATCGTCCTCTCGGGCAACTTCTTCGACAGCGCCATCATCAAGATGTCGGTCGTCGGCGAAGCCTTCCGCCGCGCCTATCTGTCGGAGCCCGGTTCAGAGAACGCCTTCGAGGCGCGCGCCATCGTCTTCGAAGGCCCCGAGGACTACCACGCGCGCATCGAAGACCCCTCCCTGAACATCGACGAGCACTGCATCCTGGTGATCCGCGGCGCCGGCACCGTCGGCTACCCCGGCAGCGCGGAAGTGGTCAACATGGCGCCGCCCTCGCATCTGCTCAAGCGCGGCATAGACTCTCTGCCCTGCCTGGGCGACGGCCGCCAGAGCGGCACCTCGGCCAGCCCTTCGATCCTGAACATGTCGCCGGAAGCCGCGGTGGGCGGTGGCCTCGCGCTGTTGCGCACGGGCGACCGCATCCGCGTCGACCTGAATCAGCGCTCGGTCACCGCCCTGGTGGATGAAACAGAAATGGAACGCCGCAAGTTGGAGCCGCCCTACCAGGCGCCGGAATCTCAGACGCCGTGGCAAGAGCTGTACCGGCAACTGGTCGGCCAGCTTTCAACCGGCGGCTGCCTGGAGCCCGCCACCTTGTATCTGAAGGTCGTGGAAACACGGGGCGATCCCCGGCATTCGCATTGACGCCGGCGGCTACCGCGCTTGTCCGCTGCCGGCCTGCGGCCCCTGCGGCGCCGGCCGCGTGACAACATAGGCCGCGCTAGCCAGGAAGAACACGGCCACACCGGCGGCCAGCATCCAAGACGGATGCGCGCCCCACCAGAACAGCATATAGCCCAGCGCCATGCCCAGGCAGGCGTAGGTCTTGCCCTTGCGCGATACGGCGCCCTGATCCCGCCAGGCGCGCAGGGCGGGACCGTAGGTCGGGCTATCCAGCAGCCATTTCTCGAGACGCGGCGAAGAGCGCGAAAAGCAGGCCACCGCCAGGATCAGGAAAATGGTCGTAGGCATGACGGGCAGAAACGCGCCGATCACACCCAATGCCAGCATCAGGCAACCCAGGC
Organism: Achromobacter sp. K91; assembly: GCF_003576205.1. Lineage (NCBI taxonomy): Bacteria > Pseudomonadati > Pseudomonadota > Betaproteobacteria > Burkholderiales > Alcaligenaceae > Achromobacter > Achromobacter sp. K91. Next base: position 24,047 of record NZ_QWFB01000054.1, on the reverse strand, counting down.
AGAGCCACAGTACTCTCATCATGATGGGCAGCAGGATATCCCAGGTTTTCCGCTCGCTTCAAACGCGCCGCGCAAAGCGCCGGTTTTCCGGCCGCCGGTATGGGGCGGATCACCTGGCCGCGTCGCGGCAACAGTAGAGAATAATTTGGAATATATATTCACAAATTGGAATTATTGAATAAAAATCGAACGTGCGCGGGTCCCCGCGCTTCCCGTAGCAAGGAACTGCCATGCGCAACGCAAGCGATTTGCTGGAAGACTCTTACCGCCGCACCGACCGGGCGATGCTGCCTCTGCTCTGGCTGCTGTTTGCCGTCGGACTGTGCTTGGCCCCTCAATACGGACGCTGGGGCGCCGCCATCGGCGTCGGCTTGGCCGCCGCAGGCATACCGTCGCTGTTGATACTCTGGCGGCCCGGCCGCTTGAGTACCCGCCTGGTCGTGGCCTGTAGCCTGATGGTGCTGGCCGCGCTCCATATCCATCTGATGTCCGGCATGGCCGAGATCCATTTCGGCATCTTCGTGCTGCTCTCGCTGCTGCTGGCCTATCGCGACTGGCGCACCATCCTGTGCGCGGCCGTCGTCATCGCGCTGCATCACCTGTCCTTCAACTTCCTGCAGCAATGGGGCTACGGAACAATTTGCTTCACCGAGCCGAGCCTGCCCATGGTGCTGTTGCACGCAGCCTATGTGGTGGTGCAGGCTGCCGCGCTAGGCTGGCTGGCCTGGAAAATGGAACGGGCCGCGGTGGCGGCCGAGGAACTGGCCCGACTCAGTGCGCATATCGGCCGTGAGGCTGGCGTGTTCGACCTGCGCTTTGGCGGCATGAGCATGGACAGCAGCCTGGGCCGCAGCTTCAAGGCCACGATGGACGCCGTGCACCGGACCCTGAGCGGCGTAAGGAACACCGCCACCGCCCTTTCCGCCGCCTCGCGCGACATCATGCAGGACAACCAGCAGCTCGAAGAACGCACCCGGACCCAGGCCGACTCCCTGGAGCGGACCGTTGCATCGATGCGCGACCTGGCCGCCAACGTCCATGACAACGCCGGCAACGCCTTGCAGGCCCGGCAGCTGAGCGACGAAGCGCGGCGCATCGCGGACACGGGCAGCGCCGCGGTAGCGGGCGTGGCGACGGTGATGGGAGAAATCCAGCAGGAAGCCAACAAGATCTCCGAAATCACCGGCTTGATCGACAGCATCGCATTCCAGACCAACATCCTCGCCTTGAACGCGGCGGTGGAAGCAGCCCGCGCCGGTGAAAGCGGGCGAGGCTTCGCGGTCGTCGCCACCGAGGTCCGCGCGCTGGCCCAACGCAGCGCCAGCGCCGCGCGCGAGATCCGCACCCTGATCGACGGCTCGCTGGAGAAGACCAGCAGCGGTTTCCGCCAGGCCGACCATGCCGCCGGCGTGATCCGCGAAGTCGTGGCCAGCATCGAGCGCGTGGCCACCATCGTCGGTCAGATCGGCGACGCGGGCCGGGCCCAGAGTACGGACATCGACGAAGTCAACCAGGCCGTGACGCAAATGGACGAACTGACCCGGCAGAACGCGGCCCGGGTAGCCCAGGCCGCCGACGCCTCGGCGGCCCTGCAATCGCAGGCGACCGAGCTGCTGCAAGCCGTGGGCGTATTCCGCCTGCAGGATGAACGGCAGCCGCAAGCGCAGTCCGCCCCGAGGGCGGCCGCTCCAGCGCGCACCGCGCCGCTGGCGCTGGCGAGCGGCTGAGACCCGGATTTGCGCGAAACGCCTGCCGCCAGCAGGCGCTTCACCGTCCTTTGCAGGGCCGGACTTTCATGGAAGAATCATTGTCTCCCATGGCTCCAGCCCCCAACGACCATGACTCCCTTTGCTTCCATACTCGCTATCCTCGGTGCGCTGTGGCTCGGAGCCATGCTGCCGGGACCAAGCTTCATCATCGTCGCGCGCAAGGCCATCGGCCAGTCCCGCTGGGACGGCCTGGCCTCGGCCTTCGGCATGGGCGCAGGCGGCATGCTGTTCGCCGGCCTGGCGCTGGCGGGGCTGTATTCCCTGTTGCAAAGCGTGGAATGGCTGTACGTCGCGCTGAAAATCGCGGGCGGCGCCTATCTGCTTTACGTGGCTGCCGGCATCTGGCGCAACGCCAGGCAGCCTTTTGCCATGCCCGGCAGCAGCGCGCCAGCATCACGCAATGGAGGTCGTTCCTTCTGGATCGGTCTCACGACCCAGTTGAGCAACCCCAAGACGGCCATCTGGTATGGCAGCATCTTCGCCGCGCTGCTGCCTCAGCATCCGCCGGCATGGACCTATTTCGCGCTGCCGCCCCTGGTGTTCCTGGTCGAATTCGGCTGGTATGCGATCGTGGCGCTCTGTTTTTCGACCAAGGGCCCGCGCGAGGTTTATCTACGGGCGAAGCAATGGATAGACCGGGCAGCGGCGGGCGTTATTGCCGCGCTGGGCTTGCGGCTGATTCTTAATGCGCCCAAAAACGGAATCTAGGAAAAGTCGGGTTTCCGATGCGCAACACGAGCAGCCGCAGCAGATAGAAGCCACGCCGCGGGTGGCGCTTCCCTGCAGACAGGCAAGAACTTACCGCAGCTTTTGCTGATAGAGCTCTTGCGCGCCTTCCAATGAGGCGCGCATTCCGTAAATCGTGCCTCCGCCGCCGCGGCTGAACCATAGTTCGTACTGCCACATCCCGTCCACGAAGACCCGGGAGATCGTCCAGCCCGCTGGCCCTTGCCAGTAATAGTCGTCCCGCTGCGTCCATTCCTCATCGATCATGCTTCGTCCCCTCTCGGCCGAAACCGGGCCGAATTGCGCTGCTGCCGACCTCAAATATACTGTATTTTTATACAGTATATTGAGCCGCAGCATGACGGCCTAGGGGGTATCGAGAAGGCTGACGGATGCAGGTATTCCCGGGCTCAGCCCGGCAGGCGGTTACGCAATCTGCATCTCACGCCGCGCCTGCTTGTCTGCATACATCAATTGATCTGCTTCCCTGAGGACGGCCTGCAGCGCGCTGGCCGATGGGTCGGCATTCACAATGCCAAAGCTCGCGCCGGCGTAGTGAAAACTGCAGTCGTCCAGGGTGTAGATGCCGCTGAGCAACGGGGCCAGGCGCGTGCGCATTGTTTCAACCACAGCATCAGCCGTCGGCCCTGACCTTGCGCCCAAGCCAACGACGACGAATTCGTCGCCCCCCCATCGACCCAGCACCTCTCCAGAACGCAGGCCTGCCGACAGACGTCGGCCAACCTCGATCAAGAATTTGTCGCCGATGTCGTGGCCGTAGGTATCGTTAATCGTCTTGAACCCATCCAGATCTATAAACGCGACTTGAACAGACCGCTGCGTCCGATTCGCCTCCGAGAAATACCGCTCCAACTCCGCCATGATCGCTCGCCGATTCGGCAAGCCGGTAAGCGCATCATGGTTGGCGGCATGCCGTTCATCTTGGCGGCGTCTCACCATTTGCGCGACCACATGGCTGGAGAGAAGGATCAGGACCAGACCGACCATCGCCACCAATCCCGTCGCCCAGATATGCCGCTTGCGCATGGGCGCCAAAGATTCCAGCGAGGCCAGCGTGATCAAGTGATATTGCCCATTAGCCAGCGCCTGCCGCCTCGCCAGATAGGGCCTGCCATCGATGAGCCAACGGCCGGATTGGATGGAGCCGGGTATGGCGCGAATATCCAGGGGTTCGCCGAGGTCTTCATCGCCATCGGAAGGCAGTACCGAATCGGCAGGTAAAAGGGCTGCGACATTACGCAGCATGAACGGCTCGGACGAAGCCGTGGTTACCCTTCCCTGGCGATTCACAACCAACGCGATATGTCGCCCGGCCAGGTAAAGCGCCACATCCGGCGCATCGAACTTTACCGTCACCGAGCCCTGCGGCATGTCATTCGAGTCTTCGATGCGGCTGGCGACGAAATACGATGGACTCTTGTTCAACCGGGCAATGCCGAAGTAACTGCCATAGCCATCACGCAATGCGTCTTCGAGATAAGCCCGACCCGAGTAGATCATGCCGACGATGCTGTCGGGTTCCGCCCAATTACTGGCCGTCACCGTATCGTCCGACATATTGTTCATATAAATGCGGGCGTATCGCAGATCGCTGGCCAGCTCATTCATGAAGTCGCCTACCCTGCGCACCAATGGATCCCGCGTAAACAGGGCCGCTCGCTGCTCTCGAGACAAGTCGGCTGCGCCGGGTGGATCCGTACGGTAACGGACGGCAAGCTGGATCACTTGGCCCTGGCGGGCCACCATGTTCGCTACGCTCACCATCTCGGTGAATAACCGATCCATGACGCGCGCAGTAATTCTTGCCTCGTATTCGGCGCTGGCGGCTAGGCTGTCCAGCCGCGATGCCTCCATTCCCTGCGACATCCAGCGTGCAATAGCTATCACCAACGCAAACCATGCCAGGGCCAGACCAAGCGTCACGCGACGCACGAGGAAATGGCCCTGCCGTTCACGTCTACCTTGTCGCGACAATTCTTCGCTCACAGGGTCCCCTGATTCAAACCAACGGCCTCAGGCAATCATCGGCCAATCCGCCAGTTGTACTGAAAGGAAATGTCTGGCGGCCGGTCAACGGAACTTGACCAAAATGTTCGGCCACGCGCTAATGAATCGCCATATTTCCATTATGCGTGGCTTACTTCAATATGATTCGGCGATTTACCGCGAACTGCGCAGAACGCACAGGCTTGTGCAAATGCAGGGCTAACGGCTGGCGTCGATAGCTGAAGAGTTTTCGCGCCTTTGCCATTGCCCTGCGAAACCATGCTTTGCGGCATGGCGCGCGCCATGCAACGGACGAAACCCAAACAAAAAAGCCGCCAGATCATTGATCTAGCGGCTTTCTCTTTGCCGTGCTTGACAGCACTTTGCAGGAATTTGGTAGGCGGTATTGGAATCGAACCAACGACCTCCACGATGTCAACGTGGCGCTCTAACCAGCTGAGCTAACCGCCTGCAAAGAAGAAGAATTATATAGTGCTTTTTTAAACTATGCAAATCGTCTGGCAAGATTTTTTGCATTATTTATTGCGCTTCGAAGTTTGCGGCGTTTGCGAGGTTTACTTTCGCATGCCTTCAAGCTTGTCTGCGCAACGCGTTTTGAAGTGCCAGTTCCCGGGAACCTTGGACGCCGCTTTTCAGCCTTGCCCCACTACTTCAAACCGCCTGCACCGCACTACTAATTTCCCTTCAGCTTCGCGTCTGCCGCTTGCGCCGCAGCAACGAAGAACGAGATTCTATCAGAACTTTTAATTCCTTGCTCAAGCTCCACGCCGCTACTTACATCGACCGCCCAAGGCCTGACCAATTCCACGGCCTGCCCGACGTTTTCCGCGTTCAAGCCGCCCGACAGGATCAGGGGCCGAGACACCGGATCGGCCCTCACTTCGTCGAGCAACGCGTAGTCGAAACCATGACCGCTGCCACCGTAGCCCGCGCTGTAGCTGTCGAACAGCCAGCCCGCGGCTTCGCCATAGGCGCGGCATGTGGAGGCCAGGTTTTCCGCGGTGTCCAGGCCGGGCGCGCCGGCACGGAATGCCCGCAAAAAACGATGACCGTAGTGCGCGCAGTCCTGCGGTGTTTCATCGCCATGGAACTGCAGCAGCTCCGGCTTGACCTGGTCCAGCACGGCCTGCACCTCGGCCTCTTGCGCATTCACGAACAAGGCCACCACGTCGACAAAGGCGGGCACCATGCGCCGCAACTGGGCTGCGCGCGTCGGCGTCAGGCAACGCTTGCTCTTGGGGTAAAACACAAAGCCGATCGCATCGACGCCCGCCGCGACGGCGGCGTCGATATCCTGTTCCCGGGTCAATCCACAGATCTTGATGCGTGTGCGCATGAAACTCTTCGCTGGCTTGGCCGCCCTGCGCGGCCGGTCGAATCAGTATATCCGGCGTGCAGGCAGCGCCTACGCGCCGGGCTGACCCACGGTGGCCACGAGATTGTCGAAGCTGCCCTCGGCCAGACGGAACCAGGGCGTTTCCTTGTCGCGAAACGCCGCCATGCTGTCGTACAGCTTCTTGAACATGGGATCCTTGGCGCTCATTTCCTGGTAGGCGGCCAGCGAGGCTTCGTAGCTCGCCTGCAGGACCGGCTTGGGAAACGCTTTCAACTGCGCGCCGCGCGACACCAGTCGGCGCAGCGCGTCCGGATTGCCCGCGTCGTACTTGGCGATCATGTTGGCAGTCGCCATACGGCATGCCAGCGTCAAAGCGGACTGATACGGCTTGGGCAGTTCGTCGTAGGCGTCCTGGTTCACATACAAGGATAGCTGCAGCGTGCCCGCCCACCAGCCCGGAAAGTAGTAATTCCTGGCAACTTTATAGAGCGCCAGGTTTTCATCGTCATAAGGGCCGATCCAAGCCACGGCGTCCACGACGCCCTGCTCCAGCGCGGCATAGGCTTCGGCCACCGGCACGTCCACGGGCGTGGCGCCCATCCGCGCCAGCACATGGCGGGCAAACCCGCCCGCCTTCACCTTGAGCCCGCGCAGGTCGTCCACGGTCTTGATTTCCCCGCGAAACCAGCCGCCCATTTGCGCGCCGGTATAACCGCAGGGAAAGTTCAGGATGTTGTACTTGTCGAACAGCACGCGCGTGAGCGCCAGGCCTTCCCCCTGCGTCATCCAGGCGTTCATCTGCCGCGTGTTCAGGCCGAACGGCACGCCGGCGTCAAAGCACAGCGCGGGGTCGACATCGAAGTAGCGGGTCGACGCCGTATGGCCACAATCGACGACGCGATGCTGCACGGCTTCCAGCACCTGCCCCGGCTGCACCAGGTCGCCGGCGGGAAAGATTTCGATGCTGAAGCGCCCGTCCGTCACCTCGTTCACGTAACGCGCCACGTCTTCGGCGCCGGCGAACAAGGTGGGAGACTCGTTGGGAAAACTGGAGGCCAGCCGCCAAGCGACCTTGGCTGGGGCTGCCACCACCGCCGGCGCTTCGGGCGCGGCGGCCGGAGCGGGCGGCGGGCTGGGCGGAGCCTCTTGCGGTCCCGCTGGCGGCGCCGACGGGGCCGGGCTGGCGTTTTCCTCGGCCAACGGAACTTCCTGCGCGAACGCCGGAGCGACCAGAGCGGCGCCGCCCAGGGCGGTCTGCTTCAAAAACGCGCGGCGTTGCATGACAAAAGCCTCCATCGGATACGGGCAGGCATCGCCGTTGCCGGCGGCATCCCTAATAGGTTTGAGTAAACGGCGACAGCAACTGCGATCCCCCGTCGAGCTCATCCAGGCCGAACTCTTCCGGATAATCGATGGCGGACAGGTACAGCCCATCGGGCGCGAAGGTCGGCGCGCCCCGCTTGCGGTCGCGCCAGGACAGCAACTGCGCCATCCAGTCCACCGATTCGCGCCCTTGCCCGATCTGCAACAGCGCGCCCATGATGTTGCGCACCATATGATGCAGGAAGGCATTGGCCTTCAGCGTGAACACCAGGAACGGCCCGCGCTCATCGATATCCAGCCGGTAGAGATGGCGCACAGGATGCTTGGCCTGGCACTGCGAGGAACGGAAGCTGGAAAAATCGTGCTCGCCCAGCAAGGCATTCGCCGCGGCCCGCATGGCATCGACGTCCAGCGGTTGAAAGCACCAGCCCGCCCGGCCAGCCCACAATGCCGGCCGCACCCGGCCGCGCCATAACAAATATACGTAGGTACGGGCGCGCGCGGAAAACCGCGCGTGGAATTCGTCCGATACCGGCTGCGCCCACTGGACTGAAATGCTGGGAGGCAGGAAAGCATTCACCCCCCGGACCCAGGACTCCATCCGGCGGTCGAGTTCAGTGTCCAGATGAATCACCTGCATCGCGCCGTGCACCCCGGTATCGGTGCGGCCGGCGCAGATCGTCGCCACCGGCCCTTCCACACCACAAAAACTGCCCAGGGCGGCCTCCAACGTGTCCTGCACCGTTTGCCGATGCGGCTGTGTCTGCCAACCCTGCCAGGCGGAGCCGTCGTACGCCAGCCCCAATGCAACTCTAGACATGTATCAAACCCGTGGCCCGCCGACACGGTGCGGTTCGTCCGTGGGCGGTTCGTCCAGGTCGAGATTGATGCTTCCGAGCTTGCGGTTCAGCGCCGCCGTATCCAGCGCTGGCTCGTTGAATTCGTAGGTTTCCTCGTCATCGTCCCCGCGCCGCGCACCGGCCCGGCGCAAGAGCCAGGCAATCGCGAATGCGATCAGCGCCAGCACTGCAGTGACGATAACGAGCAGATTGTCGGCCAGCCACCCGGGCATGTCCGAAGCGGAATCCTTGCCTGCCGGCGTGCCAGCGGCCTGATCTGGCGTAGATGCCCCAGAAGCGCCTGGGGCGCTCGAGGTGTTCGCAGGTCCTGCCGACCCTGTTGCGCCGGGCGTACCTGCTGCGCCCGGAGAGCCCGGCGTACCCGACGCGCCTGTCGCGCCCGAAGCGCCTGCCGCGCCCGACGCGCCTGTTGCACCCGAAGTGCCTGCTGCTCCCGAAGTGCCTGCTGCTCCCGAAGCGCCTGCAGCTCCCGAAGTGCCTGCTGCTCCCGAAGCGCCTGCAGCTCCCGAAGCGCCTGCCGCACCCGAAGCGCCTGCCGCACCCGAAGGACCTGCTGCTCCCGAAGCGCCTGCCGCTCCCGAAGCGCCTGCTGCACCCGAAGCGCCTGTTGCACCCGAAGCGCCTGTTGCACCCGAAGCGCCTGCTGCACCCGGAGCGCCTGTTGCACCCGAAGCGCCAGTTGCACCCGCAGCGCCAGTTGCACCCGGAGCGCCTGTTGCACCCGAAGTGCCTGCCGCGCCCGGCGACGCCGCAGTACCAGAAGCGCCACCAGCGGCGCCTTGCTGTGCCACCGCCTTGTTCAAATCGTCGACGTTGCTTTGCAACTGGCTCACGCGCCCCTGGACATCGGCCATGGCGCGCTCAGTCGACGTCTTGGCATCGGCCTGCGCCTCTGCTTGCGCCGATGCGCTGTCTTGCGCCTGCCCCGAGGACAGCCGCACGCGATCCTGCGGCGGCGATGCGCTGGCCGCCCCGGCATCAGCAGGAGGCGCGACGCTGCCCGAAGCCGCGCCCTGCCCCTGGACCACGGAGGGATTCGCGCCGGCCGCCGCGCCGATGCGGGCGCGGTACTTCGCGAACGCCTCGGCATGTTCATTGAAGATGCGCCGCGCCTCGGCCGGATCCACCGCGCGCACGGTAGCCGCATCGGGAATCGTCAGCCTCTGGCCGGCTTTCACCAGATTCATATTGTTCTGGATGAAGGCCTCGGGATTGGCGCGCCACAAGGCCACCAGCATCTGATAGACCGATGCGTTGGGCACCGCATTGCGCTGCGCGATCGCGAAAAGATTGTCGCCGGACTTCACGTTGACCGAACGCGATCCCGCCGCGCGCCCCGGCGTGCCGACCGCAGCCGGCGTCACGTCGGCCGTCGTGCCGCGCAACGGCACCAGAATGCTGACCTGCACCTGGCGCTGCCCGGAACTGGAGTTGATATTCAGCAGCAGATCAACCGCGCCGCTGGCCGGCGGCTGCGAGGCCCGCACGCGCAGATTCTTGCGCGTGGCGTCCAGGCCGTCCTCGACCCGGACCACCATGCTTGCCAGCGGAACCGGCGGCTTCAGACCTGCGCGTTGCCAGGAGGCCTCGTCAGCCACCGACACCTTGAGCGATGCGATTTCCTCGGGCGTGAGCTCCTGCAATCCCACCACCGCCTGCAGCGGCGCGCCCGGCACGGAAACCACCCGCGAATGCCCCACGCGCATGGCCATGGCGGTACTGCACACGCTTGAGCCAATCGCCAGCGCAATCGCCCACTGCAGGGCTTTTAAACGGCGGGCATGCTTCACTTGGCGCGAACGCTGGGTCATAAGCTGGAATTCCGTCTTGTAGTCGACTTGCGGGCTGGAGCCGGCTCACGCCATCTCGGTGAGAACAGGCATCAATTCACGGGAAAAGTGTAATGGATCATGCGCATTTCACAAACCTGAAAGGCCCGGCCGCGTTTGCTGGCGGGCCTGTCCGCCGATACAGCACAGACTCTGCGCAAACGGCAAGGGCACCCTGAGGTGCCCTTGCTTGCCTTGCGCGCCTGGTCAGGCGGCGCCGAACGCCGCCTGCGACGGCATCAGGCTTCGGCCAGCGCAATGCGCAGCATGCGGCGCAGCGGCTCGGCGGCGCCCCACAGCAACTGGTCGCCCACGGTGAAAGCGCCCAGGTATTGCGAGCCCATCGACAGCTTGCGCAGGCGGCCCACCGGAATGTCCAGCGTGCCGGTAACGGCGACCGGAGTCAGCGCGGAAACCGTGGCTTCCTTGGTGTTGGGCACGACCTTCGCCCACTGCGTGCCTTCGGCGATCAGCGCTTCGATCTCGTCCAGCGGCACATCGCGCTTGAGCTTGATGGTCAGCGCCTGGCTGTGGCAGCGCATCGCGCCGATGCGCACGCACAGGCCGTCGATCGGCGTAGCGGGCGTGCCGAAGGCTGCGCCGCGGCCCAGGATCTTGTTGGTCTCGACCTCGCCCTTCCACTCTTCCTTGGACATGCCGTTACCCAGATCCTTGTCGATCCAGGGAATCAGGTTGCCGCCCAGCGGCACGCCGAAGTGCTCGTGGGGAAGCGCCGGGTCCTTTTGCTTGGCCAGCACGCCGCGGTCGATTTCCAGGATGGCCGACGCGGGATCATCCAGCAGCGACTTGACCGATTGATTGATCTCGCCGAACTGGGTCAGCAGTTCGCGCATGTGTTGCGCGCCGCCGCCGGAAGCCGCCTGGTAGGTCATGGAAGTCATCCATTCGACCAGGTCGTTGTTGAACAGGCCGGCCAGGCCCATCAGCATGCAGCTGACCGTGCAGTTGCCGCCGATGAAGTTGCGCACGCCGCGCTTGAGCGCCGCGTCGATGACCGGACGGTTGACCGGATCCAGCACGATGATGGCGTCATCGGCCATGCGCAGGGTGCTGGCGGCATCGATCCAGATGCCGTTCCAGCCTGCGCCGCGCAGCTTGGGATAGACCTCGGAGGTGTAGTCGCCGCCTTGCGCCGTCACGATGATCGGCAGTTTTTTCAGAGCGTCAATGTTGTAGGCGTCTTGCAGCGGGCCTGCGCCAGTGGCCCAAGTGGGCGCGGCGCCGCCAGCGTTGCTGGTGGAGAAAAACACCGGTTCGATCAGTGCGAAGTCGTTCTCGTCGCGCATGCGTTGCATGAGCACCGAGCCGACCATACCGCGCCAGCCGACAAGGCCTACTGCTTGATTCATTTCAATCGCTCTTTAAAGGTGTGGAGACTAGGGTCCAGGGGAAAAAGCCGTGCAATTCAACAATTTATCAGAATGCACGGCCGGATGTTGCGGCGCAGCTAGAAATAATAGGGGCCGCAATGGATACAGGGCGCTTTCGAGGCGAGGCCACAACAGCAAAACAAGGGGCGGCCCAGCCGGGCCACCCCTTGTTTTACGGTGCTTCAACCGCCACGCGCGCTAGCGCCCGGCGGCTCGATCCCGAGAAGATCAGGCCAGCGCCTTCAGCACCGCGTCGCCCATCTGCGCCGTGCCAACCTTGGTCGTGCCCGGTTCGAAGATGTCGGCGGTGCGCAGGCCGTCGGCCAGCACGCGGCGCACGGCGGCCTCGATGCGGTCGGCCTGCGGCGCCAGATTCAGCGAATAGCGCAGCAGCATGGCCGCGGACAGGATGGTCGCCAGCGGATTGGCGATGCCTTGGCCGGCGATATCGGGCGCGGAGCCATGGCTGGGTTCATACAAGCCTTGGCCGCCTGCGTTCAGCGAAGCAGAAGGCAGCATGCCGATCGAACCGGTCAGCATGGCGGCTTCGTCGGACAGGATGTCGCCGAACAGGTTGCCGGTCACGATCACGTCGAACTGGCGCGGGTTGCGCACCAGCTGCATCGCGGCGTTGTCGACATACATGTGCGACAGCTCCACATCGGGATACTCCCGCGCGACTTCGATGACGATGTCGCGCCAGAACTGCGAGGTCTCCAGCACGTTGGCCTTGTCCACGCTGCACAGCTTCTTGTTGCGCTTGCGGGCCGATTCGAAACCGATGCGCGCAATGCGGCGCACTTCGGATTCCGCATAGCGCATGGTGTCGTAGCCTTCGCGTTCGCCGGCGAAGGCGCCGTCGGGTGAAGAACGTACGCCGCGCGGCGTGCCGAAATAAATGTCGCCAGTCAGCTCGCGGATGATCAGGATGTCCAGGCCGGACACGATCTCGGGCTTCAGCGACGAGGCGCTGGCCAGTTCCGGATACAGGATGGCAGGACGCAGGTTGGCAAACAGGCCCAGCGCCTTGCGCAGGCCCAGAATGGCCTGCTCGGGGCGGAACTCGCGCGGCAGGCTGTCGTACTTCCAGTCGCCCACGGCGCCGAACAGCACGGCGTCCGATTCCTTGGCCAGATTCAACGTGGCCGGCGGCAGCGGATGTTCGAACGCATCGAAGGCGGCGCCGCCCACGGGCGCTTGCTTGATATCGAAGGACACGTCCAGCGCCTTCAGGACGCGCACGGCCTGTTCGACGATTTCCGGGCCGATGCCGTCACCCGGCAGGACTGCGATGTTGTGAGTCATACGAAAACGATCCTGTAATCAGAAGAATGGTGGCGTCAGGCGATGGGACGGCTTTCCAGCCACGGATGGCGAGCCAGGCGCTCGGCCTCGAAGGCGCGAATCTTGTCCGACTGGCGCAGGGTCAGCCCGATATCGTCAAAGCCGTTGAGCAGACAGTATTTGCGGAACGGTTCGATGTCGAAACCCATCTCGCGCCCATCCGCCGCCACCACGACCTGGCGGTCGAGGTCGACGCGCAGCTTGTAGCCGGGGAAAGCCTTCACTTCGTCGAACAGGCGCGCGACTTCCAGTTCCGACAGAACGATGGGCAAGAGGCCGTTCTTGAAGCTGTTGTTGAAGAAAATGTCGGCATAGGACGGCGCGATGATGGCGCGGAAACCGAACTGCGTCAGCGCCCAGGGCGCATGCTCGCGGCTGGAGCCGCAGCCGAAGTTCTTGCGCGCCAGCAGCACCGAAGCGCCCTGGTAACGCGGCTGGTTCAGCACGAAATCCGGATTCAGCGGACGCTTGCTGTTGTCCATGCCGGGTTCGCCATGGTCCAGATAGCGCAGTTCATCGAACAGGTTCGGACCAAAGCCGGTGCGCTGGATGGATTTGAGGAACTGCTTGGGAATGATGAGGTCCGTATCGACGTTTTCGCGGTCGAGCGGAGCCACCAGGCCTTCGTGAGTGGTAAATGCTTGCATGATGTCGGTACTCGGTGCGTGACGCTTAACGGAAAGTGCGGACGTCGACAAAATGGCCGGCGACGGCGGCGGCGGCGGCCATGGCCGGGCTGACCAGATGGGTGCGCCCGCCCTGTCCTTGCCGGCCCTCGAAGTTGCGGTTCGAGGTGGAGGCGCAGCGTTCGCCCGGTTCCAGGCGGTCGGCGTTCATGGCCAGGCACATGGAGCAGCCCGGCTCGCGCCACTCAAAGCCCGCCTCGATGAAGATCTTGTCCAGGCCTTCGCGCTCGGCCTGCTGCTTGACCAGGCCCGAGCCCGGCACCACCATGGCCTGGCGCACATTGGAGGCCACATGCTTGCCGCGCGCGACCGCCGCAGCCGCGCGCAGGTCTTCGATGCGCGAATTCGTGCAAGAACCGATGAACACGCGATCCACACGGATATCGGTAAGCGGCGTGTTGGGCTTCAGGCCCATGTACTGCAAGGCGCGTTCCATGCCGCTGCGGCGCACGTCGTCTTTTTCGCGATCGGGGTCCGGCACGCGGGAATCCACCGGCAGCACCATTTCCGGGGACGTGCCCCAGGTGACCTGCGGCTTGATGTCGCGGGCGTTGACTTCCACCACGGCGTCGAACTTGGCGCCCTCATCGGTATGCAGGGTACGCCAGTAGCCCACCGCCTGATCCCAAAGCACGCCCGTGGGCGCGAAGGGACGGCCGCGGAAGTACTCGACGGTCTTGTCGTCCACCGCCACCATGCCCGAACGGGCGCCGGCTTCGATGGCCATGTTGCAGACGGTCATGCGGCCTTCCACGGACAGGGCGCGGATCGTGCTGCCGGCGAACTCGATGGCGTAGCCCGTGCCGCCGGCCGTGCCAATAATGCCGATGATGTGCAGGACCACGTCCTTGGCCGTACAGCCGAAGGGCAATTCGCCGTCGACCTTGATCAGCATGCTCTTGGCTTTCTTCATGAGCAGCGTCTGGGTCGCCAGCACGTGCTCCACTTCGGAGGTGCCGATGCCGAAGGCCAGCGCACCCAGCGCGCCGTGCGTGCTGGTGTGCGAGTCGCCGCAGACCACGGTCATGCCGGGCAGGGTCGCGCCCTGCTCCGGGCCGATCACGTGCACGATGCCCTGGCGCAGGTCATTCATGCGGAATTCGGTAATGCCGTACTTTTCGCAGTTGGCGTCCAGCGTGTCCACCTGCAGGCGCGAAATCGGATCGTCGATGCCCTGGGCGCGGTTCAGCGTCGGCACGTTGTGGTCCGCCACCGCCAGGTTGGCGCCCGTGCGCCACGGCTTGCGGCCGGCCATCGCCAGGCCTTCGAACGCCTGGGGGCTGGTGACTTCGTGCACCAGGTGGCGGTCGATATAGAGCAGACAGGTGCCGTCTGATTCCTGGTGGACGACGTGGGCGTCCCAGAGTTTGTCGTAAAGAGTTTGGGCCATGGATGCGCTCTGCAAATAGACAATCCGGCTCGTGCCGCGCGCGGTTCAAACAATGATCCCCGGGCGCCAGCCACTGCGGCATGAACGAATTATGCACAGGGTCTCAACCTAGTACAACTACACCTTATATACCAGTACTAACACTACCATGCTAGGACATGGCGAGGGTCACTTCGTCCTATTTCCACACCTCAATCGAACTGCAATCAAACAGTTACAGATACAAATTCAGGTATTTAAAACAGATACAAAATTATCAAACCGATATAATCGTTGTGCGCTGGATTCACCCAAACAACGAAATAAAGCGCAATAAACCGCATTTATCCTGCATTAAACCGGATCAAAAATCCGGGATATGGCGAAATTAGTGCAAATTCAAGCTAATTAAGAGATGATGCGCGAAGAAACTCAAACTGCCGACCGGAAAACTTCGTCAAGAATTAACAAATATTGACTCGTCAAATCTGACATTTCCACACAATATGGCGGCCATTAATTCCTAACTCGACTCGCGAATAATCACTATGGCTTCGTTTTTGCTCAAAAGCACGACTTCGGTCCTTGCCCTGGCATTCGTTCCTGCGGCATTTGCACAGTCAGCAGCTCCCGCCTCCGGGGCAGCTGGGGTCACACTGAACCAGGTCGTTGAGCAGACCCTGCTCAGCAACCCGGAAATCCAGGCCAAGTACCATGATTTCCAGGCTTCGCTGGAAGGCCAGGCCGTTGCCCGCGGCGCGTTCTTCCCGCAGATCAATGCGCAAGGCTATGTGGGTCGCGAGTACCGCAACAACGTGCCCGGAGTCGGGTCGCAAAGCTGGAGCCGTCCCGGCTACAGCGTGGAATTGCGTCAGCTGATTTTCGACGGCTTCCGTACGAGCAACGACGTCAAGCAAGCCGGCTTCGACAAGCTGGCGCGCTTCTATGACCTGTTGGCCACCAGCGACAACACCGCGTTCAGCGCAGTGCAGGCCTATATCGACCTGCAGCGCTACCGCGACATGGAACTGCTGGCCCGCCAGAACTACACCCTGCACGAAGAAACGCTCAAGCAGATCAACGAGCGCGCCGAATCGGGCGTGGGCCGCCGCGTCGACCTGGAACAGGCCGGCGGGCGCCTGGCGCTGGCCCAGACCAATCTGATGACCGAGACCGCCAACCTGCTGGACGTGCAGCAGCGTTTCCAGCGCGTCACCGGCGCCCTGCCGCCTGAAGCGATGCAGCCTACGCCCGATATCAGCGGCAAGCTGCCGGTCAAGCCCGCCGACTTCAACGAGTCGCTGCGCCGCAACCCCAGCTTCCTGTCCAAGCAGGCCGGGCTGCAGGCCGCGCAAGCGGGCGTCGCCTCGTCCAAGGGCGCCTTCTCGCCGAAGTTCGAATTCGTGGCCGCCACCGGCCGCGACCAGAACGATCCCACGCCGCAAAACCGCGACATCCAGAACTCCAGCGTCCAGGTTGTCATGAGCTACAACCTGTATCGCGGTGGCTCCGACTCCGCCCGCGTGCGCCAGACCTCCGCGCAGTCCTATGCTGCGCGCGACATCCGCGACTACACCTGCCGCAATGTGCAACAGGACCTGGCCGTGGCTTGGAACAACGTCGCCAGCCTGAACCAGAAGCTGCCCTTCCTGCGCGACCACGAAGTGGCCACCACCAAGGTGCGGGAAGCCTACCGCCAACAATTCCAGATCGGCCAGCGTTCGCTGCTGGACTTGCTGGACACCGAAAACGAATTGTTCGAATCGCGCCGCGCCCTGACCAACGCGCTGTATGACCTGCAGATCGCGCAATACCGCTGGCTGGCGCTGTCGCACGCACTGCTGCCGGCGCTGTCGCTGCAGCCCGCGCGCAACGAAATGCCCGAGGAAAACGGCAAGCTGGAAGTCTCCGACGAAGTCATCAAGCTCTGCAATTCGACGATCCCCGACTCGGCCCGCCTGGCGCCCGTGCGCGTGCAATACAACGAGGGCAATCTGCCGCCCACGTTCATCCCGGTAAACTCGCCCAAGGCCAAACCCTAGGTGACGCAAGCGCAAGGAGACCATATGCAGAAACAGGGCAACGACTTCTCACAACTGGATGCGGACTTCGTCCGCGTCCTGGAAGACCTGATCGACGCGCTGATAGCCAATGGCACCTTGCGTATGACCGACCTGCCTATCCAGGCTCAACAAAAGCTGACCCAGCGCAAGCAACAGCGCGCGCGCCTCTCCGAACACCTCGACCTGCTGGATGACGAAGATGGACAAGTTATCTGAAATGGCGGCCCGGGAGTGGCGCGCGGACGCGCGCGCGGCGCATGACGACCCGCTGCTCGATTGCCTGGTTGAAATCACCCGGCTCCATGGCGTGACGGCGACGGCCCAGGCGCTGTCGGCCGGCCTGCCGCTGGAAGAACACAAACTGACGCCGGCATTGCTGCCGCGCGCCGCCGCGCGCGCGCAGCTCTCCGCCCGCGTGGTCAAGCGCACGCTGGACAGCATTTCGCAGGACCTGCTGCCCGCGATCCTGCTGCTCAACGGCGAACGCGCCTGCCTGCTGCTGAAGAAAGACGGCGAAAACTACGTCGTCAGCCACCCCGAATTGGGCGGCAGCTCGATGGAAATGAGCGCCGCGGAACTATCGGCGCAATACACCGGGCTGGTGTGCTTCGTGCGCCCGCAGTTCCGCTTCGACGCGCGCGCGCCCGAAGTCGCCAAGGTGCGCGAGCGCCATTGGTTCTGGGCCGCCATCATGGAAAACCGGCGCCTGTACCGCGACGCGCTGATCGCCGCCCTGCTGATCAACATCTTCGCAATGGCGATGCCGCTGTTCACCATGAACGTGTATGACCGCGTCGTGCCCAACAACGCCGTCGAAACGCTCTGGGTGCTGGCCATCGGCATCACGTTGGTCGTGATCTTCAACATGATCCTGAGCACCGCCCGCTCCCACGTCGTGGACAGCGCCAGCAAACGGGTCGACGTGCGCCTGTCCGCGCAGATCATGGAACGCGTGCTGGACCTGCGCATGGAGGGCCGGCCGGTATCGGTGGGATCTTTCGCCGCCAACCTGCGTTCGTTCGAATCCATTCGCGATTTCATCGCGTCAGCCACCATCACCACCCTGGTGGACCTGCCCTTCATTCTGCTGTTCCTGCTGGCGCTGGCCTGGATTTCGCCCTGGATGGTGCTGCCGCCGCTGGTCGCGATCGTGTTGATCCTGCTGGTATCGCTGGCCGCGCAAGCCCGCATGGAATCCCTCACCATGGCCTCCTACCAAGCGTCGTCGCAGCGCAACGCGACCCTGGTCGAGGCCCTGACCGGCCTGGAGTCCGTCAAGACGCTCAACGCGCAGGGATCCATCCAGCGCAACTGGGAACGCGCCACCGAGTACATCGCCCTGACCGGCGGCAAACTGAAGCTGATTTCGTCCTCGACGGTCGGCTTCGTGCAGGCCGTCCAGCAACTGGTGTCGATCTCCGTCGTCATCATCGGCGTCTACCAGGCCCAGGAATCCGCCATTTCCATGGGCGGCATCATCGCCGCCTCCATGATCGCCGGGCGCTGCCTGGCCCCGCTCGGCCAGGTCGCCGGGTTGCTCATGCAGTACCAGAACGCTCGCACCTCGCTGGGCTCGATCGACAACTATATGAAGCTGCCGATCGAACGTCCGGCAGAAGCCGAATTCCTGCATCGTCCCGTCTTCCATGGCGGCATTGAATTCCGCGACGTGACCTTCAGCTATCCCGGCAGCAAGCAGCCGGTGCTGAAGAAAGTGTCCTTCAAGCTGAAGCCGGGCGAAAAGGTCGGCATCATTGGCCGCATCGGCTCCGGCAAGACCACGCTGGAGAAGCTGGCCCTGGCGCTGTACCAGCCCACCGAGGGCGCAGTCCTGCTGGACGGCGTGGACGTGCGGCAGATCGATCCGGCCGACGTGCGCCGCGCCATCGGCCACGTGCCGCAGGACCCGCTGCTGTTCTATGGCAGCCTGAAGCACAACCTGGCGATGGGCGCGCCCTACGCTGACGACGCCAGCATCCTGGCAGCCGCCAACATGGCGGGCGTCACCGATTTCGCCAACCTGCACCCCGACGGCTTCGACATGGTCATCGGCGAACGCGGCGAGTCCCTCTCCGGCGGCCAGCGCCAGTCGGTGGCGGTGGCCCGCGCCCTGATCAACGATCCGCCCATCCTGCTGCTGGACGAACCCAGCAGCAACATGGATCACCAGAGTGAAGCGCAGCTGCGCAAGCGGCTGGGTGAAGCCAGCGCCACGAAGACGATCCTGCTGGTCACGCACCGCACCGCCCTGCTGGACCTGGTCGACCGCCTGATCGTGATCGACAACGGCCATATCGTGGCTGACGGTCCCAAGGAGCAAGTGGTCGAGGCACTGCGTCAAGGACGCGTCGGACGCGGAAGCTGAGGAAACCATGCTGAACAATCCTGGCGAAACCCGGCACGGCCTGTTTGGAAGCCTGTGGCGCATGCTGCGCGGCGTCTTCGTGTTCTTCTTCGACCGCTTGCTGGACGGCGCCGAAAAAGGCAAGCCCCAGCAACGCTCCGACTACGTCGGCAACGCCGAATGGGTCATCCATGAATCGCAGGCGCGCGGTTCGCGCATCCTGTTGTGGGTCAGCCTGCTGGCCACCGGCGGCCTGCTGCTGTGGGCCGGCACCGGCAGCATTGACGAAGTCGTCCGCGGCGAAGGCAAGGTCGTGCCCTCGCGCCAGGTCCAGATCATCCAGAGTCTGGACGGCGGCATCGTCGAAGAAATCCTGGTGCGCCCGGGCCAGGAAGTCGAGGCGGGCGAGATCCTGCTGAAGATCGACTCCACCCGGTTCGCCTCGTCGCTGGGCGAGAACAACGCCGAATACCTTTCCCTGCTCGCCAAGGCCGCCCGCCTGCAGGCCCTGGCCACGGGCGAACCCTTCGTGGCTCCCGAGGAAGTGCTGACGCAGGCGCCCGGGCTGGTGGAAATGGAGCGCAATGCCTGGCAAGCGCGCACCACTGAATTGAACGCCACGGTCAACGTCGCACGCGAACAACTCAAGCAACGCCAGGAAGATCTGCGCGAAACGATCGCCAAGCGCGACCAGGCCGCGGCCAGCTGCGGCCTGACCTCGCGCGAGCTGCAGGTGACCCGTCCCCTGCTCAAGAGCGGCGCCGTGTCCGAAGTCGATCTGTTGCGCCTGCAACGCGACGTGGCCCGCTACTGCGGCGAACAAAAAGGCGCCGAAGCCCAGATCGACCGCTTCCAGGCCTCCATCAAGGAAGCCGAAAGCAAGCTTCAGGAAGCTGAGCTGAACATCCGCAACCAGGCCCGCAACGAGCTGTCGGAAACCAACACCAAGCTGGCGACCCTGCGTCAAGGCAAGCTGGCGCTGGCCGACCGAGTAAAGCTGGCCGAGGTCCGCGCCCCGGTGCGCGGCACGGTCAAGACGCTGTTCAACAACACGGTCGGTGGCGTGGTCCAGCCCGGCAAGGACATCATCGAGATCGTGCCAAAGGACGACACGCTGCTGCTCGAGGTCCGCATCCAGCCGCGCGACATCGGCTTCCTGCATGCCGACCAGAAGGCAGAAGTGAAATTCACGGCCTACGACTTCGCCATTTACGGCGGCCTCGAAGGCAAGGTGGAACAGATCGGCGCGGACACCGTGACCGACGAGAAAGGCAATTCCTACTATGTGGTGCGGGTCCGCACGGATCGCAGCACGGTAGGCGACAAACTGTTGCCCATCATCCCCGGGATGGTGGCGGAGGTTCATATCCTGACTGGCAAGCGCACGGTGCTGCAGTACCTGCTCAAGCCCATACTGCGCGCCAAGGCGAATGCCTTTACCGAACGTTAAAGGAGGGCTGCAAGGCCTTATGAAACCCGTTCCTGTCCTGTTGATTACGCACGACGACCTGTTGTGGCAGCATTGGCGCGGCCTGAATCCGGCCCGCTGGCTGGCGGCCCGCGGGCGCGGCCTGGCCGACCTGCAACGCTGGCGCGAACAGGGCCGCACTCTGGCGGTATTGGATGCGGACCTGCCCCGGCTGCCGTCCTGGCAAGATCCCATCTGGGCCGCGACCCTGGCGGACCTGCACGTGGTGGTCGCCAGCCCCAGTCCTAACGACGAGCAAGGCACCCGGGTGCTGGGCGCCGGCGCGCATGGCTATTGCCACGGCTATGCCTCGGCCGCCTCGCTGTCGCAGGCGCTGGAAGTCGTCGCCTCCGGCGGCATCTGGATGGGCCGTTCGCTGGTGTCGCGGCTGCTCAAGCTGGTCGCCGAGCGCGCCCAGGACGAGCACGCCTGGGATGGCGGCGTGCTGACCGAGCGTGAAATCACCGTGGCCCGCTATGCCTCCAGCGGCCAGGCCAATGCGCAGATCGCCGAAGCCCTGGGCATCACCGAGCGCACGGTCAAGGCCCACCTGTCAGCCGTTTTCGAAAAGCTGGGCGTAACCGACCGCCTGCAGCTCGCCCTGCTCGTCCACGGCATTTCTGCCCCCGCCGACGCCAAAATCAAAATTACTTCCTGATACTGTCCTTGAGGACAATATCCCGCGCCGGCGGCGCAATCTAGTATCTGGCCATCTTGGATAACTCCCTGAAACGGAACCAACATGGCCAACACCTCTCCCGCAGTCGTCAACGAAATCTCCGGTCGCGCGTGGATACGCAATAGCGACGGTTCCCTGACTGAACTGCATCAAGGCAGCAAGGTCCCCGCAGGCAGCGACGTGGTCACTGCCTCGGGCGCCACGGTTTCGCTTCAGGTCGAGAACGGCATGCCGATCGTCATCGGCGAAGGCCGCGAGGTTGCCGTGACCGGCGACATGACCGGCCCCCTGGCCGACCCGTCCGAAGCGGCTGTGGCTCCGCCCTCCGGCACCGACTCCGACCGCTTGCTGGCCGCCCTGCGCGACGGCCGCGACCCGTTCGATGAACTGGATCCCACCGCTGCCGTCGTGGCCGGCGGCGGCGATGCCGGCGGCAGCAGCTTCGTGCGCCTGGCCCGCATCCTGGAAACCACCACCCCGCTCGACCTGGCCTACCCGAACCCCAGCCGTGGCCAGGAGATCCTGCCCCGCCTGTCCGGCACCGGCGCCGGCGGCGACGATGAAGCCACTCCGGCCACCGTCAACACCCCGCCCAACGCGCTGAACGATACCGGCAGCGGCGAACAGAACAGCCTGGTGCGCGGCAACCTGCTGCTGAACGACTCGGATCCCGATGGCGACCCGCTGGCGATCGTCTCGGTCAGCGGCCGCCCCATGACCCCGGCCGGCATCACGGTCAACGGCAGCAACGGCGGCACCTTCACGGTCCTGCCCGACGGCAGCTACGTCTTCAACCCGGGTAACGAATACGGCCACCTGGCCGTGGGCGAAACGGCCACCAGTACCGTTTCGTACACCATCACGGATCCCAGCGGCGCCACCTCCACGGCGAACGTCGTCGTGACGATCACCGGCACCAACGACGGCCCGGTGTCCACCTCCATCGCCGACACCTCGGGCATCGACGCCCAGACCGGCGTGAGCTACAACGTCTCCAGCCATTTCTCGGACCCGGACACCAGCGACAAGCTCACCTTTACCGCCACCGGCCTGCCGCCCGGCCTGACCATCGACCCGAACACCGGCATCATCACCGGCACCATCGACCATTCCGCCTCGCAAGGCGGCAACAATGGCGTCTACACGGTGACGGTGACCGCCACCGACCCGTCCGGCGCCACGACTTCCCAGGACTTCAACTGGGACGTCACCAACCCTGCGCCGACGGCGGCCGATGATAACGGCACCACCGACGAAGACACCACGCTCAACGTCAGCGCCCAGAACGGCGTCCTGTCCAACGACGTGGACCCGGACGGCGACACCCTGACCGTGTCGCAAGTCAACGGCGCCACTGGCAACGTGGGCACGCCGACGGCCGGCTCCAACGGCGGCACGTTCACCCTGAATCCCGACGGCTCGTACTCGTTCAATCCCGGCAATGCCTTCCAGCACCTGGCCGCGGGCCAGACGGCGACCAGCTCGATCACCTATACCGTCACGGACGGCCAAGGCGGCACCAGCTCCGCCACGCTGACGGTCGAAATCACCGGCACCAACGACGCGCCGACCGCAGTTGCCCTGCAGAACCAGGACAACATGGACGGCGATGTCGTCAACTACAACCTGTCCGGCTTCTTCAGCGACCTCGACGACGGCGACTCCCTGGTCTACTCGGTCGACCACATCCCCGGCGGCCTGAAGTTCGACCCCACCACCGGCACCTTCACCGGCCAGTTCGCCAACTGGGCGTCCGATCACACCAACACGGGCGTCAAGGGCGAGTACCTCATCACCGTCACCGCCACCGACAAGTCGGGCGCAACCGTCTCCCAGACCTTCGTCTGGACCGTGGGCAACCCCGTCCCGGTCGCCACCAATGACGAAGGCACCACCGGTGAAGACAAGCCCCTGGTCGTTAACCACGTTACCGAAGGCGTGCTGGGCAACGATCGCGATCCGGACGGCGACACCATCCGCGTTTCGCAAGTCAATGGCGCCGACGCCGACGTCGGCAAGCCTGTCGTCGGTTCGAATGGCGGCACGTTCACGCTCAACGCCGACGGCACGTACACGTTCAATCCCGGCACGTCGTTCCAGTACCTGAACGACGGCCAGACTGCGCAGACGTCGATCACGTATACCGTGTCCGACGCGCAAGGCGCGACCAGCACTGCCACCCTGACCATTACGGTCACCGGCCAGACCGACGCTCCTCCGGTGATCACGCCTGAAGACAGCGACGGCGATGTGACGGCGGGTCATAACAATGTGGCCGAAGCGTCTGGCGCCACGGTCACCGGTTCCGTGACCGTCTCCGCCGAGGCCGGCGTCGACAAGGTCACGGTGGGCGGCAAGGACGTCAGCAACGCCAGCGCCGCCAACCCGGTAGTCATCGCCACCGACAAGGGGGTGCTGACCGTCACCAATTACGACGCCGCCACTGGCAAGATCACCTACTCCTACCAGGAAACTGGCGGAGCCGCCGATCACTCCAATGGCGACGATTCGGTCCGCGACCTCTTCCAGGTTTCCGTTACGGACTTTGCCGGCGAGACCCGCAGCAATGACCTGGTCATCCAGATCACCGACACGGCGCCCGAAGCCAAGCCCGACACCGCTTCCGTCACGGAAGACACCGCACTGACCGCCTCCGGCAACGTCATCACCGGCACCGGCGCCGACACCCTCGGCGCGGACGTCACCAACGTCGTCGGCGTGGCCAAGGGCACCGTCCCCGCCGGCCAGAACGTCACCGGCAACGTCAACACCGCCGTCAACGGCGAGTACGGCAAGATCGTCCTCAAGGCCGACGGCACCTACACCTACGAG
>NZ_QWFB01000002.1:0-161231 GCF_003576205.1 Achromobacter sp. K91 | reverse complement strand
CTGTATGCGCAGCCGCGCCCCCCAGGGTCCGGCGACGCCTGGCTGCTGGCGGACCTGGCGCGGCAGGCCTCGGCGCCGCTGGTCATCCTGACCGCCGAGCCGGTCGAGGCCCAGCGCCTGGCCGAGGAAATCCAGCTGTTCGCTCCGGACCTGCGTGTGCGCCAGCTGCCCGACTGGGAAACGCTGCCCTACGACGCCTTCTCGCCGCACCAGGACCTGATTTCGGAACGCCTGCACACGCTGCACTCGCTGATGACCAAGTCGGTGGACGTACTGACGGTGCCGGTCACCACGGCGTTGTACCGGCTGGCGCCGCCCTCTTTCCTGGCGGCCTACACCTTTTCCTTCAAGCAGAAGGACAAGCTCAACGAAGCCGCGCTGCGCGCCCAGCTGACCCTGGCCAACTACAACCACGTCACCCAGGTAACGGCGCCCGGCGAATTCTGCCTGCGCGGCGGCCTGATCGACCTGTTCCCGATGGGCTCGGTAGTGCCCTACCGCCTGGACCTGTTCGACGACGAGATCGAGACCATCCGCAGCTTCGACGTGGACACGCAACGCAGCCTGTACCCGGTGCGTGAAGTGCAGCTGCTGCCCGGCCGCGAATTCCCTATGGACGAAGACGCGCGCAACCGCTTCCGGGCGCGCTTCCGTGAAGTCTTCGAGGGCGACCCCTCGCGCGCGCTGCCCTACAAGGACATCGGCAACGGCATTCCGTTCGCTGGCGTCGAGTACTACCTGCCGCTCTTCTTCGAGGAAACGGCGACGCTATTCGACTACCTGACGGAAGGCACGGTCACCGTCACCGTGGGCGACATCGACGACGCCATCCAGCGCTTCAACCAGGACACCTCCAGCCGCTACGGCTTCCTAAAGAGCGACCGCGAACGGCCGGTGCTGCCGCCCTCCGAACTGTTCCTGGACAACGAGACGCTCTACGCACGGCTGAAGGATTTCCGCCGGCTGTCGCTGACTGCCGGCCAGCCGCATCCGGACTTCCGGGCGGCGCCCGACGTGAGCGTGGCGCGGCGTTCTGAAGATCCCATCGCCAAGCTGCGCGCGCTGGTGCAGGCCGGCCAGACGCGCGTGCTGCTGTGCGCCGACTCCGCCGGCCGGCGCGAGACCCTGGTGCAGATGCTCAACGAGTTCGGCGTCACGCCTGACGCGCAGCCCGACACCATCGAAGCCTTCCTCGCTTCGGACGCCCATTTCGGCATCGTCGCCGCACCGCTGTCCACCGGCTTCGGGCTGCCCCAGGCCAATCTGGCCTTCCTCACCGAAAACGACCTGTACCCGGGCCTGGCCACCACCGGCCGCCGCGGCAAGCGCGACCAGGAACGCGCCAGCAACGTCGAAGCCATGGTGCGCGACCTGTCCGAGCTGCGCGCGGGCGACCCAGTGGTCCATGCGCAGCATGGCATCGGCCGCTACCACGGCCTGGTCAACATGGACATGGGCGAAGGCGGGATGGAGTTCCTCCATCTGGAATACGCCAACGGCAGCACGCTTTACGTGCCGGTGTCGCAGCTGCACGTGATCGCCCGCTACAGCGGCGCCGATCCGGAGGCCGCGCCGTTGCATCAATTGGGCTCCGGCCAATGGGACAAGGCGCGCCGCAAGGCCGCCCGGCAGGTCCGCGACACTGCCGCCGAACTGCTGGCCCTGTACGCCCAGCGCGCCGCACGCGAAGGCTACGCCTTCAACCTGCCGCTCAACGACTACCAGGCTTTCGCCGAGGGCTTCGGCTTCGAGGAAACGGCCGACCAGGCCGCCGCCATCGAAGCCGTCATCGCCGACATGACCTCCGGCCGCCCCATGGACCGCCTGGTCTGCGGCGACGTGGGCTTCGGCAAGACCGAGGTCGCGCTGCGCGCCGCCTTCCTGGCCGTGGCCAATGGCAAGCAGGTCGCCCTGCTCTGCCCCACCACGCTGCTGGCCGAACAGCATGCACAGACCTTCTCCGACCGCTTCGCCGACTGGCCTGTGAAGGTCGTGGAGCTGTCGCGCTTCCGTTCGGCCAAGGAAGTCTCCGCCGCCATCGAAGGCATCAACGACGGCCGCGTGGACATCGTCATCGGCACCCACAAGATCCTGTCCAAGGACGTGAAGTTCAAGCGCCTTGGCCTGGTCATCATCGACGAAGAGCACCGCTTCGGCGTGCGCCAGAAGGAAGCTTTGAAGGCGCTGCGCGCCGAGGTCGACGTGCTGACGCTGACCGCCACGCCCATTCCGCGCACGCTGGGCATGTCGCTGGAAGGCATACGCGACTTCTCCGTCATCGCCACCGCGCCGCAAAAGCGCCTGGCCATCAAGACCTTCGTGCGGCGCGAGGACGGCAGCACCCTGCGCGAAGCGCTCTTGCGCGAACTCAAGCGCGGCGGCCAGTGCTACTTCCTGCACAACGAAGTCGAGACCATCCACAACCGCCGCGCCCGCCTGGAAGAACTGGTGCCCGAAGCCCGCATCGCCGTGGCCCACGGCCAGATGCCCGAGCGCGAGCTGGAACAGGTGATGAAGGGCTTCTACCAGCAGCGTTACAACGTGCTGTTGTGCACCACCATCATCGAAACCGGCATCGACGTGCCCAGCGCCAACACCATCGTGATCCACCGGGCCGACCGCTTCGGGCTGGCCCAGTTGCACCAGCTGCGCGGCCGCGTCGGGCGCTCGCATCACCAGGCCTACGCCTACCTGCTGACGCCCGGTGAAGACGCCATCACCAACAACGCCAAGAAGCGCCTGGAAGCCATCCAGGCCATGGAAGAGCTGGGCTCGGGCTTCTACCTGGCCATGCACGATCTGGAGATCCGCGGCACGGGCGAAGTGCTGGGCGATTCGCAGTCCGGCAACATCCAGGAAGTCGGTTTCTCGATGTACAACGAGATGCTCAACGAAGCGGTGCGCGCGCTGCGCGCCGGTGAAGAGCCCGACCTGGACGCGCCCTTCAACCTGGCCTGCGAAGTCAATCTGCACGCCCCGGCGCTGCTGCCGTCCGACTATTGCGCCGACGTCCATGCCCGCCTGGGCATCTACAAGCGCCTGGCGCACGCTGCGGACGAAGACGATCTGATCCACATCCAGGAAGAACTGATCGACCGTTTCGGCAAGCTGCCCGAGGCCGCGCAGACGCTGCTCGCCACGCACCGCCTGCGCCTGGCCGCCCAGCCCCTGGGCATCGTCAAGATCGACGCCAGCGAAACCCAGGCGCTGCTGCAGTTCGGCCCCAAGACCTCGGTCGATCCCGGCAAGATCATCGAACTGGTGCAACGCCAGCGCCACATCAAACTGGCGGGACAGGATAAATTGCGGGTTGAGATCAAGGCCGCGCAGATTCCTGCCCGCGCCGATGCCGTGCGCGCCGTGCTGCGCGCCTTGAAGTAACCGTCAAACCACACTGATTTCTATGACCACCCATCACCTTGTCGTCCAATCCCCCGGCCTGACCGTGGAACATGCTGAACAGTTGGCGGCCCTGGCCCAGGCGCAAGGCGTCGCGCGCATCAGCGCCACTGCCGCCCGCCTGCTCGACGTGCAGCACGACGACTCGACCCGCGCCGACGTCGTGGGCTGGGCAGAACGCCATGGCGTCGACACCGCCTTCCTGCCCGCAGGCCTGAAGCTGTCCGGGTGCAAGGTGCTGGCCATGGACATGGACTCCACGCTGATCAACATCGAGTGCATCGACGAGATCGCCGGCGTGGCGGGCCTGAAGGACAAGGTCTCCGAAATCACCGAGGCCGCGATGCGCGGCGAGATCAAGGACTTTTCCGAAAGCCTGCGCCGCCGCGTCGCCCTGCTCGAAGGCGTGCCGGCCGATGCGCTGGAACAGGTCTATGCGGACAAGCTGCGTCTGAACCCCGGCGCCGAACGCCTGATCACCACGGCCCAGGCGGCCGGCATCAAGGTGCTGCTGGTCTCTGGCGGCTTCACTTTCTTCACCGAACGCCTGCGCCAGCGCCTGAACCTCGACAGCGCGCACGCCAACACCCTGGAAATCGCCAACGGCGTGCTGACCGGCAAGGTCTTGGGCGACATCCTCGATGCCGACGCCAAGGAAGCCCACCTGCGCGAGTTCGCCCGCGAGCACGGCGCCTCCCAGGAGCAGATCATCGCCATGGGCGACGGCGCCAATGATCTGAAGATGCTGGGCATCGCCGGCTTCCCCGTCGCGTACCACGCCAAGCCGCTGGTGCGTCAGCAGACGCGTTATGCGCTGAATGTGTCGGGGCTGGACGGGGTGCTGAACTGGTTCGAGAGCTGATCGCGCCACGCCCGGCGCCTGTGCTCGCAGCCGGCGGCCAAGCATGAAAAAAGCCACCTCGCGGTGGCTTTTTCATTGCAGCGGCGTATCAGTACCGCACGCGCAGCGAAAGCAGCGCAGCCCGGCCAGTACCCAGCGCCGCATAGTGCGCCGCATAGGCCTTGGTGTAGTACGTTTCGTCGAAAATGTTCAGCACGTTCAACTGCGCCGACATGTGGTCGTTGAATTCATACGCGGCCATGGCGTCGAAGCGCCAGTAGGAAGGCACCCAGCGCGCCTTGGGCGAGCCGTCGGCGTTCTTGGTCGCGTCCGAATTGCCGTACACCTTGTCCACGTAGTAGGCGCCGCCGCCGACCGTCAGCTTGGGCAACACCTTGTAGGTGGTCCACAGGCTGAAGGCATTGCGCGGGGTATTGGGCAGGTCCTGGCCCACGGCGCCGCTGTTGTAGGCGCCCTTGGTCATTTCGCTGTCCATGAAGGTGTAGCCGCCGAACACGTTCCACTTGGGCGTGATGCTGCCCGAGAAGCCCAGTTCGATGCCGCGCACCTTGGCTTCGCCGACCTGTGCGGTTTCGGTGGCCGAAACGGCCACGCTGGTGTTCTTGCGGATGTCCTGGAAGGCCGCCGCCGACAGCGTGAGGCGGTCATCGAACACCTGCCACTTCGTGCCGAGTTCCACCGTACGGCTCTTCTCAGGCTCGAGCGACTGGTTCGAGACCGACACGGCGTCGCTGATCGCGCTGGAGGCGATGGCCGAGGGCGTGGACGAAGTGCCATACGTCGCGTAGATGGTGCCGTTGGGCGCCGGCTTGTAGGCCAAGCCAACCTGGTAGTTGAAGAGATTGTCCTCGCGGCTGGTGCTGTAGAACGCCGGGGTGCTTGCCGGGTCGTTACGGCCCTTGGCGATGTTGCTGCCGCTGGTGCGGTAGTTGTCCCAGCGCAAGCCCAGGCTGGCCTGCCATTGTTCGTTGAACTTGATCGTGTCGAAGCCGTAGAGCGCGACCGTATCCGTGTTGTAGCGCGCGGGATTGTTGTTGCGCTGCAGATGGCCGGGGTAGTAAGTACCCGGGTCCGGATCCCACAGCGAAGCGCACAGCGCCGGGTTGGCGTAGGTGTTCTTGCCATTGGCCGTGCCAGTCACGCAGCCGCTGGTGCCGGCGGGAACGCCCGACTCGGTATAGCCGTCCTTGTCTTGCTTGATATTGCTGTACTCGAAGCCCAGGTCGAACGAGTGCTTCAGGCTGCCGGTATCGAACTCGCCCGTCAGGTTGGTCTGGTTGGCGAAGCTCTTGGTGACGTAATAGCCCGACTTGAGCGCCCGGTACACCAGGCCATTCGGAATGTTGCCCTTGCTGTCGTCGGGGTTGGTCGCAGCAAAGTCGGTCGTGCCGCGGCCGTAGCGTGTCACGTTGCGCAGCTGCAGCTTGTCGGAGAAGTCGTGCTGGAAGTCCACCGTCGCAACGTCGTCGCGGGTCTTCATGAAATCGCGGCCCTTCAGGCCATAGAAGCTCTTGCGGCTCACGCCCATGGTCTCCGTCACCGGCTGACCCGTTTTCGGGTCATACGGGATGGAGTAATCCGGCATGCTGTCGTCTTGGTAGTGGTAGTAGCTCAGCGTGATGCGGGTCGGCGTGCCCACGCCCAAGGTCAGCGAGGGCGCCACGCCCCAGCGCTCGAAGTCCACCGCGTCGTCGCGACCCGGCGCATCGCCCTTGTTGCCCATGACGTTCAAGCGGAACGCGGCCTTGTCGGCCAGGCGCCAGTTGCTGTCGATCGTCGCGCGGTAGTTGTTGTCCGTGCCGATCTGCGCCGTGGCTTCCGTGAAGTCGGTGGCCTTGGGCGTCTTGCTGACCATGTTGATGCTGCCGCCCGCGCCGCCCCGGCCCGAGTAGACCGAGTCCGGCCCCTTGATGACTTCGACCTGTTCCAGGTTGAAGGTGTCGCGCACCTGCGTGCTGGAATCGCGGATGCCGTCCAGGAAGATGCTGCCGGCGGAGTTCTGGCCACGGATGATGGGCAGGTCGCCGCCCGGGCGGCCGCCTTCGCCTGCGCCAAACGTGATGCCGGGGGAGTTGCGCAGGACGTCCTGCAGCGTGGACGCGGCCTGGTCCTGGATCACCTGCTTCGGCACGACCTGCACCGTGCGCGGGGTGTCCAGCAGAGGCGCCGTGAACTTCGGCGACTGCGCCGTGGAGGTCTGGTACGACGACCCCTCACCCTCCACGCGCACGGGCGCAAGTTGCGTCACGCCCGAATCCGCGGATTGGGCGGCGGCGTACGGGCTGATGAACAACGCGGGGGCCGCGATCGCGGCGGCCAGGGAGGTAGTGAGCGTATTCAGCGAATACGTATCTTGGGGCTTCAAACCAGCTTCTCCGAATGTGAATAGCAACGATTCTTGTTTTTTTAACGTTTGCGATTCTGAACTCAGCGGCTGAATGAAACCTGAATGAAAGACCCAAACCCATCCAAAAGATGAAAAAACAACACCATAAGCGGGTTATCCCCCACAGGTCTTCGCAGGAATCCCGACGGGTATCCGCTAGAGCAAGATGCCGGGCAGCCCCACCCTCCCGAATACCCGCGAACGGGCAAGGAAAGGTATCAGTAAGCTCAGACGACACAGGCTAAGGTCGTTCATGCACCTGCGAAAAAAAACGCCCCACAGGGCGTTTTTCTTGCATGAACCATGCCTGCCTTCAGGTGCGCAGGCGCGGGTGCCGTTTGAACAGATAACGGTACACGAACCCCGGATAAGCCAGCACCAGATACAGGCTCAGGGTGATCGCGTAGAACTCCCAGGTCTGGGAAAACCGGTTGCCCAGCGTGGATTCGAACGCGAAACCGAGCGCGCCGACGATGGCGTAGAACACCAACACTTCGATCAGGCGCATCCAGAACGGCTTGACTGCCGCCACTCCGCCCTGCTTCCAGGGCATGACGGCGAAAACCCGCTCCGTCAGGAACGGGAGATTCGCGCTGACCAGGGCCAGCGCGATCAGCAGCCATACCGCCAGAGTCTGGTTCATGGCCCCGTTTTCCGCTTACAGGCTGAGCGAGCTGCGGATGGCCTGCACGCACAGGGCCATCAGGCCGCCCGGCAGGATGCCCAGGATCAGGATCAGTGCGCCGTTGACCGACAGCACGCCGCGCTGGCCGCAGGTGGCGACCATCGGCGCGGCATCGGCGGCCGGCTCGTCGAAGTAAACGACCTTGACCACACGCAGGTAGTAGAACGCGCCGATCAGCGAGAACAGCACCGCGATCACGGCCAGCGTCACGTGGCCGGCGCTGACCAGCGCCTGCAGCACTGCCAGCTTGGCGTAGAAGCCCACCAGCGGCGGAATGCCGGCCAGCGAGAACATCAGCAGCAGCACGATGGCGGCATGCCAGGGGCTGCGGCGGTTCAGGCCCTTCAGGTCGTCGATGTGTTCGCACTCGAAACCTTGGCGCGACAGCAGCAGCACGATGCCGAAGCTCGCCAGCGTGGTCAGCACGTAGGTCAGCATGTAGAACAGCGAGGCGCCGTAGGCGGCCGACGACAGTTCCGGCTTGCCCGCGACCGAACCGGACATCAGGCCCAGCAGCACGAAGCCCATGTGCGAGATGGTCGAGTAGGCCAGCATACGCTTGAAGTTGGTCTGCGCGATGGCCGTCAGGTTACCGATGGCCAGCGACAGCACCGCCAGGATCATCAGCATCGGCTGCCAGTCGGCGGCCAGGCCGTGCAGGCCATCGACCAGCAGGCGCAGCGTGATGGCGAATGCGGCCAGCTTGGGCGCGCCGCCCAGGATCAGGGTGACGGCGGTGGGCGAACCTTGGTAGACGTCCGGAACCCACATGTGGAACGGCACGGCGCCGAGCTTGAACGCCAGGCCCGACACCAGGAACACGATGCCGAACACCAGGGCCAGCTTCTCGGCCTTGCCCGCGGCGATGACCTTGGACACTTCGGCCAGATCCAGGTGGCCGGTGGCGCCGTAGATCATGGACATGCCGTACAGCAGGAAGCCCGAGGCCAGCGCGCCCAGCACGAAGTACTTCATGGCGGCTTCGGTGGCGACGACGTTGTCGCGGCGCAGCGCGATCAGCGCGTACAGCGCCAGCGACATCAGCTCCAGGCCCAGGTAGATGGAGATCAGGTTCCCGGAGGAGATCATGACCATCTGGCCCAGCAGGGCGAACAGCGTCAGGACGTAGAGTTCGCCGCCGCGCATCATGTCGCGCAATTGCGCGTAGACGCGGCCATAGACCAGGGTCGCGGCCACGGCGATGTAGGACGCGATCTTGAGCAGATGCGACAGTTCGTCGGTAACGTACAGGCCGTTGAAGGTCGAACCAACAACGCCGTTCTTCCATTGCAGGGCCGACACGACGGTCAGCACGCCCAATGCAAGCATGGTCAGCAGAAACGTCGGCTTGCGCTCGGGGTGATTGCTGACCGCGTCGACGAGCAGGATAGCCAGGCCGAAAACCAGCAGGAGGATTTCCGGTGTCGCCAGGGCGAAATCGATTTGGGATTGCATCATTGTCTTGTCTTACAGTTTCGAGACGGCAACGTGTTGCAGCAGGGCCTCCACCGAAACGTGCATCACGTCGGTAAAGGGCTTGGGATAGATCCCCATGTACAACACGGCGATCGCCATCACGCCAAGAATCACAAACTCGCGGCGGTTGATATCGGTCAGCTCGCGCACGTGGTCGTTGGCGACGTCGCCCAGGACCACACGCTTGACCATCCACAGCGAATACGAAGCGCCCAGAATCAGGGCGGTCGCCGCCAGCAGGCCGATCCAGAAGTTGTGCTCGACCGCGCCCATGATCACCATGAACTCGCCGACGAAACCGCTGGTGGCCGGCAGGCCGCTGTTGGCCATCGAGAACAGGATGAAGAAGGTGGCGAAACGCGGCATGACGTTGACCACGCCGCCGTAGTCGGCGATGCGGCGCGAGTGCATGCGGTCATAGAGCACGCCGATACACATGAACATGGCGCCCGACACGAAGCCGTGCGAGATCATCTGCACGATGGCGCCTTCGACGCCGGCCGTGTTGAAGATGAAGAAACCCAGCGTCACGAAACCCATGTGGGCGACGGACGAATAGGCCACCAGCTTCTTCATGTCGTCCTGGACGATCGCGACCAGGCCGATGTAGATCACGGCGACCAGCGACAGCGTGATCATCAGGCCAGCCAGGCTGTGCGAGGCGTCGGGAGCGATCGGCAGCGAGAAGCGCAGGAAACCGTAGGCGCCCAACTTCAGCATGATCGCGGCCAGCACGATGGAGCCGCCGGTGGGAGCTTCGACGTGAGCGTCGGGCAACCACGTGTGGACCGGCCACATCGGCACCTTGACGGCAAAGGCCGCCAACAGGGCCACGAAGATCAGGATCTGCGGGGTGTAGCCCAGCTTGGTCTGCTGCCAGGTCAGGATGTCGAACGAGCCGCCCGACACGTTCCACAGGTACACGAAGGCGACCAGCGTCAGCAGCGAGCCCATCAGCGTGTACAGGAAGAACTTGAACGCCGCGTACACGCGGTTCGGGCCGCCCCAGACGCCGATGATGATGTACATCGGGATCAGCGTGGCTTCGAAGAACACGTAGAACAGCATGCCGTCCAGCGCGCAGAACACGCCCACCATCAGACCCGACAGGATCAGGAAGGCGGCCATGTACTGGGACACGCGGCTGGTGATGACTTCCCAGCCGGCCAGCACCACGATGATGGTGATGAAGGCGGTCAGGAGCACGAACCACATCGAGATGCCGTCGATGCCCAGGTGGTAATTGACGTTGAAGGCCTCGATCCAGGAGGTCTTCTCCACGAACTGCATCTTGGCCGTGGTGGAGTCGAAACCGGTGTACAGCGGGATCGTGACGAGGAAACCGGCGATTGAGCCGACGAGCGACAAGCCGCGCGTCAGGCCGGGACGGTCGTCACGGCCCACCGCCAGCACCAGCAGGCCGAATACGATCGGGACAAAGATCGCAAGCGTGAGCCAGGGGAAAGTGTTGGATGCCATCTCGCTTGCCATCATTGGGGAATCAGCACAAAGAAAGTCACCAGCGCCATGATGCCGATGATCATCGCGAACGCGTAGTGATAGATGAAGCCGGACTGCAGGTGACGGCTGACCGCTGCCACCCAGCCCACCACACGGGCGCTGCCGTTGATCAGCAGGCCGTCGATGATGCCGCGGTCACCGGTCTGCCACAGGCCACGGCCCAGGCAGCGCAAGCCGCGGGCGATGATCTGCTCGTTGACCCAATCCACGTAGTACTTGTTCTCGAGCACCTTGTTGATGCCGGACAGGCTGGACTGGATCTTGGCCGGAACCTTG
Organism: Achromobacter sp. K91; assembly: GCF_003576205.1. Lineage (NCBI taxonomy): Bacteria > Pseudomonadati > Pseudomonadota > Betaproteobacteria > Burkholderiales > Alcaligenaceae > Achromobacter > Achromobacter sp. K91. The sequence goes on along the minus strand of NZ_QWFB01000002.1, from coordinate 150,626 downwards.
GGATTGATCAGGTAGCAGTACCAGGCGATGACCGCGCCAGCCACGACCAGCCAGAACGGAACCGTCTGGAAGGCGTGCAGGCCGAAGGCCACCCAGCCGTGCCACTCTTCATGCAGCTCGTGCATGGCGGGATGCTGCGGCAGGACCTTGATGACGCCGTCGAAGAACTTGCCGAACAGCATTGGATCGACCACCAGGGCGCCGATGATGACCGACGGGATCGCCAGCAGCACCAGCGGCAGCGTGACCACCCAGGGCGACTCATGCGGTTTGCCGCCATGATGGCCGTGGTCGTCGTGGCCGTGATCGTCGTGGCCATGACCATGGCCGTGGTCGCTGGTGTCGAAACGTTCCTTGCCGTGGAAGACCAGGAAGTACACGCGGAACGAGTACAGCGAGGTCACGAACACGCCGATCAGGGTCGAGTAGTACGCGAAGTTCGCGCCCCAGACGTTTGCGGCGCCGGCGGCCTCGATGATGTGTTCCTTCGAGTAGAAGCCCGAGAAGAACGGCGTGCCGACCAGGGCCAGCGTGCCCAGCAGGAAGGTGATCCAGGTGATGGGCATGTACTTGCGCAGGCCGCCCATGTTGCGGATGTCCTGGTCATGGTGCATGCCGATGATGACGGAGCCAGCGCCCAGGAACAGCAGCGCCTTGAAGAACGCGTGCGTCATCAGGTGGAAGATCGCGACCGAGTAGGCCGAAGCGCCCAGCGCGACCGTCATGTAGCCCAGCTGCGACAGCGTGGAATACGCGACCACGCGCTTGATGTCGTTCTGGATGATGCCCAGGATGCCCAGGAACAGCGCGCCGATGGCGCCGATCACGATGATGAAGGACAGCGCCACGTCGGACAGTTCGAACAGCGGCGAGAAACGCGCGACCATGAAGATGCCGGCCGTCACCATGGTGGCGGCGTGGATCAGCGCGGAAATCGGGGTCGGGCCTTCCATCGAGTCAGGCAGCCAGGCGTGCAGCGGAACCTGGGCCGATTTGCCCATGGCGCCGATGAACAGGCAGATGCAGGCGACCGTCAGCAGCATCCAGTCGGAACCGGGCAGCGTCAGCGTGGCCAGCTTGTCGGCCTGGGCGAAGACTTCGCCGTAATGCATGGTGCCGGCGTAAGCGAACAGCAGGCCGATGCCCAGCACGAAGCCGAAGTCGCCGACGCGGTTGATCAGGAACGCCTTCATGTTGGCGAAGATCGCCGTGGGACGGGTGTACCAGAAGCCGATCAGCAGGTACGACACCAGGCCCACCGCTTCCCAGCCGAAGAACAGCTGCACCATGTTGTTCGACATCACCAGCATGAGCATGGAGAACGTGAACAGCGAGATGTACGAGAAGAAGCGCTGGTAGCCGGGATCATCCGCCATGTAGCCGATGGTGTAGATGTGCACCATCAGCGACACGGAAGTCACCACGACCATCATCATGGCCGACAGGGGATCGATCAGGAAGCCGATTTCCAGCTTGGTCTGGCCGATCAGGCTCCAGGTGTAGACCGCGCCGTCGAAGCGCAGGCCGTTGAGCACGTCGTTCAGCACCACCACCGAACCGATGGTGGAGATGAGCACGCCCAGGATGGTGATCATGTGCGAAGCACGGCGGCCGATGGGACGGCCCAGGAACCCGGTGCCGAAGAGGCCCGCGAGAATCGCCCCGGCCAGCGGAGCCAGCGCGATGAGCAAGTAGAGATTGGGTGAGCTAGACATTTTCTTCCAATACCCCGTCAGCCCTTCAGGCGATCGAGTTCGTCAACGTTGATCGTGTTCAGGTTGCGGAACAGCAGCACCAGGATGGCCAGGCCGATCGCCGCTTCGGCGGCGGCCACGGTCAGGATGAAGAACACGAACACCTGGCCGGCGGTATCGCCGAACCAGCTGGAGAACGCCACGAAGTTCATGTTGACGGCCAGGAGCACGAGCTCGATGGACATCAGGAGAATGATCAGGTTGCGGCGGTTCAGGAAGATGCCGAAGATCCCGATGGCGAACAGGATCGCCCCGAGGATCAGGTAGTGGGCCAGCGTCAGCGTCATTTTTGTTCTCCTTGGGGCGCGGCGGCGGTCGGGGTGCCGTTCTGCGCCTGGGCACGCTCGCTCTGGGCGGGCATGCTCACCATGCGGTAACGGTCCTTCGAGCGCACGCGGACGGCGGCCACCGGGTCGTTGTACTTCACGTCGCGGCGGCGGCGCAGGGTCAGCGCGATGGCGGCGACCATGCCGACCAGCAGCAGCGCGGCGCCCACTTCAATGGCGTAGATGTACTGGGTGTACATGGCCTCGCCCAGCGCGCGGGCGTTGTTGTAGTCGCCGGCAACCGGGGCTTGCGGGCCCGCGCCGTACCAGGTCGAACCCAGCACGAAGGCCATTTCGACCACCATCACCAGGCCGATGACCAGGCCCAGCGGCAGGTAGGTCTTCATGCCCTGGCGCAGGGCATCCATGCGGATGTCCAGCATCATCACGACGAAGAGGAAAAGCACCATCACGGCGCCCACGTACACCAGCACCAGCAGCAGCGCCAGGAACTCGGCGCCAAGCAGCATCCACAGCATGGCCGCGTTGACGAAGGCCAGGATCAGGTGCAGGACGGCGGTGACCGGGCTGCGCGCGGTGATCACGCGGAACGCCGCGATCACCAGCACGGCGGCCAGTATGTAAAACAGGACAGTGGTAAAAGTCATGGATCAGGTCCTGGGCTTCAACGATAGGGAGCGTCTTCGGCCCGGCGGCGGGCGATGTCGGCTTCGTAGCGGTCGCCCACGGCGAGCAGCATGTCTTTGGTGAAATACAGGTCGCCGCGCTTTTCACCGTGGTATTCGTGGATGTGCGTTTCCACGATGGAGTCCACGGGGCAGCTTTCCTCACAGAAGCCGCAGAAAATGCACTTGGTCAGGTCGATGTCGTAACGCGTGGTGCGGCGGGTGCCGTCATCGCGCTGGTCCGACTCGATGGTGATCGCCAGCGCGGGGCACACGGCTTCGCACAGCTTGCACGCGATGCAGCGCTCTTCCCCGTTGGGGTAGCGGCGCAGCGCATGCAGGCCGCGGAAACGCGGCGACGCAGGCGTCTTTTCCTGGGGGTAGCGCAAGGTGACCTTGCGCTTGAAGAAATACTTGCCCGTCAGGCGCATGCCCTTGAGCAATTCGGTCAGCATCAGACTGCCGAAGAAATCCTTGATCGCTTCCATATCCTGCCTCTGCCTGGCGGCTTAGCGCCAAATGTTCCAGGGCGTCTGCATCCAGATCGCCACCACGACCAGCCAAACGCCGGTCAGCGGGATGAAGATTTTCCAACCCAAGCGCATGATCTGGTCATAGCGGTAACGCGGGAACGACGCGCGGAACCACACGAACAACGAGACCACGACGAACGTCTTGAGACCCAGCCAGATCCAACCCGGAATCCAGGTCAGCGGCGCGATGTCGATCGGGGAAGCCCAGCCGCCCAGGAACATGATCGAGGCCATGCAGGACAGCAGGATCATGTTGGCGTATTCGCCCAGGAAGAACAGCGCGAACGCCATGCCCGAGTATTCGACCATGTGGCCGGCCACGATTTCCGATTCGCCTTCGACCACGTCGAACGGGTGGCGGTTGGTTTCGGCCACGGCCGAAATCACGTAGATCACGAACAACGGCAAGAGCGGCAGCCAGTTCCAGGACAGGAACGTCAGGCCCTTGTCGGCAAACCAGCCGCGGTTCTGCACGTGCACGATCTCGGACATGTTCAGGCTGCCGGACACCAGCAGCACCGTCACCAGCACGAAGCCGATGGCCAGTTCGTAGGACAGCATCTGCGCGGAAGCGCGCAGCGCGCCCAGGAAGGCGTACTTGGAGTTCGACGCCCAACCCGCGACGATCACGCCATACACGCCCACGGACGTGATGGCCATGATGTACAGCAGGCCGGCGTTGACGTTGGCCAGGACCACGTCGGGACCGAACGGCACCACCGCCCAGGCCGCCAGGGCCGGCATCAGCGTGACCACCGGGGCCACGATGAACAGCACCTTGTTGGCCTGCGACGGAACCACCACTTCCTTGGTCAGCAGCTTGAACACGTCGGCGAACGGCTGCAGCAGCCCCTTGAAGCCGACGCGGTTCGGCCCCATGCGCACGTGCATGGCGCCGATCATCTTGCGTTCCCAGTAGGTCAGGTACGCCACGCACAGAATGATGGGCACGGCGATGACCACAATCTTGACGAGGGTCCAGAGGACCATCCAGACCGTCGGGCCCAGCAATGCCGTACCCTGGCTCTCAAGAACATTAAGCCATTCCATCAGGCACGCTCCACGCTGATTTGACCGAATGCGCCACCCAGGGCTGCGGTGTTTTCAAAGGCTGCGGAGATGCGCACGGCGCGGTCGGCCACGGCATCGTCCTGCACGGTTTCGAGTTCGACGGCGCCCTGCCCGCTCGACACGCGCACCTTGACGCCGGCCGTCAGGCCCAGGCTGGTGAGCGTGCGGCCGTTCATGGCGGCAGCCGGCTTCTTCGAGGCCGGGGCCGCTTGCAGCGGCTCCGAGCGGCGAACCATCGCGTCGGTGCGGTAGATCGGCACGTCGGCGACGCGCTCCAGGCCGCTGGCGGCCTGGCCCAGGCCCAGCGGGGCCTTGATCTCGTTGGACAGGCGGCCTTCGATGCCGCCAGCCAGCACGGCGTCGCGCACGGACTCGGAAGTCTCGTCGTCAAAGCCAGCCAGATGCAGGACGTTGCCCAGCACGCGCAGGACCTTCCAGCCCGGACGGGTCTGGCCGAACGGCGTGACCGTGCCCTTGAAGCTCTGGGCAAGGCCTTGCGCGTTGACGTAGGTGCCCGAGGTTTCGGTGAACGGCGACACCGGCAGCATGACGTCGGCCCATTCGGCGGCGGCCGAACGGTAAGGCGTCAGGGCCACGGCGAACTGCGCGCCGCGCAGCGCGGCGATGGCTTGCTGGCCGTTGTCGGCATCCAGCAGCGGCTCGGCGTGCAGGACCACGTAGGCCTTCAGCGGCTCGGCCAGCATGGCGGCTGCGTTCTTGCCGCCCTTGCCCGGAATGGCGCCGGCCAGGTAACCGCCGACGGTGTTGCCGCCGGAGGTCAGGAAACCGAACTTGCCGCCGGCCAACTCAGCCACGGCGCGGCCGTTGGCGGCCAGGGTCGAGGCCTGGGCGCTAGCCACTGCCAGGTTGCCCATCAGCACGGCGGTGTTGGCGCCGGAAGCCAGGCTGGCAGCGATGAGCTTGGCGTTTTCGCCGGGCGTGACCGAGGCGAACTCGGCCGGCACGGCCTGTTCCTTGGCCTGGGCCAAGGCGACCGCCACTTCGGCCAGCGCGCGCGCCAGCTCGGACGGGGCCACGGTGATACGGGCAGCCACGGGCATCAGGGGATCGTCGGCAGCGCTGTCGACCATCAGGATCTGCGTGCCGCGCTTGGCAGCTTGGCGCAGACGCTGCGCCATCAGCGGATGATCCTTGCGCAGGAAGGAACCGACCACCAGGACGCGATCCAGGTTGTCGAGTTCGGCGATGGGCATGCCCAGCCACGGCGCGCCGGTCAGGGCGGCGTCGAAGGCGGCATCGGTCTGGCGCAGGCGGAAGTCGATGTTTTCGGAACCCAGCGCGCGGACCAGGCGGCCCAGCAGCGCGTATTCCTCGGTGGTGGCGTATTCGGACGCCAGGGCGCCGATCTGGCCGGCGCCGAAGCTGTCGCGCACGCGGGACAGGCCCTGGGCCACGGCGGCAAGCGCGTCGCTCCAGGAGGCTTCCTGCCACTTGCCGTCGGTGCCCTTGATCATCGGGGCCGACAGGCGGTCTTCGCTGTTCAGGCCTTCATACGAGAAGCGGTCGCGGTCGCTGATCCAGCACTCGTTGACGGCTTCGTCTTCGAACGGAACCACGCGCATGACGCGGTCGCCCTTGACCTGGACCACCAGGTTGGCGCCCAGGCTGTCGTGCGGGCTGACCGAACGGCGGCGAGCCAGTTCCCAGGTGCGCGCGCTGTAGCGGAAGGGCTTGGAGGTCAGCGCGCCCACCGGACAGATGTCGATCATGTTGCCCGACAGTTCGGACTCGATCGAGCGGCCGACGAAGGTCGTGATCTCGGAGTGTTCGCCACGGCCCAGCATGCCCAGTTCCATGACGCCGGCGATTTCCTGGCCGAAGCGCACACAGCGGGTGCAGTGGATGCAGCGGCTCATTTCCTCGGCGGAAACCAGCGGGCCCAGGTCCTTGTGGAAGACCACGCGCTTTTCTTCCTGGTAACGCGAGGAAGAACCGCCGTAGCCCACGGCCAGGTCCTGCAGCTGGCATTCGCCGCCCTGATCGCAGATCGGGCAGTCGAGCGGGTGATTGATGAGCAAGAATTCCATCACCGACTTCTGAGCGGCGCGAGCCTTCTCGGAGCAGGTGTGGACGACCATGCCGTTGGTCACGGGCGTGGCGCAGGCGGGCAGCGCCTTGGGCGCCTTTTCCACTTCAACCAGGCACATGCGGCAGTTGGCCGCGATGGACAGTTTCTTGTGGTAGCAGAAATGCGGCACGTAAAGCCCGACTTTCTGGGCGGCATGCATGACCATGCTGCCTTCGGGCACTTCGACCTTGTTGCCGTCGACGGTTAGTTCAACCATTGCTGTTCCTGAGACCTACAGATATTGCGGGACCACACAAGACTTGTGCTCGATGTGGTGCGCGAATTCGTCGCGAAAATGCTTGAGAAAGCCACGGACGGGCATGGCGGCGGCGTCACCCAGGGCGCAGATGGTGCGGCCCATGATGTTGCCCGCCACGTTGTCCAGCAAGTCCAGATCTTCCGGACGGCCGTGACCGTTTTCGATGCGATGCACCATGCGGTAGAGCCAGCCGGTGCCTTCGCGGCACGGCGTGCACTGGCCGCAGCTTTCTTCGAAATAGAAGTACGACAGGCGCAGGAGCGACTTCACCATGCAGCGCGTTTCGTCCATGACGATCACGGCGCCCGAGCCCAGCATCGAGCCGGCCTTGGCGATGGAGTCATAGTCCATCGTGCATTCCATGATGATGTCGGCCGGCAGCACCGGCGCGCTCGAACCGCCGGGAATCACGGCCTTCAGCTTCTTGCCGCCGCGCATGCCGCCCGCCAGCTCCAGGAGCTTCGAGAACGGGGTGCCCAGCGGGATCTCGTAGTTGCCGGGACGCTCGACGTCGCCGGTGATCGAGAACAGCTTGGTGCCGCCGTTGTTCGGCTTGCCGACTTCGAGGTAGGCCTGGCCGCCGTTGCGGATGATCCAGGGCACCGCCGCGAACGTCTCGGTGTTGTTGATGGTGGTGGGCTTGCCGTACAGGCCGAAGCTGGCCGGGAACGGCGGCTTGAAGCGCGGCTGGCCCTTCTTGCCTTCCAGCGATTCCAGCAGCGCGGTTTCTTCGCCACAGATGTAGGCGCCGTAGCCATGGAACGCGTGCAGCTGGAAGCTGAAATCCGAACCCAGCAGCTTGTCGCCCAGGAAGCCGGCGGCGCGCGCCTCTTCCAGCGCTTCTTCGAAACGCTCGTAGACCTCGAAGATTTCGCCGTGGATGTAGTTGTAGCCGACGCTGATGCCCATGGCGTAGGCCGCGATCGCCATGCCTTCAATCACGATGTGCGGATTGAAGCGCAGGATATCGCGGTCCTTGAACGTGCCAGGCTCGCCTTCGTCGGAGTTGCAGACCAGGTACTTCTGGCCCGGGAAGGCGCGCGGCATGAAGCTCCATTTCAGGCCAGTCGGGAAGCCCGCGCCGCCGCGGCCGCGCAGGCCGGAGGCCTTGACCTCGGCGATCACGTCTTCCGGCTTCATGCCGGTGGTCAGGATCTTCTTCAGGGCTTCGTAGCCGCCGCGCTTGACGTAGTCGGCCAGGCGCCAGTTGGCGCCGTCGACGTCAGCCAGGATCTGCGGCTGGATGTGCCGGCCATGCAGGCACATCGAATTGGAAACATCGTTCAGCGGGTTGGGGTCCAGCCCCTGCGCGAACTGTTTGTACAGGTCGGGCGCGTTCATGCCGACTCTCCTTGCACCTTGAGGGCCGCGACCAGCGCGTCCAGCTTCTCTTCGGTCATGCGCACGCACATATGCTTGTTGTTCACGATCAGCACGGGCGAGTCACCGCAAGCGCCCATGCACTCGCCTTCCACCAGCGTGAACTGGCCGTCGGGAGTGGTGCCGCGGTAATCGACGCCCAGCTTGCGCTTGAGGTAGTCGCCGGCGCGTTCGCCGTCGCGCAAGGCACAGGGCAGGTTCGTGCAGACGGCGATCTTGTTCTTGCCGACGGGCTTGACGTCGAACATGTTGTAGAAGGTGGCGACTTCCTGGACCGCGATGGGCGGAACGCCAATGTAGTTGGCCACATCTTCAATGATTTCGGTAGCCAACCAGCCCTTCTCTTCTTGCGCGATGGCAAGCGAGGCCATGATGGCGGACTGCCGCTGGTCGCCCGGGAACTTCGCGAGTTCTCGGTCGATTTTCTGGTAGGCCTGTTCGGAAAGCAGCATAGTTTGAATCCGGGTTATGCGGGCGTGCTCGTGACTGTCTGGGCGGATCAGCGATCGATCTCGCCGAAAACGATGTCCTGCGTGCCAATGATGGTGACGGCGTCGGCAATCATGTGACCGCGCGACATTTCATCCAGCGATTGCAGGTGGACGAAGCCGGGGGCCCGAATCTTCAGGCGGTAAGGCTTGTTGGCGCCGTCGGACACCATATAGATGCCGAATTCGCCCTTGGGGTGTTCCACCGAGGCGTACGCTTCACCGGGAGGCACGTGGAAACCTTCAGTGAAGAGCTTGAAGTGATGGATCAGCTCTTCCATGTTGGTCTTCATGGCGGTGCGCTTGGGCGGGGCGATCTTGTGGTTCTCGATCATGACCGGGCCCGGGTTGTTGCGCAGCCATTCCACGCACTGGCGGATGATGCGGTTGCTCTCACGCATTTCGGCGATACGGACCAGATAGCGGTCATAGCAGTCGCCATTGACACCCACGGGGATGTCGAAATCGAGCAGGTCGTAGACTTCGTAGGGCTGCATCTTGCGCAGGTCCCAGGCCACGCCGGAACCGCGCAGCATCGGGCCGGTGAAACCCAGCGCCTTGGCGCGATCGGGGTCGACCACGCCGATGCCCACCAGACGCTGCTTCCAGATGCGGTTGTCGGTCAGCAGAGTTTCGTACTCGTCGACGCAAGCCGGGAAGCGGTTGGTGAAGTCTTCGATGAAATCCAGCAGCGAACCCGAACGCGCGTCGTTCATGGCGCGCACTTCCTTGTCGCCGCGGTACTTGCTGGTGTCGCCGTATTGCGGCATCGAGTCCGGCAGGTCGCGGTAGACGCCGCCCGGACGGTAGTAGGCCGCGTGCATGCGCGCGCCCGAAACCGCTTCGTAGCAGTCCATCAGGTCTTCGCGTTCACGGAAGGCGTACAGGAACACCGCCATGGCGCCCACGTCCAGCGCGTGCGAACCCAGCGACATCAGGTGGTTCAGCAGACGGGTGATCTCGTCGAACATCACGCGGATGTACTGCGCGCGCAGCGGCGCTTCGACGCCCAGCAGCTTCTCGATGGCCATGACGTAGGCGTGCTCGTTGCACATCATGGACACGTAGTCCAGGCGGTCCATGTAGGGCAGCGCCTGGATGTAGGTCTTGTGTTCGGCCAGTTTTTCGGTGGCGCGGTGCAGCAGGCCGATGTGCGGGTCGGCGCGCTGGATCACTTCGCCGTCGAGCTCGAGCACCAGGCGCAGCACACCGTGCGCAGCCGGGTGCTGGGGACCGAAGTTGAGCGTGTAGTTCTTGATTTCTGCCATGATTTAACGCCCCAAGCCGTAAGAGTCTTCGCGAACCACGCGCGGAGTAACCTCGCGCGGATCGATCGTGACCGGCTGGTAAATGACGCGCCGCTGTTCCGGGTCGTAGCGCATTTCGACGGTGCCGGACAGCGGGAAGTCCTTGCGGAAGGGATGGCCGATGAAGCCATAGTCGGTGAGGATGCGGCGCAGGTCCGGGTGGCCTTCGAAGACGATGCCGTACAGGTCGAAGGCTTCGCGTTCGAACCAGCCCACGGCCGGCCAGCATTCCATCAGCGAGGCGACCATCGGGAACTCGTCGTCCTCGGCCCAGGTGCGCACGCGCAGGCGCCAGTTGTTCTCGATCGAGAGCACATGGGCAACCACGGCGAAACGCGAGCGGTGGATCTTGGCGTTGGTTTCCTCGGGCAGTTGGCGCGTGCCGTTGCCCCAGGTCAGGTAGTCGACGCCGCAGAGGTCGATACAGGTTTCAAAGCGCAGGCCGGCTTCGGTGCGCAGCTTGTTGCAGACGGAGAACCACTGCTGCGCGGGTACTTCGAGCGTCAGCTCGCCCAACGCCTCGGTCAGCGCGATATCCGCGCCGAGGGTGGTCTGCAAATTGTTTTTCAGGGTTTCGAGCCTGGTCATCATCTTGTACGCTTAGGTGAACCGATATGCTGGTTTCGCGGGGCCGGCTGCAAAGGCTGCTGCCTGGCGCGGCGGAACTCAGCGCGCAATCGTGTTGGTCAGACGGATCTTGTTCTGCATTTGCAGCAAGCCGTAGACCAGCGCCTCGGCCGTGGGCGGGCAGCCTGGCACGTAGACGTCTACCGGTACGATGCGATCGCAGCCACGGACCACCGAATACGAGTAGTGGTAGTAACCGCCGCCGTTGGCACAGGAGCCCATGGAAACCACCCAACGCGGCTCGGGCATCTGGTCGTAGACCTTGCGCAGCGCCGGCGCCATCTTGTTGCACAGCGTGCCGGCCACGATCATCAGATCGGACTGGCGCGGGCTGGGGCGGAAGATGATGCCGAATTGGTCCAGGTCGTAGCGGGCCGCGCCCGCATGCATCATCTCAACCGCGCAACAGGCCAGACCGAAGGTCATGGGCCACATGGAGCCGGTCTTCGCCCAATTAAGGAACTTGTCGGCGCTGGTTGTGATGAACCCTTGCTTGAGAATGCCGTCTATAGCCATATTCGTCTCTGATAGCGTGCTGTGAAAAAACCCGGCGGGTTATTCCCAGTCCAGCGCGCCCTTTTTCCATTCGTAGATGAAGCCGACCGTCAGCACGGCCAGGAAAACCATGACCGTCCAGAAACCGACGAGACCGACCGTGCCCTGGGCGATGGCCCACGGGAACAGAAAGGCGATTTCCAGGTCGAAAAGAATGAACAGGATCGCCACCAGGTAGTAGCGCACGTCAAACTTCATGCGGGCGTCTTCGAAGGCCTCGAAACCGCATTCGTACGGCGAGAGCTTCTCGGCGTAAGGACGCCGCGGACCAAGGAGGGAGCCGGCCGTTAGAAGCGCGAACCCGATAAGGGTGGCCACTACGATAAACAGCAGGACGGGAAAATACTGTTGCAGGTTCATTCAGGCGTCCGTCAAATGCGCAAACCTTAGGATTGTAGCATTCGCGCGGTTACTTCTGGCTGAACTCTGTAGCTCGAACAGCAGGCGAAAGACAGCATTCCTTAAATGGAACAATGGCTGCTTTCAGCACCGGTACGCAAGCATACAGCAGCCTGCCGATGCACGCACAAACACACGCAAAAACACAGGCGCGAAAACGAAAAAAACCACCCCGGAGGGTGGTTTTATACAAACGGGCCGAAGCCCGTTTGTGCACTTTAAATCCAGGCAGGACTTGCGCCCTGCTTTGGATTAGAAGCGGTGACGGATACCGACGCCGACGGCGGTCGACTTGACGTCTTCCACGAAGGCGTAGTTCTTGGCGTACGAACCGTAAGCGTACAGGTTGGTGCGCTTGGACAGGTCGTAGGTGTAGCCCAGCGAGAAGACGTTCATCGTCTCAGCACCGTTGATACGGTCGTTGCTGGGGTCAACCATTTGCCACGAACCGAACAGCTTGCTTGCGCCGCCGATCGGGGCGGACAGGCCGACCATGTACGAGTTGGCCTTGAAGCCGTCAGCAAAGATGTTGGTGCCGATGCTCAGGGAGCCCGAACCGGTGTTCACGCCTTGGCCAGCGAACCAGCCGTCGGTCGTGCGAGCGTAGGCCAAGGCCAGCTTCACGACTTCGAAGTCGTACGAACCGCCGATGGCGTACATACGCGGGGTCGCGTCGGTCATGCCGGTCGGCAGGTTGTTCGAAGCGTTCAGCTGATCGTACGTCAGAGCGACGTTCAGCGGGCCGTTGACGTAGCGCAGACCGGTCGTGATGGCGCGGGTGTTGTCGGCGGTGCGGAAGCCCGTTTGAGCCGTGTTTTGGTCGTCAGCATTGAACGAGTAGCCGATGCCGAACTGGAAGCCGCTGAACGACGGGGTCTGATACATGACCATGTTGTCGTAGCGTTGCGTGTTGGCAGCGCTCATCGAAACGCCGATGTTAGCTTGACCGAAGCCAGCGCCGAACGGGTCGATCGAGCCGAAGTACTTCGACGCGATGTTGGTTTGGCGACCGAAGTCCAGTTGGCCCCAGCTGTCGCTAGCCAGACCGATGGTGGCTTGACGACCGAACAGGCGGCCGTTTTGAGCCGACTTGCCATTGCCCGAATCAAAGCCGGATTCCAGTTGGAAAACAGCGCGCAGGCCGTCACCCAGGTCTTCCGAACCACGCAGACCCCAGCGCGAACCGTTCTGGACGCCGTTGATCATGCCGAAACGGCTGCCGTTGATGGCATCAGGACCACCGCTGATCTTGTTGTAGCCGATACCCGTGTCGATAATACCGTACAGGGTGACAGACGTTTCTGCCTGGGCGACACCGGCAAAACCGGCGAGCAGGGCGGCAGCGAGCAGAGTCTTTTTCATTTAAGAAATCTCCGTTGATTTGAGTGACAAGAGCAGCAATCCAGCAAACCAGCCTGCCGCCCCCCTAACTCCGCGAAGGGAAGTTGACGCTATTGCATCAAAAATCAGGGGGGCTGGCTATGGTCGGCGCCAGAAAAGTGCAGGTTTACGACAGGCTTGTTGGGATATTGCAACAACTCAGCGAAGCCTGGCCGGACACGCTAGGGCTTACCCTTAGTTTTTAGGCCAAGCACCTATTCATGCGACTTTCAGCCCTGCCCCTAATTATCCGGATGCTCCGGATACCATCCCCGTCATCAAATACAGCTCCCTTCCGAGCCCTATTTCCGCGTCGCCGCGGCCTCCAACCAGCCATCGGAATCGCACCTTCGCCATAAGGCCCCCACAGCAGGAATGCGCCGACTCGTCCACTATCAATAACGTTGTTATTTATAAAAATCGCCGATATGATCGAATCGTCGTCTCACCATCCAGCCATATGCCTACGCCCACGTCCCGCGCCGACCGTTCCGAAAGACTGAATGCGTTGCGCCGCCAACTGATTCTGGACGCCGCCCAGCGCGTGTTCGAGCGCGACGGCCTGGAGAAGACCACGATCCGCGCGATCGCCAAGGAGGCCGGCTGCACCACCGGCGCCATCTATCCGTGGTTCGCCGGCAAGGAAACCATTTATGGCGCACTGCTGGAGGAATCGCTGGAACGCCTGCATGCGCATCTGGCCGAGGCGGCCTCCAGCGGGCCGGCGCCGGCCGCGGCGCGCACTGCGATCCATGCGTTCTTCGGGTACTACGCAGAACGGCGGACCGACTTTTCGCTGGGCATGTACCTGTTCCAGGGGCTGGGGCCGCGCGGCCTGGGCCGGGAAATGGACGAACGGCTCAACGCCCGCCTGCGCCAGTGCATAGATCTGCTGGGCGTGGCGCTGGCCCGGACCAAGTCCTGGGAGGCCGCGACCGTCGCCGTCGAACAGATGAATCTCTTCACCTATTTGATGGGGTTGCTGCTGCTGCTGCACACCCGCCGCCTGAAATCCCTGGGCCAGCAAGCGGAAACGCTGCTGGACAACTACTGCCTCGCCCTGGAGCAACGATGACCGCAACCGACCTGGACACCCCGGCCGACGCCCCGCTGATCAGCCTGGCCGACTTCCATATATTGCTGGCCGACCAGCATCCGTTTTCCATGCTGTTGGGCATAGACGTGATACGCATCGGCCGCGGCACGGCGCGCGCGGTGCTGCCGGCGCGCGACGCCCACCAGCGGCTGGGCGGCATCGTTGCCGGCCCCATGCTGATGGGCCTGGCCGACCTGACCATGTACGCGGCGGTGGTGGGCGCCACCGGACAGGCGCACGCTGTGACTGCCAGCCTGACGATCAATTTCCTGCGCAAGAGCCCCGCGGGCGCCATCTATGCCGACGCCCGGTTGCTGAAAGTGGGCCGGCTGTCCGCGGGGGAAGTCATCCTGACCGGCGAGGGTTCGGACGAACCTCTTGCCCATATCGTGAGCACGTGGTCCGTGCCCAAGCCATGAGCATGCGCGTGAGCATCGTCGGCATGGGCAGGATCGGCACGCAGGCCGCACAGCGCCTCCTGGCGGCCGAGCCGGACATCGCGCTGACCCTCTACGACATCGAGCCCGGGCGTTGCGAAGACTTCCGCGGCAGCGCGACGCTGGCCACCTCCGCGCGGGAAGCGCTGGAAGAATCCGACACCATCGTGCTGGCCCTGCCACGCGAACGCGAGATCGACCGCACGCTGGAGCGTTTCAGCGACGGCAACGTGACGGCGCCGGTGGCAGGCAAGCTGATCGTGGATCTGGAGCCGCCTTGCGCCGAACGCGCGCGCAGCCTGGACCAGGCCATCGTCGCGGCGGGCGGCCGCTACACCTGCGCGCCCCTGGCCGCGGCGGTGGACGCTCCGCTCGCCGAGACGCGCTTACTGAACGCGCTGGCCCGCGGCGCATGAGGGCCGCAGGCGCTGCGCCGCCGCCACGCACAGCGCCAACCAGGCCAGGCTGACCGCGAAGCCCGCCAGCACGTCGCTGGCGAAATGGACCTGCAGCAGGATGCGGCTGAGTCCGATCGCCATGATGAGCGCCGCCAGCAGCGCAATGCCGGGCAGGCGCCAGGCAGGCGGCGCCAGACGCCACAACAGATAGCAGGCCATGCCGTAGACGGCCATCGCGGCAGAGGAGTGGCCGCTGGGAAAGCTCCATCCCGCCACGCTGGCGTAGCCATGATCGTGCTCTGGCCGAACCCGTTCGAAGGCGTGCTTGAGCAGCCAGTTGAGCGCGCCGCCCACGCCCGTGGCGACGGCGCAGACCAGGGCCAGCCGCCATTCTCCGCGCCACAACAGGAACAGCGTCATCAGCACACTGACCCCGGTCAGGAATTTCCGGTCGCCCAGGTAGGTGAACCAGGACAGCAGCCACAGCAACGGCGTGGACATGGACATGCTCAGGGAATTGGCCAGGGCCCGGTCGAACGCCACTACCCTCCCCTCGCTTTCTATCGCGAAAGCCAGGACCAGGAAGAGTACGAGCGCGGCGCACGTACCCGTCATGAAGAGGGCGTCGCGGCGACGGCCGCGCAGACTCAGGCCGCAGCGCGCAAACACGAGCGCCACCCCGCCGGCCAGCAACGGCAGCGCGATGAACAACTGCAAGGCATGGGCCGCGGCCCATGCCGCGTACGCGTCCGTCATGAATAAGAGCCCGCCACGATCAAACTCCCGATCCTTCTCAATTACAGCGCGACCAAGGTCCTGTCTACCGGTGCAAAAGCATGCGCCCCGGCGGCGTAGTCCCAACGCTCGATATGGCAGTCGCCTGCCCCCTCGCAGGTGATGACATTGACCGAATTGGGCACATTGCCGCGCACGCGGCGCGAGCAGGTGGTTCCAGCCTGGACGACCCAGCCGCCGGAAGGCGCCGCCGGGTTCGCGGGCAGCACATAGGGCAGATGGATATGCCCCCCCAGAATCAGGTCCACGCCCGCCTGCGTCCAGGCTTCGAGAGCCCGTTCGCGCCCGTTCAGCAGATTGGACAGGTCCGACTCGACCTTGGCGCGCACGGGATGGTGCGCCACCACGACGCGCAACTGCCCGGGCCTGGCCTGGCGCAGCCTCTCGGCGACCCGGGCTATCTGCGCGCCGGATATCTCGCCATCCTTGCGGCGGCGCGGGCGTGTCGTGTTGACGCCGATGGCGAGCAGGCCGGCGTTCTCGAACACGGGTTCGAGCACTGGCCCCAAAGCCCGCTTGTAGTTGCCGTAAGGATTGAGCGCGCGCGCAAACACGTTGAACAGCGGAATGTCGTGATTGCCCGGCACGGTCAGCACCGGCAGCGACAGGCGCTCGATGAACCTGCGGGCGGCGGCGAACTGGCCGCGCCGCGCGCGTTGCGTGATGTCACCGCTAAGCACCACCAGGTCAGGCGCAAGCGTGCAGGCCAGGTCCAGCGCGGCTTCGACCACGGGTTTGCGTTCCGTGCCGAAGTGGGTATCGGAAAAATGCAGGATACGGGTCATGAACGGTCCAGATATTGCGAGTCCGCCGGCACCACCAGCGGCAGCCGTTCGTCGGCCACTTTGAATTCCAGCGGCGTATCCATCCAGGAGATTTCGCCGTCCATCGCCACCTTGACGCGGCGGCGCCCGCGCACGGCCACCGTCAGACGGTCGAAGGCGAAACTCACCACATGCTCGGCTTCGCCCAGGCGGCTGAACAAGCCGCGCAACAGCAGGCCATAGAGCGCCAAGGTGCCGACCGGCCGCGCCGCCATGGCGATCAGGCGGTTCTGATCCAGCTCAGCCGATTCGATGCCGATGTGCTCCAGCTGGAGCTTGTTGTTGCCCACCACCAGGGTGGGCGAGCGCAGATTGCGGGCCTGCCCGCCATGATCCAGCAGCAGGCTCAACTGGCGTGGCGCGCGCAGCAGGGTGACCAGGCCGGACCACAGCGCCACCATCCGGCTGCGGCCATACTTCTGTTTATAGGCTTCGCGGTCCTCGAGCAATTGCGGATACAGACCCAGGCTGGCATTGACCAGGAACAGCCGGCCGTTGAGCATGCCGACTTGCACCGGCCTGGGCTGGCCTTGCAGAAAGCCGCGCAAAGCCACCTCGGTATCTTGCGAGATGCCGTAGCTGCGCCCGAAGTAATTGAACGTGCCCTGGGGCAGGATGCCGAACGGCACTCCTTTGCCAAGCACCACACCCGCGACCGCATTGAGCGTGCCATCGCCGCCTGCCGCGATGACCACGCCCTGCTGTTCCTGCGCGCGCGTGACCGCGGCCTCGGCCGTGGCGGTCAGGCGCGACGGATCCTGCACGGGCATCAATTCGTAACGGCGCCCGGCCTCGTCGAGTATGCGACGGATCGTGTCTTGGAGGATCTGCGCGTCGCCGCGTCCCGATCCGGTATTGAGGACGATGAAGAGGGGTTCTTGTCCCGTCAGGGAATGGGCCGCTGTTGCCGGTTTATGCTGGGTTGGCGTCATGCGACAAACATACCCCATGCCGGCAAAGCGCCGCAACAAGGCTGGCGGCGGACGCGCCAGGCGCGCCCGCCGCCGCCGTTCAGCGGCCGATGGCGTAAGCCTGCATCAGGCGCGGCGTGGCTGCCGCGTGCAGGAGGCCGTCGGCATCGCGCGAAGCCGCGGTCAACCTGCCCACCGACCACTCTGACACTTCCTCGATCTGGTGCCCGCGCTGGCGCAGCGCCGCGATGACCTCGGCGCCGAAGCTCGCCTCCACCGCCAGATGCCCCGGCTTGCGGTCGCGCGGATAGAAGGACGTGGGGAAATGCATGGTGTGGGACATGGGCAGGTCGATCGCTTCCTGCAGGTTCAGGCCGTGGTGCACGTGACGCAGGAAGAACAACAGTTGCCATTGCTCCTGCTGGTCGCCGCCCGGCGTGCCGAAGGCCAGGTAGGGCTTGCCATCGCGCAGCGCCAGCGAGGGCGTCAGCGTGGTGCGCGGACGCTTGCCGGGCGCCAGCGTGCCAGGCAGCCCTTCTTCCAGCCAGAACATCTGCGCGCGGGTGTTCAGGCCGAAGCCGAGTTCCGGGATCACCGGCGAAGACTGGAACCATCCGCCCGAAGGCGTGGCCGAGATCATGTTGCCCCAGCGGTCGATGACGTCCACGTGCGTCGTGTCGCCGCGTTTGGCGGAGGCGCGCATGTCGGCAAGCGTGGGTTCATTGGTGGCGCTGCCGGGCGCGGATACCTTGGACAGGCGCTCCAGCGTGTCCATGACGCGCTTCACTTGCGCCTCGAAACCCGGCACCTGGCCGGGCAGCAGATCCTGCGAAGCCGACTCGCCGATCAACGCGCGGCGTTCGGCGTTATAGGCGTCGGACAGCAGATGGTCCAGCGGCACGTCGACGAAGGCCGGATCGCCGTAATAGGCCTCGCGGTCGGCGAAGGCCAGCTTCATGGCCTCGGTCACGCGGTGCACGAATTCGGCGCTGGTCGGGCTCACGCCTGCCAGATCCATCTCCTTGAGCAGCGCCAGGGTCTGCAGGAAGACCGGACCTTGACTCCAGGAGCCGGCTTTCGCCACGGTGTAGCCGTGATAGTCGTAGGTGACCGGCGTGTCGTAGCTGGCCGACCAGCCCGCGAGGTCCTCGGCGGTAATGACGCCGCGGTGGGTGGACCCGCTCTCGTCCATGACATCGGTGTTGCGCGCAAACTTGTCGATTTCCTCCGCAATGAAGCCACGGTAGAAGGCGTCGCGTGCCGCTTCGATCTGGCGCTCGCGGTCTGCGCCGGCGCTTTCGGCCTGCTTCAGCACGCGGGTCCAGGTGCGAGCCAGCGCCGGATTGCGGAACAGTTTGCGGGCCTCGGGCACCTGGCCGCCCGGTACGTAGACCGCGGCCGTCGTGGGCCAATGGGTCTGGAAGAAGTCCTTCAGGCCGGCGATGGTGTTGGAGATGCGCGGCATGAGCGCGTGGCCGTGCTCCGCGTAATAGATGGCGGGCTCCAGCACGTCGCGCACGCGCATGCTGCCGTGGTCACGCAGGAGCAGCATCCAGGCGTCGAAGGCGCCCGGAATGACGGCGGCCAGCAGGCCGTTGCCGGGAATGAGCTTGAGGCCTTCGGCGCGGTAGCGTTCGAGCGTGGCGGCAGCGGGCGTGGTGCCCTGGCCGCACAGCACCTCGACGCGGCCGGTGCGCGCGGAATAGAACACCGCGGGCACTTCGCCGGCCGGGCCCACCAGATGGGGTTCGACCACCTGCAGCACGAAGGCTGAGGCCACGCAGGCGTCGAAGGCGTTGCCGCCGCGCTCCAGCAGCGACATGCCGGCGGCGCTGGCCAGCCAATGGGTGGAGGTCACGACACCGAAGGTGCCAAGGATTTCCGGGCGAGTGGTAAACATGATGATTCCTATAGGGCTGCCGCTGAAACGCGGAACACTTCCTGCACGGCGGGCGCCTGGCGATCAAAAGAACAGGCACGCTGGAGAGGCCGGCGGACGCTGCCAGCCGGGGCACCGCGGATCCGGCTCCGCCGGTCCGCCAGCGCCGCCCCCTGGGGGGCCCGCGCCAACGGGTAGGGGGGAGCCTACTTTTTTGCCACAGTGACGCCCTTCAGGCGGATCAGGCCGTCGGGGTAAGGCACAAAGCCCTCCACCTTCTTCTGCACGCCAAAGGTCCACGGCAGGTAGAACAGGTAGACGATCGGGCGCTGGTCCTGCATCGCCGTCAGCACCTGGTCATACATGGCGCGGCGCTTGGCGGTGTCCGATTCGGCGCGGGCGTCGTTGAGCAGTTTGTCCACGGCGGCGTCGCAGAACTTGCCGTCGTTCAGGTTGCCCTTGCAGCTCAGGTACTGGTGGATGTTGCCGCTGGGATCGACGCGGCCCGACCAGCCGCTCTGCCCTACTTCGAAGTCGCCGCGCGCGAGCGAGGATTGCAGGGACGCGAACTCCACCGGACGCAGTGTGATGTCGAAGCCCGCTTCGGCGCCCATGGCCTGTACCAGCTCGAACACCTGTTGCATGGTGGTGTTGTTGCCAAAGGTGATCTCGAACTTGACGCGGTCATAGCCCGCTTCCTTCAACAGCGCCTGCGCCTTCTTGGGGTCGCGGCCCTTGTGCTCGAAGGCGGTGTTGTAGGCGAAGCTGGCCGGCGGGAACGGCTGATAGGCGGGCTGGAACATGCCTTCGCCGATCACCTGATTGAGCACGTCGCGGTCGATCGCGAGGTCCAGCGCCTGACGCACGCGCTTGTCCTTGGCCAGGGGGTTGTTGGCGCGCGCGCCATTGGCCAGGTTCACCGAAATGGCCTGGAAGCCCAGGCCGGTCACCGGCGCCAGGGTCAGGTTCTTGTCGTCCTTCACCGCCTTGGCATCGCTGGGCGCGACGCGCTCGATGATGTCCAGGTCGCCGGCGCGCAGGTTGTTCAGGCGCACGGTGTTGTCGGGAATCGGGGTGTAGACCAGACGGTCGAAGTGATAGTTGGCGGCGTCCCAGTACTTGGGAAATTTCTCGAGCACGATGCGGTCGTTCTGCACGCGCTCCTTGAACTGGTAGGGGCCGGAGCACACCGGCTTGCCGCCAGGGTCCTTGTCGAAGCTGGCGGGAGACATCATCATCCCGGCGCGGTCGGACAGCTGCGACAGCAGCGAGGCATCGGGTTCGGACAGCGTCAGCACCACGGTGCTGGCGTCCGGGGCCTCGACGCTGGCGACGGTGGCCAACTCGCTCTTGCGGTTGCTGTCGGGCAAGGTGCGGGCGCGGTCCAGGTTGGCCTTGACGGCGGCGGCGTTCACCGGCGTGCCGTCATGGAAAACGGCGTCGGTGCGCAGCTTGAAGGTCAGGACCTTGTTGTCGGGGCTGAAGGTCCAGGATTGCGCCAGCTGCGGCACGATCTTCAGGTCCGGCGTGATCTCCACCAGCTTGTCGCAGAGGGAAGCGAAGACGATGCGGCCCACGAAGGTGCGCGCGCGCACCGGGTCCAGCACGTCGGGGTCGTCCTGCAAGCCGATACGCAGGGTGGATTGCGCTTGCGCCAATCCGCTGGCCAGCATTCCCGCCATGGCCATGGCGAGGCAAAGTTTACGCATGAAAGATCTCCGTCGGTTCAGGTCGGCCTGGTTCCCCACGCGGACGCGCCGCCCGGCATGAGGGAACAGACCCGAGCCGTGCTGCATCCGGGTCCATCCCCCGCTGCGCACGTTCTTGTTGGATTCTGCGCCAGGCGCGCGGCGATTGTATAGAGCGGCGGCTGTCGTAAGCCTAAATGCGCGCCGGACGGCCGCCTTGCGGACGCACCCTCAGGGGATGCGGCAAGGGGCCGCGAAGTCCACGGCGGCCTGGACCTCGGCGCGCAGCTTGGCGACCAGCGGCCGGGCATCATCGCGGCGGTACTGGAATGCATAAGGCATGGCCGCCAGCGGCGTATCGCCTTCCAGCACGCGCAGGCTGCCCTCGGCCTGCAAGGCGCGGGCCCAATGGCTGGGCAGCAGGCCGACCCCGGTGCCTTCTATCAGAAGGCCGACCACCGCCCCCCAGTTGTTGCAGCAGAGGCGTTCGCCGCCGGCATCGCGGCCCGCCAGCCAGTCGTCGATGATGCGCGTGGTGCCGGCCCCCGCCGGCAGCGTGACCAGCGGCAGGCGGGCAAGCAGCTCCGGCGTCATGCGCGTGGCGCCGTCCAGCAGCGCCGGCGCGGCGACCCAGGAAAAGTCGGCCTGGCCTATGGCCGTGGAAGCGATATTGGGCCGAGAGGAACGGCCGGCGATCACGGCAAAGTCCAGTTCGCCGTCGGCCACGCGCTGCTCCAGCACCTGGCCGATGTCCACATAGGGTTCCAGCACCAGGTCCGGATAGGCGGCGCGCACGCCCCGGATCAGCCGCGGCAGCCAGGTGAGCGCGGTCAGCTCGCCCACGCCGAAGCGGCAGCGACCGCTGAGCCCCGCGCTTTGCGCCAGCGACGCCCGTATCTGCTCCGCCGAGGCCAGCAGGTCGCGCGCCTGCGGCAGCAGGCGCTGGCCGGCGTCGGTCAGCACCGCCTTGTGGCCGCTGCGATCGAACAAGGACAGGCCCAGGCCTTCCTCGAGCTCGGTGATGCGCTTGGACAGCGACGATACCGACAGATGCAGACGCTCGGCCGCCACGGCGAAACTTGCGCAGGTGGCGGCCCAGTAGAAGGCTTCGAGTTGCTTGAGGGTCATGCGCGGATTGTAGGGGCGTCCGGCATGGGGATGCTCAGTTCAGGAGCATCCCGTTGAAAAGCGCCCGCCGCGGAATCAGGCGGCTTTCGGCGTCAGCAGGTGCGCGGAAAACCGGAGGGTATCGATGGCGGCGCGGAGCATGCGCTCGACGCGCGGCCACATGTCGCCCTTGAGGCGATCGGACCAGCAGATGCTGTCAAACACCCCGTCGACCAGGGCGTGCAGATAAAGATTGGACAGGCGCACGTCCAGCGCGCGCGGCAGGTCCTCGCGCTTGACCGCGGCGCGCAGCAGTTTCTCCGAGGTGCGCAGGGCGTGGCGCTCCCACAAGTCACGGCGGCGCAGCAGCGGCGCGTTCTCGTCGCTACGTTCGCATTTGAGGTACAGGATTTCCAGCACGCGCTGCACCGAGCCTTCCTGCGCGTAGATCTGGATGTATTGCCGCATGGAGGTGTAGAGCGATTCCAGCGCCTCGCCGTCGGTCGAGACATGAGTCAGGGGAGCAGCCTCGCCCAGCGCGCGGTCGCACATGGCGATGCAGACGTCGATCTTGTTTTTGTAATGGCCGTAGACGGCGCCCCGGGACACCCCTGCGTGGTCGGCGATGTCGCTCATGGTGGTGGCGGCCACCCCCTTGGACAGGAACACGTGCTCCGCGGCATCCAGGATGCGGTCGCGGGTGCGTTGGGACTCTTCTTTCGTCTTGCGGGCCATGCGGGGGACCTCCTTCTTAAAAACCGGCTGCAAAAAAACGGCGGCTTCAAAACAAGAAGCCGCCTCTTTCGTCACTGTGAATAAGTGTGAAGCGGGGAGCATACTTCCGAACAAAATAATTAATCAAGCGTGACGGATTAAATGATAGACTCGCTTCCCCACGCGGGAAAGTCGGCGCCTTTCCCCACCTCAGCCCTCTGCGGGCCCATCAGAAATTTTAAAAATGAAGCAAAGAGTCTCTCTACGCACGCTCGCCCTTTCTTCCGTACTAATTCTTATTACCGGTTGCTCGAAACCGGAAGCCCAACAAGCCACCGAGGCTCCCGCCGAAGTCGGCGTCATCGTTGCCCAAGCCACGCCCACCAGCGTCGCGACCGAATTGCCGGGCCGGCTGGAGCCCTACCGCGAAGCCGAAGTGCGCGCGCGCGTGGCCGGTATCGTCACCGCGCGCCTGTACGAAGAAGGCCAGGATGTGACGCGCGGCGCCGCCCTGTTCCAGATCGATCCCGCGCCGTTGCAGGCCGCCTACGATTCGGAAGCCGCGAACCTGGCGCGCGCGCAGGCCAATCTTTCCGCCGCCGCCGACAAGCTGCGCCGTTACGCTGACCTGGTGTCGGACCGCGCCATCAGCGAACGCGACCACGCCGAAAGCGTGGCGCAGGAACGCCAGGCCCGGGCCGAGGTCGCCCTGGCCCGCGCCAACCTGCAAAGCGCCAAGCTGAAGCTGGATTACGCGCGCGTCACTTCGCCCATCGACGGCCGGGCGCGACGCGCGCTGGTGACCGAAGGCGCACTGGTGGGCGAAGGCCAGGCCACGCCGCTGACGGTGGTGCAGCAGATCGATCCCATCTATGTGAACTTCGCCCAGCCGGCGGCCGAGGTGATGCAGTTGCAGAAGCAGATCCGCGCGGGCGCCCTGGAAGGCGTGGCGCCGGACCAGGTGCGGGTGCGGCTGCTGCTGCCCGACGGCTCGGAGTACGGGCGCGGCGGCACGCTGTCGTTCGCCGATCTGGCGGTGGATCCCGGCACGGACAACGTCACCATGCGGGCGCTGTTCGAGAACCCGGGCCGCGATCTGCTGCCGGGCATGTATGTGCGGGTGCGGCTGGAGCAGGCGATCAACCGCGACACCTATCTGGTGCCGCGCAACGCCCTGCTGCGCAATGCCGAAGGCGCGCACGTGCTGGCCGCGGGTGCAGACGGAGAGCTGAAGAAGATCGCCGTCACCGCAGAGCGGCTGCAGGGTCCGAACTGGATCGTCACGCAGGGATTGGCAGGCGGCGAACGCATCGTCGTCGAGAACGCCGCGCATATGGCGGCGGGACAGAAAATCAAACCGGTGGAGCGGGGCGCGCCCGGTGCGCAGGCCCCCGCCGCCGGCAACCCGGAGGCCGGCGTCCAGGCTAGGACGTCCGCGCCGGGCCAAAAAGGATAAACCGCAATGGCGCGTTTTTTTATCGATCGCCCCGTCTTCGCCTGGGTGATCTCGCTGCTGATCGTGCTGGTCGGCATCCTGTCGATCCGTGCGCTGCCGGTGGCCCAATATCCGGACATCGCTCCGCCCGTGGTCAACGTCGGCGCCAGCTACCCCGGCGCCTCGGCCAAGGTGGTCGAAGAGGCCGTCACCGCCATCATCGAACGCGAGATGAACGGCGCGCCGGGACTGATGTACACCTCGTCCAGCAGCGACTCGACGGGCTGGGCCAGCATCAACCTGACTTTCAAGCAAGGCACCAACCCGGACCTGGCGGCCGTGGAAGTGCAGAACCGCCTGAAGGCGGTGGAGCCGCGCCTGCCGGAATCGGTGCGCCGCGACGGCGTGCGCGTGGAGAAGGCGGCCGACAACATCCAGCTGGTGGTGTCGCTGAAATCGGACGGCGGCCTGGATGACATCCAGCTGGGCGAGCTGGCCGCTTCCAACGTGCTGCAGGCGCTGCGCCGCGTGGAAGGCGTGGGCAAGGTGCAATCCTTCGGCGCGGAAGCCGCCATGCGCATCTGGCCGGATCCGGCCAAGCTGACGGCCATGTCCCTGACCCCGGGCGACATCGTCTCGGCCCTGCGCAGCCACAATGCGCGCGTCACCATCGGCGAGCTGGGCAACCAGGCCGTGCCCAAGGACGCCCCGCTGAACGCCAGCATCGTCGCGGGCGAGTCCCTGCGCACGCCCGAGCAATTCGGCAACATTCCGCTGCGCGCGCAGCCGGACGGCGCCACTTTGCGCCTGAAGGATGTGGCGCGGGTCGAATTGGGCGGCACCGACTACATGTACCTGTCGCGCGTGAACGGCATGACCGGCACGGGCCTGGGCATCAAGCTGGCGCCGGGTTCGAACGCGGTCGAAACCACCAAGCGCATCCGCGCGACCATGCAGGAGCTGGCCCAGTATTTCCCGCCGGGCGTGACCTGGGACATTCCGTACGAGACATCCACCTTCGTCGAAATCTCGATCAAGAAGGTGCTGATGACCCTGCTGGAAGCCGTAGCCCTGGTGTTCTGCGTGATGTACCTGTTCATGCAGAACTTCCGCGCCACGCTGATTCCGACGCTGGTCGTGCCGGTGGCGCTGCTGGGCACGCTGGGCGTGATGCTGGGGCTGGGCTATTCCATCAACGTGCTGACGATGTTCGGCATGGTGCTGGCCATCGGCATCCTGGTCGACGACGCCATCGTGGTGGTGGAAAACGTCGAGCGCATCATGGCCGAGGAAGGCTTGTCGCCGCGCGAGGCCACGGTCAAGGCCATGGGCCAGATCAGCGGCGCCATCGTGGGCATCACGGTGGTGCTGGTGTCGGTGTTCGTGCCGATGGCCTTCTTTGACGGCGCCGTGGGCAACATCTACCGCCAGTTCGCCGTGACGCTGGCCGTGTCGATTGCCTTCTCGGCCTTCCTGGCGCTGTCGCTGACGCCGGCGCTGTGCGCCAGCATGCTCAAGCCGATCGCCGCCGGCCACCACGAGAAGCGCGGCTTCTTCGGCTGGTTCAACCGGGCCTTCGCGCGCCTGACGGCGCGCTACACCGCCCGGGTGTCGGGCGTGCTGGCCCGTCCGGTGCGCTTCGGCCTGGCCTATCTGGCGGTGATCGCCGCGGTGGCGCTGCTGTTCGCCCGGCTGCCCTCTTCCTTCCTGCCGGACGAAGACCAGGGCAGCTTCATGGCCATGGTCATCCTGCCCCAGGGCTCGCCGCAAGCCGAAACCATGGCGATGGTGAAAGAGGTCGAGCGCTACATGATGGAACATGAGCCCGTCGAATATGTGTATTCGGTCAACGGCTTCAGCAACTACGGCAGCGGACCGAACTCGGCCATGTTCTTCGTCACGCTAAAGGACTGGAAGCAGCGCGGCGGCGCCGACCTGCACGTGAACGCGGTGGTGGAACGCATCAACGCCGCCTTCGCCGACCGCAAGAACGTCATGGTGCACGCGCTGAACTCCCCGCCGCTGCCGGACCTGGGCTCCACCTCGGGCTTCGACTTCCGCCTGCAGGACCGGGGCGGCCTGGGCTACGAGGCCCTGGAGCAGGCGCGCCAGCAATTGCTGGCAGCGGCGGCCAGGCATCCCGCGCTGACGGAGGTTGTCTTCGCCGGCCAGGAAGAAGCGCCGCAGCTGGAGCTGCGCGTCGACCGCGACAAGGCGCAGGCCATGGGCGTGCCACTGGACGAGATCAACACCGCCCTGGCGGTAATGTACGGTTCGGACTATATCGGCGACTTCATGCTCAATGGCCAGGTGCGGCGCGTGACCGTGCAGGCCGACGGCAAGAGCCGTGTCGACATGGAAGACGTGTCGCGCCTGCATGTACGCAACCTGCAGGGCCAGATGGTGCCGCTGTCGGCCTTCGCCACCCTGAAATGGTCGATGGGACCGCCGCAGCTCAACCGCTACAACGGCTTCCCGTCGTTCACCATCAACGGCTCGGCCGCGCCCGGGCACAGCAGCGGCGAGGCCATGCGCGCCATGGAGGCGCTGGCGGCCGAACTGCCGCGCGGCATCGGCTTCGACTGGTCGGGGCAGTCCTACGAGGAACGGCTGTCCGGCAACCAGGCGCCCGTGCTGTTCGCGCTGTCGGTGCTGGTCGTGTTCCTGGCCCTGGCCGCGCTGTATGAAAGCTGGTCGATACCGCTGGCGGTGATCCTGGTGGTGCCGCTGGGCGTGATCGGCGCGGTGCTGGGCGTGACGCTGCGCGGCATGCCCAACGACATCTACTTCAAGGTCGGCCTCATCGCCACCATCGGGCTGTCGGCCAAGAACGCGATCCTGATCGTGGAAGTGGCCAAGGACCTGGTGCGCGACGGTCAGGGCATCGTGTCCGCCACGCTGGAGGCCGCCAGGCTGCGGCTGCGGCCCATCGTGATGACCTCGCTGGCCTTCGGCGTGGGCGTGCTGCCCCTGGCGCTGGCCACCGGCGCGGCCTCGGGCGCCCAGGCCGCGATCGGCACGGGCGTGCTGGGCGGCATCGTCACGGCGACGGTGCTGGCCATCTTCCTGGTGCCGCTCTTCTTTTTGATCGTGGGCCGCGCGCTGGGCATGCGCGTGCGCCCCTCGCGTCCGCAAGGCCGCGAAACGCTGGAGACCACGCCATGAAGGCTATGGCAATGACCCTGCTTGCGCTGGCCCTGGCCGGCTGCTCGCTGGCCCCCACCTATGAGCGACCGGCAGCGCCGGTCCCCCAGGCCTATGACACGGTCGCCGCGGACGGACTGGCGGCGATGCCGCAGGACTGGCGCGATTACTTCAACGACCCGGCGCTGCAGGCCTGGATCGCCGCCGCGCTCGAGAACAACCGCAACCTGCGGGTGGCGGCGCTGCGCATCCAGGAAGCGCGGGCGCTGTACGGCGTACAGCAGGCCGACCGCCTGCCGTCCATCGACGGCACGGGCGAGTTCAGCCGCGGACGCGGCGCGGAGCCCGGCCAGCCGCGCATGCCGGTGGCCGACCGCTACCGCGCCGCGGTCGGCATCGCCGCGTTCGAACTGGATTTCTTCGGCCGCGTGAAGAGCCTGAGCGACGCGGCGCTGTCGCGCTACCTGGCCAGCGAGGAAGCGCACCGTGCTGCCACGCTGTCGCTGGTGTCGGAAACGGCCACGGCCTACTTCAACCAGCGCTCGCTGGCCGAACAGCTGCGCCTGACCG
Source organism: Achromobacter sp. K91 (assembly GCF_003576205.1). Classification (NCBI taxonomy): domain Bacteria; kingdom Pseudomonadati; phylum Pseudomonadota; class Betaproteobacteria; order Burkholderiales; family Alcaligenaceae; genus Achromobacter; species Achromobacter sp. K91. The sequence goes on along the minus strand of NZ_QWFB01000002.1, from coordinate 122,834 downwards.
AAAGCACGCTGGCGCTACGCGAGGCCTCGCTCAAATTGAACCAGCGCCGTTACGACGCCGGGCTGGAAACGGCCGTGGGGCTGCGTACCGCGCAGATGCTGGTGGAATCCTCGCGCGCCACGCATGCCGAACTGAGCCGGGAATACCGGCAGTCGGTGCACACCCTGGGCCTGCTGGCGGGCGACTTTTCGCTGCCGCCCGACACCGATGCCGTCACGCTGGAAAGCCAGAGCCTGACACCGCTGGCCGCGGGCCTGCCTTCGACCCTGCTGGTCCGTCGCCCGGACTTGCGCCAGGCCGAGGACACGCTGCGGGCCGCCAACGCCGACATCGGCGCGGCGCGCGCGGCGTTCTTCCCGTCGGTGCAGATGACGACCGACATCGGCACCACGGCGGGCAGCTTCTCGGACCTGTTCGGTTCGGGCACGGGCACCTGGACCTTCGCGCCCAAGCTGACGCTGCCCATCTTCAACGCCGGACGCAACAGCGCCAACCTGTCGCTGGCGGAAGCGCGCAAGGACATCGCGGTGGCCCAGTACGAGGGCAGCATCCAGCAGGCCTTCCGCGAAGTGGCCGACGCGCTGTCCGCGCGCGACACGCTGCGCGCCCAGATCGACGCCCAGCGCAAGGTCCGCGACGCCGACCGCGACCGCCAGCGCCTGACCGAAAGGCGCTACGAACGCGGCGTGGCGAGCTACCTGGAAATGCTGGAAGCGCAGCGCAGCCTGTTCGAATCCGAACAGGAGTTCATCCGGCTGCAGCAGCGCCGGCTGGTCAATGCGGTGGAGTTGTACAAGGCGCTGGGCGGCTGGGAGCAGCCCCGCTCATGACTGGTCAGCCAGCCTTGTCGATACGGTAGGCGCAGCGGCGCGCGCCCGCGAGGATGTGTTCTTCGCGGCGCACCCGGACTTCTGCTCCTAGCACCTTGTGGAAGAGCTCCAGCTCGCTGCGGCAAAAGCCCATACAGGCTTTGGCCGCGGAGCAGATCGGGCAGTGGTTCTCGATGAACAGGAAGTCCGCGCCATCCTTGCGCAGCTCGGCCATGTAGCCTTCGGCAGAGCGGACTTCCACCAGCCGCTCCAGCCTTTCCTTCAGGCTGCGGGCGCCCTGCATGGCCTGGCGGTAGCTGTTGAGCATGGCGGCTTCGCGCGCCTGGATCAGCTTTTCGATGCCCTCTTCGCCAAACACCTGGCGCACCGCGCCCAGCATCTGCACCGTCATTTCGGCATGCGTGTCCGGGAAGCGCCCGTTTCCGGCATCGGTCAGGAACCAGATCTGCGTGGGCCGGCCCCGGCCCGCGCTGTGGCTTTCGGAATCCACCAGTCCTTCCGCATGCAGGCGCGTCATCTGCTGACGCACGGCCTCGGCCGTCACGTCCAGGGCCTTGGCAATGACGGCGACGGATTGCGGGCCCCGCGTCTTCAGGGTCATGAGCACGCGATCGGCGGGCTGATGCTCCCAGACCACGGGATGGGACGGACTGTCAGACATGGATGTGCATACTCCGGTTGTTTGCCTATGGTGCCATGAACCTGGCCTGCCGGTCAGCCGGAAGCGGCCGGCGGATCCATCGAGGGCGCCTCCCATCCGCCCCCCAAAGCTTTGTACAGCGCGATCAGGCGGGTATAGGACTCGGTTTCGGCCACGGCCACGGCGTCCTGGGCGCGCAAAAGCGTACGCTGCGCGTCCAGCACCGTCAAATACGGCGTACTGCCCTCACGGTAGCGCAGCTGCGCCAGTTCCGCCGCCCTGCCGCTATGCGCGGCCGCCTGCGCCAGACTGCCCAGGCGCTGCTGGGTCTGGCCGTACTCCGTCAGCGCCGATTCCAGTTCCTCGACCGCGCGCAGCACGGTCAGCTCGTAGCTGGCGACGGCGCCGTCCGCGCGCGCCACCGCGCCACGCTTGCGCGCCAGCGCCGTGGGCAGATGGAAGGCAGGCCAGTTGGCCGTGGCCGCCACGCTGAACGCGCGGCTGGCCGATGAGCCGAAATCCGCGCCGCGCAGGGCGACGAAACCCAGGAACCCGCCCAGGTCGATGCGCGGATAGAGCTCCGCAGTCGCCACGCCCACGTCGGCGTTGGCCGCAGCCATGCCGCGTTCGGCCGCCAGCACGTCCGGGCGGCGCGACAGCAAGGCGCTCACGTCGCCGATCGGCAGGCGGGTATCCAGGGGCGCCAGCGCCTTGCCCGCATCGAGCTCGCCCAGCTCCACCGGCCGCAGGCCCGCCAACACCGCGATCCGGTACTGCGCCAGCCGTCGGGCCGCGATCTGCAACGGCACGCTGGCCTGCACGGTCTCCAGTTCGGCGCGGGCGCTGGCCAGGTCGCCTTCGTCGCCGCGGCCGGCCGACACCATGGCCTGGATCACGCGCAGGCTGTCGCGCTGGCTTTCCAGGTTGGCGCGCGCCACGGCCAGGCGCTGTTCCGCGCCGCGCAGCTCGAAGTAATTGCGCGCCACTTCGGCGGCCACGACGATGCGGGTCTGGGCCAGGTCCGCTGCCTGCGCCTCGCTGCGCGCGGCCGCGCCCTCGGCCGCCCGGCGCAGCCGGCCGAACAGGTCCAGCTCCCAGGTGGCGTCAAAGCCCGCCCGGTAGCTCTCGGCCAGATTGCGCTGGCCCGCGACGCCGGCATTGGCCTGCGACAGGCTGCGTTCATAGCCGCCGCCCAGCGTGACCGCCGGCAACTGGTCCAGTTCCTTCTCGTCCAGCACCGCGCGCGACTCGGCCAGGCGCGCCTGCGCCATGCGGATATCCAGATTGCGCGACAGCGCCAGATCGATCAGCCGGTCCAGCTGGGGGTCCTGCAATTGCTTCCACCAGTCGCGCTGCAATTGATCGGTTGAGAACAGGGCCTGTTCAGGGCTGGCCAACGCCACCGGAGCAGCCTGGGGCTTCTGGTAGTCGGGTCCGACGGCGCAGCCGGCCGTGGCCAGCGCGGCCAGCAGCACGGCCGCGCCGCGGCGCATGCGTATGGAAAGTTGTGAGTGCTTCATGATGGTTTCCTTCGGCTAGGCGGAGGCGCCGGGCGCCGCGGCGTCCTCGGCCTGGGCCAGCGCCAGTTCCCGGGCGCGCGGCGTGTCGTGCGCTGCGCGGTGGTCGCGGGCGAATACGGTGTAGACGGTGGGCAGCACGAACAACGTAAACAGCGTGCCCACCAGCAGGCCCACCACGATGACCAGGCCCAGGCTGTAGCGGCTGTGTGCGCCCGCGCCGCTGGCGAACAGCAACGGGATCAGGCCCATGACCATGGCGGCGGTCGTCATCAGGATGGGACGCAGCCGGATGCGGGCGGCCTGCTCCATCGCGGTGCGCCGGTCCAGCCCGTGGCTGACCTGCATTTCATTGGCGAACTCCACCATCAGGATGCCGTGCTTGCTGATCAGGCCGATCAGCGTCACCAGCCCGATCTGGGTATAGATGTTGACGGTAGCCATGCCCAGCGCCAGCGGTATCAGCGCGCCGCAGATCGACATGGGCACGCTCACCAGGATGATGAAGGGGTCGCGCAAGCTCTCGTATTGCGCCGCCAGCACCAGGTAGATCACGATGATGGCGAAGATGAAGGTGATCATCAGCGCCGAGCCTTCCTGGCTGTACTGGCGCGCGTCCGACTGCCAGTCGTAGCTGAAGCCCGCAGGCAGGAACTGGGCTTGCCGGGTCAGGAACTGCACCGCATCGCCCATGGTCACGCCCGGCATCGGGATGGCCTGGAAGGTGGCCGCGTTGAGCTGGTTGAACTGCGTCAGCTTGTTGGGCTCCACTCCCATGGACACGGTCACAAGGTTGGACAGCGGCACCTGCGCGCCGCTGGCGCTCTTGACGTAGTAGCGCGCCAGCGACTCCGGCGAAATACGCTGTTCGCGCAGGCTCTGCGGAATCACGTCGTAGGAACGGCCGTCCATGCCGAAGCGGTTCACGTAGTTCTCGCCCACCAGCACGGCCAGCGTGTCGCCGATGGCCTTCATGGTGACGCCCAGGCTGTTGGCCTTGGCGCGGTCCACCTTCAGTTGCACCACCGGATTGTTGTAGTCCAGGTCGCTGTCGACCACCATGAACAAGCCGCTTTCACGCGCCGCCTTCTTCAATCCCTCCATGGCCTCATAGACCACCGGATAGTCGGACGCGCTCATGATGACCATCTGCACCGGCAGCCCGCCGGTGGAGCCCGGCAGGGACGGCAGCTGGAAGGCGAAGATATTGCTGCCCTCGACCTGGTTCACCATGGCCTGCATGTCGGCCTGGATCTGGTCGGCCGAACGCTCGCGCTTTTCCCAAGGCACGAAGTCCACGCCGCCTATGCTGTTGGAGACGCCGTCGGAACCGTTGATCAGCCAGCGCCCCTGCTGTTCCGGCAGGGTCTTCATGACGTCGTCCCACTTGCGGCCGAATTTCTCCACGTAGTCGATATTGGCGTGCTGCGGCGACTTGATCGCGGTCAGCACCGTGGACTGGTCTTCGACCGGCGCCAGCTCGCGCTGCGCGGCGTTGTAGAGGAACGGCAGGCTCGCCAGTACCGCCACGGCAATCAACCCGGTCACCCATCGGTGATGCAGCGAGACGTCCAGCACGCGGCCATAGGCATCGCCCAGGCGTCCGAAGAAATGCTCGGCGCGGCGCGCCATCCAGCCCTCGGAGACCCGGCTGTTGAGCAGGAACGAGCTCATCACGGGCGACAAGGTCAGCGCAATGACGCCCGACACGACCACGGACCCGGCCAGGGTGAAGGCGAACTCCTTGAAGAGCGAACCAGTAAGCCCGCCCATCAGGCCGATCGGCGCATAGACCGCGGCCAGCGTGATGGTCATCGCGATCACAGGCCCCGCCACTTCGCGCGCGCCGATGAGGGCCGCGCGCACCGGCGACTTGCCCTCTTCGATGTGGCGGTGCACGTTTTCCACGACCACGATGGCGTCGTCCACCACCAGGCCGATAGCCAGCACCATGGCCAGCAAGGTCAGCAGGTTCACGCTGAAGCCGAACAGCGCCATGATGGCAGCCCCGCCCAGCATGGACAGGGGAATGGTCAGCACCGGAATCAGCACGGCGCGCAAGGAACCCAGGCACAGGAAGATCACCGCCACCACGATGGCGATGGCCTCGATCAGCGTATGCACCACGCCATCGATGGAAGCGCTGATGAAGCGGGCCAGCTCGAACGGCACCTGTACGCTGGTGCCGGGCGGCAGGTTCTGCTTGATGTTGGGCAGCAACTCGTTCAGGCGTTTGACGATCACCAGCGGATTGCCCACCGGCGTGGCGTTAAGGCCGAAGTACACCGCCGGCTCGCCGTCCATCAGGCCGCTGGAATCGGTGGATGCCGCGCCCAGTTCCACCGTGGCCACGTCGCCCAGGCGCACGATCGCGTCGCCCTCGCGCTTGACCACCATGTCGCGGAATTCCGCGACGTTGACCAGGTCCGTGTTGACCTGGATGTTGGACACCACGTACAGGCCCTTGGCCTGCCCCGGCGCCGCCTGCACGTTGTTGTCGCGCAGCGCGTCGGCCAGTTCGCCCGCGGAAATGCCGCGCGCCGCCATCCGGTTCGGGTCCAGCCACACCCTCATGGCCAGTTTTTGCCCGCCGTAGAGTTCCACGCTGGCCACGCCGTCGATGGACGAGAGCTGCGGCTGCACCACGCGCGACAGATAATCCGTCAGGGACGCCAGCGACAAGGTGCTGCTGGAAAAGCCGACATAGGCCACGGCGGTCGCCTCGCCGGCGGACTTGACCAGCACGGGGTCGTAGACGTCCTGCGGCAGGCGGTACTTGACCTCGTTGACCTTGGCCATCACCTCCGTCATGGCCTTGTTGGAGTCGGCGTTCAGCTTCATCCGCACCGTGATCACGCTACGGCCTTGCGTGGAGGAAGACGACAGGTAGTCGATGCCTTCCACCGTGGCCACGGACTGCGCGATGGGCTGGGTGACGAAGCCTTGCATGAGGTCGGGCGAAGCGCCCGGATACTGGGTGGTGATGGTGATGGTGGTACTTTCGGTCAGCGGATACTGCCGCACCGGCAGGCCGCTCAGGGCCTTGATGCCCAGCAGCAGGATCAGCGTGCTGACCACCAGCGCCAGCACTGGCCGGCGCACGAAGAGATCGGTGAATTTCATGTTCTGCTCCGCGCCCTTACCGGACTTGCGCCACGGTCTGCTGCGCGGCGTCCAACGCCACGGTGTCCTCGACGCCGACCTCGACCGCCGCGCCGTTGTGCAGGCGCAGCTGGCCTGAGGTCACGACCTGGTCGCCCGCCTGCAAGCCTTCGGTCACGACCACGCGGCCGCGCACGCGCTCGGCCGTCTTCACATAGGCCTGGCGGACCGTCGGGCCGGCGGACGCCTCGCCCGCCTTGGGCGGGTTCAGCACGTAGACGGAATCGCCATAGGCGCTGTAACTGACCGCGGTTTCCGGCACGGTGATCACGCCGGGACGCGCGGGCAGGCCGATCTGGCCCTGGGCATACATGCCGGCCGCGAGCGCGCCATCGGCGTTAGGCAGGGTCGCCTGCACGCGCACGGTGCGCGACCCTGCGTCCACTTGCGGCTCCACGGTGGTGATCTGGCCTTCGAAGACGCGTCCCGCATGGGCGTCCACGGTCACCGCCACCGGCTGGCCCGCGCGCAACGCGCCCATGGCCTGCTCGGGCAGGGTGATGTTGGCGTACATGGCGGAAGCGTCGGTCAGCGATACCAGCGGATCGCCGGCGCGGGCGAATTGCCCCAGGTTCACGCGGCGCACGCCCAGCACGCCGTCAAACGGCGCTTTGATGCGCTTTTGCTCGATCAAGGCCTGCACGCGCTTGATGTCGCCCGCGGCCTGGTCGTAGTCGGCCTGCGCCTGGTCCAGTTGTTCGCGCGTGGCGGCCTGTTGCGGCAGCAGGCGGCGGGTGCGGTCCAGCAAGGCGCGCGCATTGCGCGCCTGGGCCTGCAGCCGGGCCAGTTCGCCCTGCTCGGGCGCGTCGTTCAATTGCACCAGCAACTGGCCGGCCTGGACCTGCGCGCCCGAGGCGAACAGGATACGGTCGACCCGGCCGTCCACTTCGGCCGCCACCTGCACCTGGCGCGCCGCCTCCAGCGAGCCGATGCCGCTCAGCGTGACAGGGAAGTCCGCCTGCCGCGCGGCGGCCACCGCGACCTTGGCCGGCGCCATGGCCCAGCCGCCCTTTTGCTGCGCGCCGCCGTACTTCCAGTACAGTCCGCCGCCCGCCAGCGCCAGCGCCACGACCCCGGCCGCCCACGCTCCTGATTTCGCCTTCATGATTGACTCGCTATTTATCAAAGAATGTTCTTGGATAATCCACGATATCGGGCATTTCGTCAAAAGGGTTAATCCAATCCCCTGCATAGCGGCGGACTATGGCGCGCAAGCCCCTGCGGGCCGTGTGGGCAAAAAAAACCGCCAGCAGGCTGGCGGTTTCGTGGAGCGCGACGCAGCTAGGTCCGCACCATGTGCAGATAGTGGCGATGCCGTTCGTACTGGTCCAGGATGTCGCCGATGACGGCGTCGCGGCTCCAGCCCATGATGTCGTAATCCTGCCCGCCTTCGCGCAGGTGGACCTCGGCGCGGAAGTACTTGCGCTCGTCCTCGTCGGCCGCTTCCTCGGGCGTGAGGCTGGGACGCACGAAAGCCTCGGGCTGCACCGCGTAGGAAAAGTCCAGGTGCTCGCCATGGGAGACTTCCATGATCACGCCCTCGTCGTTGCCGTGCTCGCGCACTTCCACCTGGTAGCCCTGCTTGCGCAGTTCGTCCGCCACGTCTTCCATGGCGGGCCGCACCACGTCGCTGATGAAGCGCTGCACATGGGCGCGGCGCGGCATCATGACCATGTTGCGCAGGCGCCGCTCCCATGACTGTCCGCCGCGCGCGGGGCGTGACAAGGTCAGCGACTGGTAGCGGATGCCGCGCTTGGTCGCGTCCAGCTTGAGCGCCTTGAACAGGCCCCACAGCGACAGCAGCAGAATGATGGAGAAAGGCAGCGCGCTGGCGATGGTCGCGGTTTGCAGGGCCGTGAGGCCATCGGCCAGCAGCAGCGCGATCGCCACCGCCCCCATCAGCACCGACCAGAAGATGCGTTGCCACACGGGCGTGCGGTCCGAACCGCCGGAGGCCAGCAGGTCGACCACCAGCGCGCCCGAGTCGGCCGAGGTCACGAAGAACACCGCCACCATCGCGATCGCGACGACGGACAGCACCCCGCTCCAGGGCAATTGTTCCAGGAAGGCGAACAGCGCCAAGGAAGAATCGGCCTGCACCACTTCCGCCAGGCCCTGCACCTTGTCGACCAGGATCATGTGGATGGCGGTATCGCCGAACACCGTCATCCAGAACAGCGTGAAGCCGGCCGGCACCAGCAGCACGCCGGTGACGAATTCGCGGATGGTGCGGCCGCGCGAGATGCGCGCGATGAACAGGCCCACAAAGGGCGACCACGCAATCCACCAGCCCCAGTAGAACAGCGTCCAGCCGCCGATCCAGTCGGTGGGTTCGTAGGCATACAGGTTGAAGGTCTTGTTGACGATGTCAGACAGGTAGGCGCCGGTGTTCTGAACAAAGGTCTGAAACAGGAACACCGTCGGGCCGACCACCAGCACGAACAGCAGCAGCACCGCCGCCAGCACCAGATTGGTCTCGGACAGGATGCGGATCCCCTTGTCCAGGCCGCTGGCCACCGATAAGGTCGCCAGGCCGCAGGTGACGATGACCAGGATGATCTGCGTGGTCACGCCCACCGGAATGCCGAACAGATGGTTCAGGCCGCTGTTGATCTGCGCCACGCCCAGGCCCAGCGAAGTCGCCACGCCCAGCACCGTGCCGATGATGGCAAAGATGTCGACGGCATGCCCGATGGGCCCGTGGATGCGGTTGCCGATCAGCGGATACAGCGCCGAACGCAGGGTCAGCGGCAGCCCGTGCCGATAGCTGAAGAATGCCAGGATCAGCGCCACCACCGCGTAGATGGCCCAGGCATGCAGGCCCCAGTGGAAGAAGGTGATCTTCATGGCTTCACGGGCCGCAAGGGCGGTGCCCCCCTCGCCCACGGGCGGCGCGATGAAGTGCATCACGGGCTCGGCCACGCCGAAGAACATCAGGCCGATCCCCATGCCCGCGGAGAACAGCATCGCGAACCAGGTGAAGTTGCGGTAATCGGGTTCACTGTGGTCGGGTCCCAGCTTGATGTCGCCATACCGGCTGACCGCCAGGAATACCACCGCGATCAGGATGATGGCCACGACCAGGATATAGAACCAGCTGGCGTTGCCCAATATCCAGCCCTGCACGGACTCGAACAGGCTTTGCGCGACCTTGGGCGCCAGGATCGCGAACCCCACCAGCAGCAGCGTGAACACGGCCGCCGGAAAGAACACTGGGCGATTGATGGTGGATGGTCGGGTTTCTGAAGTCATGCTGCCGCTCCTTTCGCCCGAGGGTTGGAAATTCCCAGCACGCGTCCCCCCTCAGTCCGGCCGCGCGCCGCAAGTATTACTATCACGGCCTAAGGCCGTCTGACAATCTGAAACCGCAAGCCGGGCCGGCCAGAGGAGAGATATCCCATGATCGATCACCTGGACCATCTGGTCCTGACCTGTACCGACCCCGACGCCACGGTGGACTTCTATACCCGGATCCTGGGCATGCGCCTGGAAACCTTTGGCGAAGGCCGCCAGGCGCTGCGCTTCGGCAACCAGAAGATCAACCTGCACGTGCGCGGCCATGAGTTCGAACCCAAGGCCCACCTGCCCGTACCGGGCGCGCTGGACCTGTGCTTCATCGCCGATCGCCCGCTGGAAGACGTGATCGCGCATCTGAACCGCGAAGGCGCCCGGATCATCGAAGGCCCCGTGCCGCGCACTGGCGCCACCGGCAAGATCCGCTCGGTCTACCTGCGCGACCCGGACCTGAATCTCATCGAAATCTCGGAATTGCTGGCCTGAGGCCGGGAACCGGCCGCCTTAGTCGGTCTTCGGTTCGCCGAAGACCACGCTGCGGAAGAAACCGGCCAGCACGGCCTCGGTCATTTCCGGCGTGACGGCCTGCGGGTCGAAGGCATAGCTGAACTGCATGCCGTCCGACAGGGCCAGCAGGCCCAGTGCCATCTGTTCCGGCGGCATGCGTAGCGGCGTGCCGACCCGCGCGGAAAACTGGCGGATGTATTCCGTGGTGGCTTCGCGCAATTCCCGCATGCAAGCCACGAAGCCAGCCCGGAAATCCGGATCGCGCGCCGCCTGCAACTTGCCTTCCATCCACAGCAGGAAACAGTCGTTCTCGCGGTAATGCGTGGAGTAGTACTCGAGCACGCGGGCTTCCATCTGCGGACGCGATTCGCCGTCCTCGAAGATGGCGCGCATGTCGCTCATCACGCTCTCGTGATCGCGCCTGAGCAGTTGCAGGAACAGTTCGGACTTGCTGGTGAAGTTGGAATAAAAGGCCCCGCGCGTGTACCCCGCCTGCTCGGCGATGTCCTCCACGCTGGCAGCCACGAATCCCTTGGCAAGAAAGATCGATTGCGCAGCGTCGAGCAGACGCTGGCGCGTCTGGTCACGGCTTTGCTCTCGCGTAAGGCGGACTTTTGACATGGCGGGAGTTTAGCACTGGGGAGCATTTCAGATTCAATATTGAATTCGAATTCATACCTGTATTAGAATCCAGGCCGTATCGGGTCGAAACCGGCCCTTATTCCCGAATCTCCGCGCCGCGAGGTGTTCCGTGACTTGCCCTGGCCCTGCCGCGCGCTTTGCCGCGCGCGCCGCCGCGGCCGCCTCTGCGGCGCCGCTTTCACCCTCCAACCGCTCCCGCCATTGGCCGCGCCTGTGGTCGCTGCCTGCCGCCGCATCACTTGCTCTGCTGCTCGCTGCCTGCGGCCGCAATGAAGCGCCGCCGCCCGCGCCGCGCCCTGTGGTCGCCATGCCCGCCCAGGCCGATGAACGCCTGCCGGCCTGGACGCTGCCTGGCGAAGTGCAGGCGCGCTACAGCACCCCGCTGTCGTTCCGGGTCAACGGCAAGATCATCGAGCGCCAGGTCCGGCTGGGCGATGCCGTCACCCCCGGACAGATCGTCGCCAAACTGGATCCGGCCGACGCCGCCAAGAACGCGGCCAGCGCCCGCGCGCAGCTGTCGGCGGCCCAGCACCAGCTGGACTACGCGCGCCAGCAGCTGGACCGCGACCGCGCCCAAGCCCGCGAAAACCTGATCGCCGCGACCCAGCTGGAACAGACCCGCAACGCCTACGCCGCGGCATTGGCGCAACGCGACCAAGCTCAACAGCAGGCAGCGTTGGCGGCCGACCAGCTCAAATACACCACGTTGCAGGCCGACCATGCTGGCGTCATCACCGCGGAGCAGGCGGACACCGGACAGAACGTGGCCGCCGGCGAACCGGTCTACAGCCTGGCCTGGTCCGGCGACATCGACGCCATCTGCGACGTGCCGGAAAGCGTGCTGGCGGGCCTGGCCATCGGCCAACGCGCCAGCGTCACGCTCGGCCCGCTGCCCGGCCAGACGTTCTCCGCGGTGCTGCGCGAGATCGCGCCGGCCGCGGATCCGCAAAGCCGCACCTATCGCGCCAAGCTCACGCTGGAATCCCCGACCCCGGACGTGCGCCTGGGCATGACGGCCAATATCAGCTTCGACAACCGCTCCGGCGAAAACCTGACGACCTACACCGTGCCGGCCACCGCGCTGTTCCATGACGGCCCCGCGCCCGCCGTGTGGATCGTCAAGCCGGACGCCGACACGCTGGAGCTGCGCCGCGTCGAGGTGCTGCGCTACGACGCCCGCACCGTCACCCTGTCCAAGGGCCTGCAGGCGGGCGAACGCGTGGTCTGGCAAGGCGTGCATGCGGTGGCCGCCGGCGAGAAAGTCCGCGCCGTGCCGCCGCTGCATCCCGAGGATTTCGCCTCATGAGCGGCCCGCAGCATGACGCTTCCGTGCAGGCGCCTCGCCACGAGGAAGGCCGGTTCAACCTGTCGGCATGGGCGCTGCGGCACCAGCCGCTGGTCATCTTCATCATCACGCTGATCACGCTCTTCGGCGTCCTGTCGTACTCGAAGCTGGCGCAATCGGAAGATCCGCCTTTCACCTTCCGCGTCATGGTCATCAAGACGCTATGGCCCGGCGCCACTGCGCAGCAGGTGCAGGAGCAGGTCACCGACCGCATCGCCAAGAAGCTGCAGGAAGCCCCCAACACGGACTTCATGCGCAGCTACTCGCGGCCGGGCGAATCGCTGATCTTCTACACCATGAAGGACTCCGCGCCCGCCAGCACCGTGGCCGAACAGTGGTACCAGGTGCGCAAGAAGGTCGGCGACATTGCAGCCACGCTGCCACCGGGCGTGCAAGGCCCCTTCTTCAACGACGAATTCGGCGACGTCTATACCAACATCTACACGCTGCAGGGCGACGGCTTTTCGCCCGCGCAGCTGCATGACTACGCCGACCGGCTGCGCACCGTGCTGCTGCGCGTGCCGGGCGTGGCCAAGGTGGACTACTTCGGCGATCAGCCTGAGCACATCTACGTCGAGATCTCCAACACCCAGCTCACGCGGCTGGGCGTGTCGCCGCAGCAGATCGCCCAGGCCATCAACAGCCAGAACGCCGTGACGAGCGCGGGCACGCTGACCACCGCCGACGACCGCATCTTCGTGCGGCCCAGCGGCCAGTACGCCAACAGCCGCGTCCTGGCCGACACGCTGATCCGGGTCAACGGCAAATCGATCCGGCTGGGCGACATCGCCACCATCCGCCGCGGCTACCAGGATCCGGCCATCGAGCAGATGCGGCTGGGCGGCAACGCCGTACTGGGCATAGGCATCACCATGCAGCCGGGGCGCGACGTGGTCCATCTGGGCAAGGCTTTGAGCGCCAAGTTCGAGGAACTCCAGGCCCAGTTGCCCGCCGGGCTGACGCTGAAGGAAGTCTCCAGCATGCCCAAGGCGGTATCGCATTCGGTCGACGACTTCCTGCGCTCCGTGGCCGAAGCCGTGGCCATCGTGCTGGCGGTGAGCCTGGTATCCCTGGGCCTGCGCACCGGCATGGTGGTGGTCATCTCGATCCCGGTGGTGCTGGCGGTCACGGCGCTGTTCATGGACATGTTCGGCATCGGCCTGCACAAGGTATCGCTGGGCACGCTGGTGCTGGCGCTGGGCCTGCTGGTGGACGACGCCATCATCGCGGTCGAGATGATGGCGGTAAAGCTTGAACAGGGCTGGAGCCGCGCGCGCGCCGCTGCATTCGCCTACACCAGCACTGCCTTTCCCATGCTGACCGGCACGCTGGTCACGGTGGCGGGCTTCCTGCCGATCGCGCTGGCCAAGTCCAGCACGGGCGAATACACCCGTTCCATCTTCCAGGTGTCCGCCATCGCGCTGATCACCTCGTGGTTCGCCGCCGTGGTGCTGATCCCTTTGCTGGGCTACCGCATGCTGCCGGAACGCAAGCGCGAAGCCCATCTGCCCGACGACCACGAACACGACATCTACAACACCCGCTTTTATCAGCGCCTGCGCGGCTGGGTGGGCTGGTGCGTGGACCGCCGCTACCTGGTGCTGGGCGCCACGGCGCTGATCTTCGTCGTGTCCATGGCCTGCTTCCGCTTCGTGCCACAACAGTTCTTCCCCAGTTCCGACCGCAGCGAACTGCTGGTGGACGTGCGCCTGCAGGAAGGCGCCTCGTTCGCGGCCACGCTGCGCCAGGTCGAGCGGCTGGAAAAGGCGCTGGAGGGCCGTCCGGAAATCAATCACTCGGTCAGCTTCGTTGGCACCGGCGCACCGCGCTTCTACCTGCCGCTGGACCAGCAGCTCGCCACCCCGAACTTTGCCCAGCTGGTCATCACCACGCATTCGGTGGAGGACCGCGAGAAGCTCGCGCAATGGTTGCAGCCCGTGCTGCGCGAGCAGTTCCCGGCCATACGCAGCCGCCTGTCGCGCCTGGAGAACGGCCCGCCCGTGGGCTTCCAGGTGCAGTTCCGCGTGAGCGGCGACAGGATCGCCGACGTGCGCGCCGTGGCCGAGCAAGTGGCCGCCGAGGTCCGCGCCGATCCGCGCTCGACCAATGTGCAGTTCGACTGGGACGAACCGTCCGAACGTTCGGTGCGCTTCGAGATCGACCAGCAAAAGGCGCGCGAGCTGGGCGTCAGTTCCAGCGATATCTCGGACTTCCTGGCCATGACCCTGTCGGGCTACGCGGTCACGCAATACCGCGAACGCGACAAGCTGATCACCGTGAGCCTGCGCGCGCCGCAAGAGGAGCGGATCGATCCCGCGCGCCTGGCCACCCTGGCCATGCCCACGCCCAACGGCGCGGTGCCGCTGGGCAGCCTGGGCCACGTGCGCTATGACCTGGAGTATGGCGTCATCTGGGAACGCGACCGCCAGCCCACCATCACGGTGCAGGCGGACGTCGCGGCGGGCGCGCAAGGCATAGACGTCACCCGCGCCATCGATGCCAAGCTCAACACCCTGCGCGCCGGGTTGCCCGTCGGCTACCGCATCGAGGTGGGCGGCCCGGTGGAGGAAAGCGCAAAAGGCCAGTCCTCGATCAATGCCCAGATGCCGCTGATGGCGGTGGCCGTGCTGACCCTGCTGATGCTGCAGCTGCAAAGCTTCGCCCGCGTGCTGATGGTGGTGCTGACCGCGCCGCTGGGGCTGATAGGCGTGGTCGCGGCGTTGCTGCTGTTCGGCAAGCCCTTCGGCTTCGTGGCCATGCTGGGCGTGATCGCCATGTTCGGCATCATCATGCGCAATTCGGTCATCCTGGTGGATCAGATCGAACAGGACATCGGCGCCGGCCACAAGCGCGTGGACGCCATCGTCGGCGCCACGGTGCGGCGTTTCCGCCCGATCACGCTGACGGCCGCGGCCGCCGTGCTGGCGCTGATTCCGCTGTTGCGCAGCAACTTCTTCGGCCCCATGGCCACCGCCCTGATGGGCGGCATCACCATCGCCACCGTGCTGACGCTGTTCTTCCTGCCGGCCCTGTATGCCGCGTGGTTCCGCGTCCGCCATGACGAGCGCGACGAACCCGAAGGCGTGCCGCCGGGCGCCAACGCCGGCGACACGGTGGAACGGGGAGCATGACGATGACCCAGCTATCCTTGCGCGTGGCCGCCCTGCCCTTGATGCTGGCGCTGGGCGCCTGCGCCTTCGCGCCCAGCAGCAAGCCGCCCGCGGTCGCGCAACCGGCGCAGTACGGCGTCGAAGCCACGCCCCCCGCGAGCGCCGCCGCCCAGGGCGTTGCGCAGCGCTTCGAGCAAGGCGCGCGGCCCGTGCCCGAATGGTGGAAGCGCTATGAATCAGAGGCGCTGAACGCGCTGGTGGCCGAAGGTCTCGCCAACAGCCCGGACCTTGCCGCCGCCGAACGCAACCTGGCCGGCGCGCGCGAACAGCTGCGCGGCCAGGTGAATTCATCGTTACTGCCTTCGGTGGACGCGGGCGCCGATGCCTCCCGCCGGCGCGCGCTGACCATGCCGAACCTGCCCGAACCGACGGCGCAATACAACGTCTTCACCGGCCAGGTCCACGCCAAGTACGACCTGGACCTGTTCGGCGCGGCGCGTTTTGCCAACGCCTCGCTCGCGGCCCAGGTCGAGCAGCAGGCCTTTCAGCTGGAGTCGGCCCGCCGTTCGCTCGCCAGCAACATCGTCACAGGCGCCATCACTGCTGCGGCGCTGGCCGAACGCGTGGCGTTGACGGAGAAGCAGGTGGTGCTGGCGCGGCAGGTCGCGCGCGACACGCAGCGCCGCTACGAACTGGGCTCGGCCTCGCAGAACGACGCGCTGGACGCGGACCAGGACGCCGCCACGCTGGAAGCGTCGCTACCCGGCCTGCGCGCGCGCTGGCATGCGACGCGCCATGCGCTGGCGGTGCTGCTGGGCCGCAATCCGGACCAGGCTCCGCCCGATCTCGCCTTCAGCATGCTGGCCGTGCCGCAACAAGTGCCGGTGGTGGTGCCGTCCGAACTGCTGGCCGCGCGCCCGGACATCCTGTTCGCCGATGCGGTGGTGCAGGCCGCGGCGGCCGACGTGGGCTTGGCCACCGCGCAGCTGTTCCCCAGCCTGTCCTTGTCCGCGTCCATGGGCAAGAGCGGCTTCAATTGGCCCGCTGCGATGTCGGGCGCCGGCGCCGTCTGGGCCATCGGCGCTTCGCTCACGCAGCCTATCTTCCATGGCGGGGCGCTACTGGCCGAGCGCAGCGCGGCCAAGGAACGCTACGAAGCCGCGTTGCTGCAATACAAGCAGACCGTGCTGACCGCCTTCCGCGACGTGGCCGACACGTTGTCGCGGCTGGACGCCGACGGGCAGGCGCTGGCCTCCGCCGAAGCGTCGCGCCGCGCCGCGGAGCAGTCCTACCGCAACACCGCCAGCCGCGTGCGGCTGGGCGCGCTGGCGCCATATACCGAGTACGCCGCCGAGCAGCACTACGTGGCGGCCCGCCTGCGCGAGATCGAATACGCCAATGCGCGCCTGACCGAAACGGCGGCGCTGTTCCAGGCCATGGGGTCGCCGGCCCGCGCCGCGCAGCAATAGGCGCATCCGGCCACATCCGGCCATGGCCGACGCGGACCAGCACGCAAGCCCTCGCGCTCACGGCGCGGGGGCTTGTTCCTTCATGCGCGTGGCCAGCGCCAGCGATTCGATGCGGCGGGCGGCCGACTGCAGCAAGGCCGTGGTCTTGTCCTGCGCGATAGTGTTGAGCCGAGCCGCAAGAAAGGTGACGGTCAGCGCGCCGAACACGCGCCGGTCTTCCTGGAACACCGGCACCGCGATGCCCGCCCGTTCTGGCGAGATCTCGCCCACTCCCAGATAAAAACCCTGCACCCGGATCCGGTCCAGCTTGCCGGTGAATTCGGCCTGCGTCGCCCCCAGGCCCAGGTCGCGGATCTCGTCCGCATGGGCCTCGTACAGGCGGCGCTGATCCTTGCGCGGCAGGAAAGCCACGATGGTCTTGGCCGTGGCGCCGCGGAACAGCGGATGGGCGCGGCCGCGGCCGTGCGGAATGCCCAGTTCGTCGGGTCCGCGCTCGTGGTGGATGTTCAGGATGCGCAGGCCGTGGATCACGCTGAGCAATACGTCGCCGCCCACCTGATCCACCACCTCGCGCATGATCGGACGCGCCACGCCCAGCACCGGATCGCCGTCGATGATGAGGTGGTCCAGTTCGATAATGCGCGGCCCCAGCTTGTAGCCTTCGCCGGTCACGCGCAGCAGATAGCCCAGGTCCGTCAGGTCGCGGATGTAGCGGTAGCCCGTGGGCGCCGAATACGACAGGCGCGAAATGATCTCTTCCGCCGACAGCACCGGGGTTTCCAGGCTGAAGAGGTCAAGTATCGCTAGGGCTCGCTTCAGGGTGGACATGGCGGTCGTGGGACGGGGAACAACGCGGGATCGGGCGCAGCGTATCACAGGGATGCCCGCGGCGCGCCTGGGCCATAGGCGCTGACTACCAGACCCTGATTTCCCTCCAGGCGCAAACTATCGTTTTTCTATTTTTTATCATTTATAGATAAAAACTAATTGGATTAGATAATTTTTTATCGAATAATGATATTCAAGCAATGGGCAGATTGACGTCCAACACGCCACTGCACCTGCGGAAAACATCTGGGGAAAATCCATGAAGCAGTCTTGCGGCACCAAGGGCGGCATCAGCCGCCGGCATTTCCTGGGGGCTTCGGCCGCCACCTTGGCCAGCGCGGCGCTGGCGCGGCCCGGCCGCGCCTGGGCGGCCGGCTATCCGGCCGAACGCGCCATCCAGTTCATCGTGCCCTTCCCCGCTGGCGGCGGCACCGACCTGGTGGCGCGTCCGCTGGCCCAGGGCATCGGCGAAGCGCTCAAACAAAGCGTGGTCGTCATCAACAAGGGTGGCGCCGCAGGCAACATCGGTACCCAGCAGGCCGCGCGTTCGGCGCCGGACGGCTACACCATCGCGCTGGGCTCCACCGGTACGCACACGGTGAACCAGAGCCTGTACGAGAACATCGGCTATGACCCGGTCAAGGACTTCGAACCGGTGTCCATGGTCTGCTACTACAACAACGTGCTGGTGGTGCATCCGTCGTTTCCGGCGCGCACGCTGCAGGAGCTGGTCGCCATCATCAAGGCCAATCCGGGCAAGTACTTCTATGGGATCACGCAGAACGGCAGCTCTGCGCACCTGGCCATGGAACTGCTCAAGGCCACGGCCGGCCTGGACCTGCCCGGCGTGCCGTACAAGGGCGCGGCAGCCGCGGTCAACGACTTCCTGGGCGGACAGTTCCCGATCCTGATGGATGTGGTGATCAACCAGCAGCAATTCATCCGCGGCGGCAAGTCGCGCCCGCTGGCCGTGACCTCGGCGCAGCGCGCGCAGGCGCTGCCCGACGTGCCGACCGTGGCGGAATCGGGCTTTCCCGGCTATCAGGCCATAGGCTGGAACGGCGTGTTCGCGCCCGCGGGCACGTCCGCCGCCATCATCCAGACGCTCAATGGCGCCGTGCAAAGCGCGCTCAAGCAGCCCGCCCTGGAGCAATTGACGCAGAACGGGCTGGAGCTGCACGGCAGCACCCCGCAAGAACTGAGCCGTTTCGTCGCCACCGAAAGCGAAAAGTGGCGCACGCTGATCAAGAGCGCCAACATCAAGGCCACCTGATGCAACGCATACCCTATGGCGTCCCCGTGGACGCCCACTCCAATCCCTGGCTGGCGCTGGACCGCGAGCTGCGCGCGCAGGGCCTGCGCGCCGCGGGCGCCGCGCCGGTGCGCGCGGTGGTCTGCGTCACCGTCCACGTCGACGGCCCCGCCGTCGAGGTCGGCCGCAAGCAGTTCCCGGCCGGTCCCCACACCGCGGGCCGCTATGCCATCCGCCGCGGCGTGGCGCGGCATCTGGAGATCCTGGCGCGCCACGGCATGCCGGCCACGTTCTTTGCCTGCGGCTATGACGTCGAGCACTATCCGGCGACCTTCCACGACATCCTGGACGCGGGCCACGAGATCGCCGCCCACGGCTATCTGCACGAAGCCTGGGACCTGGGCGATGACGAGCCCGCGCTGCTGGAAAAGACCCACCGCATCATCCAGCGCGAGCTGGGCGTAACGCCCGCGGGCTGGTGCTCGCCCTCGGGCCGCAAGAGCCATCGCACCCTGCCCGCGCTGCGGCGGCTGGGTTACTGCTACGACGCCAGCGAAAAGGACCAGGACCGTCCCTACCTGCCGGCGGACACGACGGACTTCATCATGCTGCCGAACAACACGGTCTCGCTGGACGACTATCCGTTCTACTTCTCGGGCCACAGCCTCGCCGCGGAAGCCTATGACAACTGGGTGCAGGAATTCGAGGCGCTGCGCGCAGCCGAAGGCTATGTGCACCTGACCGTACACCCCAAGGCCGCCGGCGGCTCCGGCACGCCGGCCCGCGCCGCGGCGTTGGACCGCTTCCTGGCCTATCTGGCCGCACAACCCGATGTGCACGTCATGACGCTGGAAGCGCTGGCGCGGCACTGCCTGGCCCGCCCCGACGCCTGGAGAAGCGCATGAGCGCCGACAAAACCGTACTGGTCACCATCAATGTGCAGGGCATCGGCCCCGAAGCCGCGACCCAGCCCGAAACCTCGCTGCACGGGCGCGACGCGCATGGCCGCTACACCTACGGCGGCGGCCTGGCGCGCGTGCTGGACATGCTGCGCCGCCAGGACATCCGCGCCACGCTGTTCTGGCCGGTATTCGAAGCCGAACGCTGCCGCGGCCTGCTGGAGCAGAGCCTGCGCGACGGCCACGAGGCCGCCTCGCACGGCAATGCCTACGAAGACCTGCCCGCGCTGGGCGAGCGCGAAGGCGAAGTGCTGGAACGGGCCCGCGACCGGCTGGCCGAACTGACCGGCTCCGCCCCGCAAGGCTTTCGCTATGCCAGCGCGTTTACCGCCAATACCGTGCCGCTGCTGCACCAGCTCGGCTATCGCTACGACAGCAGCGCCATCGACGACGACGCCCCCTACGCGCTGGACGCGGACGGCGGCCCCGGCATGGTGGAGCTGCCCTGGAGCGAAGGCCTGTGCGACGCCACCCATTTCAGCCGCCGCGTGACGCAGGACCGTGCCTATGCGCACTGGGTGGAGCAAGGCGATGCGCTGCTGGCGACCGATGGTTATGCCTGCCTGACCCTGCATCCGCGCGCCGACAACGGCGTCGGCCGCGCGGCCAGGTTGGTGAAAGTCGAGCAATTGCTGGAGCGCTTCCGCACCGCAGGCGCCAGCTTCAAGACCTGCTCCGAGCTGGCCGCCTCCCCCCATACGCGCTGAACGCAAGACGCCGATGGCGTGCTTGCACTGGTAAACCCTGAGCAATATTGGCGCCAAAATAAGCTAACATTTTTTCGCCATCCAATTCCCACCCCCAGATTGCGGCGCGGCGCGCCGCCCAAGTCCATGACCCAGATCACCCAATTTCCCTTCGTATCGGTTTCGGGCGCGCCCGAGGCCCGCGGCCGCTCGTATGGCCAGCAAGCCGCCGACCGCGTGCGCAAGAGCGCCAAGATGTACGGCCAGACCCTGGTCGACCTGGGCTATGACGCCATGGCGCGCACCCAGCTGATCAACGGCTTCGCCCGCGAAATCGAGAACTTCGCGCCGCACTACCTGGAAGAAATGCGCGGTATCGCCGCGGGCGCCGACGTGCCTTTCGAAGACATCGTGATGGTGAACGCGCGCACCGAAGTCATCGCCAAGGCCCGCGCCGAGAAGAAGAAGGCCGCCGAGCTGGAGCCGGGCGACGGCTGCACCGGCGCGCTGATCCTGCCGACCCGCTCGGCCAACGGCCGCCTGATCCATGGCCAGAACTGGGACTGGCGCGCGGAATGCGCCGAGACCGCCATCGTGCTGCGCGTGCGCAACGACAACGGCCCCGACATGCTGACCTTCGTCGAAGCGGGCGGACTGGCGCGCAGCGGCCTGAACAGCGCCGGCGTCTCGATCACCGCCAACTACCTGGAGTCCGACCGCGACTTCCGCCAGCTGGGCGTGCCGCTTTCGTTGATCCGCCGCAAGGTGCTGGAACAGGAACACTTCGCGCTGGCGATCAAGGCGGTGGCGACCACGCCCAAGTCCTGCTCGAACAACATCATGATCGGCATGGCGGCGGGCTTCGGCGTCGACTACGAATGCACCACCGATGAAGCCTTCCCCATCTACCCGGGCAGCGACGATCTCATCGTCCACGCCAACCACTGGGTCAGCGAAGTGGCCCTGAGCAAGCTGCGCGACACGGGCCGCGCCAGCACGCCGGAAAGCGCTTACCGCGACTGGCGCGTGCGCCGCCTGCTGAACGAGGAATCCAAGCTGACGCGCGAAGACTTGAAGCGCGCGCTGTTCGATGACTTCGGCGCGCCCTATTCCGTGTGCCGTCCGCCGCGCCCCGGCAGCCACGACAATCTGTCGGCCACGGTGGCGATGGTGATCATGGAGCCCGAGGCCGGCCTGATGGAAGTGGCGCCGCTGCCGGCGCTGAACCGCAGTTTCACCCGCTACAGCCTGACCGCCGAACCCGAACTGCTGGCTGCCGCCTGAAGCGGCGCGCCCGCGCAACCCCAGGAAAACGTATCGATGAAAAACCATTTGTTGAGCGCCGCGGTTGCGCTGGCGCTGGGCTCCATGGCCGGCGCGGCCTGGGCGCAATCCGCCCCGCCGCTGCGCATTTCGTTCACGGCCGATATCCGCTCCACCGAACCTGGCGTGAACCGCGACAGCAACAGCGACGCGGTGGTGCTGCACATCGTCGAGGGCCTGGTGGCCTACGGCGAAGACGCCGAGGTGCGGCCGCTGCTGGCCAAGTCGGTGGACATCAGCCCGGACGGCAAGACCTATACCTTCAAGCTGCGCGAAGACATCAAGTTCCACAACGGCAAGCCGATGACGTCGGCCGACGTGCTGTGGACCTGGCAGCATTACACCGCGGCCAATTCGGGCTGGCGTTGCGCCAGCGAGTTCGACGGGCGCGGCACGGTCAAGGTGACGGGCGTGGAAGCGCCGGACGCGCAGACCGTGGTCTACCACATCGAAAAGCCCAGCAGCCTGTTCCTGGCGACGCTGGCGCGCGCCGACTGCGGCGGCACTGGCATCCTGTCCAAGGATTCGGTGCGGGCGGACGGTTCCTGGGACAAGCCCATCGGCACCGGGCCGTTCGAATTGGCGGAATGGAAGCGCGGCGAGTACGTGCGGCTGACGAAGTTCGCGGGCTATTCGAACCTGGACGGCAAGCGCGACGGTTATACGGGATCGAAACGGCCGCTGGTGGACGAGGTGCGCTTCCTGATCGTGCCGGACGACTCCACCGCCAAGGCGGCCCTGCAGCGCGGCAACATCGACATCATCGAGGACGTGTCCAATAGCGACGTGCCGGTGCTGCAAGGCACGCCGAACGTCAAGGTGGCGCATGCGCCGGTGATGAGCATGACGGCATTGCTGATGCAGACCAAGGATCCGGTGCTGGCCAATCCGAAAATGCGGCAGGCGCTGGCGCACGCGATCGATTACCAGCAACTGGCGGCGGCGGTGACGGAAGGCCTGGCTCAGCCCAACAATTCGATCGTGCCGCTGGTGTCGCCCTACTATGACGCGGCGCAGAAGCAGGGCTGGAACTACGATCCGGCGCTGGCGCAGAAGCTGCTGGGCGAAGCGGGCTACAAGGGGCAGGATCTGACGATCCTGACGACCAAGCGCTATCCGCAGTCGTACAACTCGGCGGTGATCATCCAGGCGACGCTGCAGGCGGTGGGGATCAAGGCGCAGTTGTCGGTGGTGGAGTGGGCGACGCAGCTGGACCGCTATAACGCGGGCACTTACCAGATGATGACGTTCCCCTATTCGGCGCGGCTGGATGCGGCGCTGAACTACGAGATGGTGACGGGGGACAAGGCGAAGCAGCCGCGCAAGGTCTGGGACAATCCGCAGGCGCTGAAGCTGATCGAGGCGGCGTCGTCGGATACGGATCATGCGAAGCGGCAGGCTTCGTTTGATCAGCTGCATAGGCTGTTCCTGGCGGATGTGCCTAGTATTCCTTTGTATAACGGGTTGGATATTGGGGCTTATCGGGCGGATATCAGGGGGTATCAGCCTTGGGCGGTCAAGAAGCCGCGGGCTTGGGAGGTGGAGCGGGTTTCGGCTCCTTGAGGTTGTTCTTGCTGGTGCTTCGGCGGTCTTCGTAGGTCGCCCGGCGGCGCGGGCCTGGTGGCTGCTTGCGCCCACGATTGCGGTCCGGAGCGTTCGCTCCGGACTGCCCCTTCGTCATCTTCGTCCTCGCCTTCGGCGACTCCTTCAGATTCCCTCGGGCGCATCGAGGTTGCTCGCAGCCACCAGGCCCGCGCCGCCGGACTACGAGTTTCTTGGTTCGCTGCGCCGTCAGACCCGTGGGTAGTGGCGAGGTTTGCGGGGCCCGCTGCTTGCGGCCGCGCAGGCGGCCGCAAGCAGCTTACGTGGTGGTGGGGCGTCGGGGCGGTGTGCGCTGGCGCGCTGGCGTGGGTCTTGTTTTTTCTCTCCTTGCGGTTTTCTCCCCCCGCACCTTCCTTTCCGTTTTTCCTCCGCTTTCCCTCTGCCTTCCCTTTTCTCGCCACTCTGATTGCTTGGCTGTATCCGGTCAGGCCTATTAGGGATACTACTGGTATCTCTTTGGGATACCAGTGGGGTACCTTCTCGTCCATTGCGCCGGACGGCAACTCGGAGTCTCTGCCGTCCGCGCCTTTTTCTTACGCTGCAATACACATGAACGCTACGCAACGCACCTATCAAACCCTGCTGGACCAGATCGTTTCGCGCCGGATTCCGGCGGGGGAAGTGTTGGAGGAACGCCGACTGGCGGATGAGCTGGAGGTGTCGCGCACGCCTTTGCGCGCGGCCATGAACCGGTTGTTGGGCGAAGGGATGCTGGAGCGGCTGTCCAACGGGTCCATCGTGGTGCGCTCGTTTGGCGTGACGGACCTGCTGGAGCTGCTGCAGATCCGCAGCCTGCTGGAGAGCGAAGCCGCGGCGATGGCGACCGGGCGGATTCCGGCGGAGCCGTTGGAAGGGCTGCGGGCGCGGCTGCAGGCTTTGCTGGATGCGAAGACGCCGGACGAGAAGTCGGATTGGGAGGTCGACAACGCGCTGCACGATCTGGTGGCGGCGTATTGCGGCAACCGGAATCTGGCGACGATGATCACGGCGACGCGGCGGCAGGTGCGGATGTGCGATGTGGAGCGGCTGCCGCAGCGGCAGGTGCAGGCGCGGGAAGAACATCTGGCGATTGTGGAAGCGCTGCTGTCGGGGGAATCGACCCGGGCGCGTCAGGCGATGGCGGCGCATCTGGAGAACGTGCGGCGCAGCTACGTGAATTCGCTGGGGTATCTGAGCCATGGCGCGTGACATGGATGTCTCCCCGCTCGTGATCCGCCCGCGGCCGCTCACGCCGGAGGCCTTCGCGCCTTATGGCGAAGTGATCGCGCACCAGGGCGCGGAGCGCCGTCACCATCTGACCGAGCCCATGCGGCACAGCCCCGAAGTTGTGCGGCACGCCAGCTGGGTCAGCCGGGTGCAGGCGGCGCCGCCCGGGCCGGTGGAGATCCGGCTGATGGAGCGCCACCGCTATGCGGCGCAGAGTTTCGTGCCGCTGACGGACTCGCCCTATCTGGTGGTGGTGGCGCCTACCGGGGCCGACGACCTGCCCGACATGGCGCGGCTGGAAGCGTTTCTCGCAACCGGCAGCCAGGGCGTGTGCTACCGCGTGGGCGCCTGGCATCACGGCCTGACCGTGCTGCGGGGGCCGGCGGAGTTCCTGGTCCTGATGGGCCAGACCGGCCGCGGCGATGACGACGAGTTCTGGCAGGCTCCGGCTCCGCACGCCCTGGTTTCGATTTCCGATTGACTCTATCCCGATGGCTAGCCCGCTATGACTACCGATCATCCCCACTTGCGCCGCGATTTCGTCGGCTACGGCGCCAACCCGCCCGATCCCCGTTGGCCGGGCGGCGCGCGCCTGGCGTTGAATCTCTGCATCAACTACGAGGAAGGCGGCGAGCCTTCGGTGCCGGACGGCGACGCTGAATCCGAAACCGGACTGACCGAGGGCGGCGCGGGCGGCTTCGCCGGGCGCGACCTGGCGGCAGAGTCGATGTTCGAGTATGGCAGCCGGATCGGCTTCTGGCGCGTGCACCGGCTGCTGCAGGAGCGCGGCATGGCGGCCACGATACTGGGCTGCGGCCTGGCGCTGGAACGCAATCCGGAAGTCTGCGAGGCCATCAAGGCGGCGGGCTATGACGTGTGCGCACACGGCTGGCGCTGGGAACGGCACCAGAACCTGACGCTGGAAGAGGAACGCGAGCGCATCCGCCGCACCGTGGAATCGATCACCCGCACGGTGGGCTCGCGGCCGCTGGGCTGGTATTGCCGCTACGGCCCCAGCCTGAACACCCGCGCCCTGCTGGCCGAGGAAGGCGGATTTCTCTACGACTCCGATACCTACAACGACGAGCTGCCCTACTGGACCGAAGTTGCCGGCAAGCCTCATCTGCTGGTGCCCTACGGCCTGGCCAACAACGACGCCAAGTTCATCCGCGGCGGCATGGCCACGGGGCAGGACCTGTTCGAGTACCTGCGCGACGCGTTCGACATGCTGTACGAGGAAGGCGCCACGGCTCCCAAGATGATGTCCGTGGGGCTGCATCTGCGCCTGGTCGGCCAGCCGGGCCGCGCGGCGGGCCTGGCGCGCTTCCTGGACCACGTGGCGGCGCACGGCGACGTCTGGGTCTGCCGGCGCGCCGACATCGCGCGCCACTGGCATGCGCACCATCCGGCCGCCCAGGACGCCGCGCGCTGATTCATTTTCTGCATCGCCCACGTTTTCTCATCAGGAGAGCAGCATGTCGAAGTACCAGAAAATCAATCGCCGCGGCCTGCTGGCCACGGCCCTGGCCGGGTTGCTGGCGCTGGGCCTGAGCCCGGCGGCGCAAGCCGAGGCCTATCCCAGCAAACCGATCCGCATCGTCGTGCCCTTCCCGCCCGGCGGCGCGGCCGACACCCTGGCGCGTGCTCTGTCGCAGCAGTTGAACGACACGCTGGGCAAGCAGGTCATCGTGGAAAACCGCGCCGGCGCGGGCGGCACCATCGGCACCAA
Organism: Achromobacter sp. K91; assembly: GCF_003576205.1. Classification (NCBI taxonomy): domain Bacteria; kingdom Pseudomonadati; phylum Pseudomonadota; class Betaproteobacteria; order Burkholderiales; family Alcaligenaceae; genus Achromobacter; species Achromobacter sp. K91. The sequence continues at coordinate 96,733 of NZ_QWFB01000002.1, read as the reverse complement.
TGCGGTGGCGCGAGCGGAGCCCGACGGCTACACGCTGCTGCTGGGCAACGTGTCCACGCTGGCCATCGCGCCCAGCCTGTATCCGAACCTGAACTACGACCCGGTCAAGGACTTCACGCCGATCACGCTGGTGGGCAAGAGCCCGCTGGTATTCGCGGTCAATCCGGGCCTGCAGGCGAAGAACCTGCCCGAGCTGATCGCCCTGGCGAACAAGGATCCGGGCAAGCTGACCTTCGGCTCTTCCGGCGCGGGCAGCATCACCCACCTGACCGGCGAAGTACTGAACCTGGCCACGGGCGGGAAACTGGTGCACGTGCCCTACAAGGGCAGCGCGCCTGTGCTGCTGGCGGTGGCCTCGGGCGAGTTGAGCATGGGCGTGACGCAGGTGGTGGAAATGCTGCCGCAGTACAAGGGCGGCCGGGTCGGCGCCGCGGCGGTGACGGGTATCGAGAAGTCGCCCGCCCTGCCCGAAGTCACGACCGCCGCATCGCAAGGCGTGAAGGGACTGGAAGCCACCACTTGGTACAGCCTGATGGCGCCCGCAGGCGTGCCGGCGGAAGTGGTGCAGCGCCTGCAACCGGCGCTGGAGAAGGTGCTGACCAACGCCGAGCTGCGCAAGCGTTTTGCCGACGAGGGCCTGATCCTGGCGCCGTCCACGCAGGCCGAGCTGAGTGCGTTCCTGGGCAATGAAGTGCGCGATTGGGCCGCGGTGATCAAGCAGGCGGGCGTGAAGCTCGACTAGCGATTCAGGCCGGGCCGCACTCGCGGCCCGGCGCCGTCAAGCGTCTTACTTGCCGTCGCGGACCTTGGTTTCCCAGGCCCGCGGCTTGCCTTCCCAGACCGAGAATCCTTCCACGCGCTTGCTGGATGCCCATGCATCCGCGCCGTTGTACAGCATCAGCATGGGGGTCTGTTCCAGCATCAGGGCGTGCAGCTGGTCGAACAGCGCCTGGCGCTTGGCCGGATCGGATTCGAGAAAGCTCTCATCGATCAGCTTCTGCGCCGCCGGATCATCCCAGACCTTGCGCGGCTGCTTGGCCTTGTCGCCCGAAAATTGCTCGAAGCTCAGCGACGGATCCAGGCGCGAAGAGAACGAGAACGAGCTGATCTGGTACTTGCCGGTGTTGTAGCGGTCCAACTGCGTGGCCCATTCCAGCACCTCGATCTTGGCGTTGATGCCCACCGCCTGCATCATGGCCTGGGCGATCACCGCGACTTGATAGCTCGGTACGTGGGCGCGCTTGTTGGCGTAGATGACCACGGGCTCGCCCTTGTAGCCGGCTTCCTTCAGCAATTGCTGCGCCCGGGCCGGATCGTATTTGTAGCCGCGCTTTTCCGCGTCCTTGTAATAAGCCGACCCCGCGTAGACGGCGGAATTGTTCAGCTGGCCCAGGCCTTCGGAGGCGGCGGCCACGACCTGCGGAATATCCAGCGAGGAGGCGATGGCCTGGCGGATCTTCACATTCTTCAGGACCGGATCCTCGGTCTGGAACAGCAGCACGTGCTTGACCGCGTCATGCGGGCTGAACACCGTCAGGTTCTTGGCGTTCTTCAGTTCGCCCACGTCGGTGTTGGTGATCTGCGCGGCGTCGATCGCGCCCGACAGCAGGCCTGCCTTCGAAGTGGAAGGATCCGGCACCACCAGGAATTTGACCTCGTCGGCCAGCGGACGCTTGGACCCCACGTAGCCGTCCGGTTTGTCGCCGGCGGGCGAGACGTAGTCCTTGTAGGCCGTCAGCAAGGTGTATTCGCCGCGCTTCCAGTCCTTGAACATGTAGGGGCCGGTGCCCACCGGCTTGATCCAGGAACCGTCGGCCGCGACCGAATCCTTGGAGATGATGGCGGTCATGCCGCAATCGGTGCGGGCCAGCGAATCCAGGAACACGGCCGACTTGCGGTCCACCTTCATCACCACGGTCTGCGCGTCGGGCGCGGACACGTCCGTCACTTTCAGGCCGTTGCGGCCGTCGAAGTCGCTGCGGCAGCGCCAGTCCGTCTTGGGATCCATGTAGCGCTGCCAGCTCCAGATCACGTCGGCCGAGGTCAGCGCGGCGCCGTTGTGAAACTTGACGCCGTCGCGCAGCTTGAAGGTGTAGGTCAGGCCGTCTTCCGACAGGTCCACCGACTTCGCCAGCAGAGGGCCCACAGTGCCGTTCTCGCGGTAGCCGACCAGACCTTCCACGATGTTGAGCACCACGCCGTCGGTGGTGTTGTCGCGGTTGACGCCGGGGTTGGTCGAGCGGATGTCGGCGGGCTGGGCGATGGTCAGCAGCGCGGCCTGGGCCGAACCGGCGGCGGCCAGCGCCAGGCTGAGCGCGAGCGCTCTAGGTACGAAAACGTGGTGCATGCAAAAACTCCCCGGCGTGCGGCGCAAAATTCACGCATATATTGGCGCCAAAATTAGCTGCCCATTATGAGCGGAATGCGCCGCTCCGCTATCGGGGGTATCCCTGAAGACGCCGCCGGAATGAAAAACGGCGGCCTTCTTTCCGAAGGCCGCCGCATGCGTGCAGCGCGGGACACGCTGGCAGCGTCAGGAGATGTCCTGCCCCACGTGCTGGGCAATGATTTTTTGCAGACGCTTGACGTCGCGGGCTTCCAGCGCGTCCACCATGTCGAAATGCTCGCGCGCGGAGATCTCGATGCGCGAACGCGTCACCCATTCCTTGGCTGGCGCCGCCGGGCCGCGGGCGCGCGTTTCGTGGATCAGCGCGACCAGTTCGCGATTGCGGCACATGTCGTACATGCCCGCGTGGAAAGCCAGGTTGACCTCGTACTGTTCCAGCAGCGTGCCGTCCTGCAACAGCTTGGCGAAGCGTTCGGCCAGGGTGCGCAGTGCCTTGACTTTGCCCGCGGTGACGTTGGGCATCAGGTCCGCCGCCGCGCCCGTTTCCAGCAGGATGCGGATGTCGCGGATCTGCAGATGCTGGTCCGGATCCATGGCATAGACGTGATAGCCCCGGTTCGGGATGTGCGCGATCAGCCGCTTGGCGGCCAATTGGTCTAGCGCCCGCCGGACGTCCAGACGCTTGGCGTCGTAGCGTTCCTGCAGGTCGATCTGTTTCAGCCAGGCGCCGGGACCGTAAACGCCCGCCTGTATATCGTGGGCGATGCGATCAACCAGGCCGGGTTGCGCCGTTGCCGCTTTCGGCATGGACCACTCCCGTCTATCAAATCCGAAGCGCGTATTTTATGCGTAAGTATCCCTGGGGTACGGCGCCGTCGCCCCCTGGGATACCCGGCCCTCAGGCGCTGGCCCGCAACGGCTCCTGTTGGTCCAGCCGCCAGCGCAGGCGCACGCCGCCGGTATCGGTGGATTCCAGCGCCGGAATCGCCGACAGCAGGCTGCGGGTGTATTCCTCTTGCGGCTGGTCGAACACGGCGTCGCGCGAGCCCTGCTCGACGATGCCGCCGTCACGCATCACCACCACGCGGTCGGCCACCTGCTCCACCACGCCCAGGTCGTGGCTGATGAACAGGCAGGAAAAGCCGTGGCGTTCCTGCAGGTCGGCAAACAGGTCCAGCACCTGCGCGCGCACGGTCACGTCCAGCGCGGACACCGGCTCATCGGCGATGACGAAGGCCGGACGGCGCACGATGGCGCGGGCGATCGCCACGCGCTGACGCTGCCCGCCCGACATCTCGTGCGGATAGCGCTTGGCGTACTCGGAGCCCAGGCCCACTTCGGCCAGCACTTCGTCCACCCGGCGTCGCTTTTCCGACGCGGGCATGTCGTCCAGCATGCGCAGGCCCTCGCCCACCAGTTGGCCGATGGTCATGCGCGGGTCCAGCGAGGAATACGGATCCTGGAACACCATCTGGCAGTTCAGCCGGTAGTCGCGCCAGGACGCCGACCGGCGGTTCACCGGTTGGCCACGGAACAGGATCTGGCCCGAAGTGGGCGCCAGCAGTCCGGCAATGGCCCGGCCCAGCGTGGTCTTGCCTGAACCCGAGCCGCCCACCACCGCCACCACTTCGCGCGGCTTGACATGCAGGTCGATGCCGTTGAGCGCGCGCTTGGCGCCGGTGCGCGAGAACAGCCGCTGGTGGCCGGCGTAATCGACCACCAGATTCTTGACCTCGACAATGGGCGGCTCCTTGCCCAGTTGGCGCGCCGGCAGCCGGCGCGGCATGGCGTCCAGCAGCTTGCGCGTGTAGGGATGCTGCGGCCGCTCCAGGATGCTGGCGGTGGCGCCGGTCTCCAGCACCTTGCCATGCTGCATCACCACCATGCGCTCGGTGTAGCGCGCGACCATTGGCAGGTCGTGGCTGATCATCAGCACCGCCGTATGGTGTTCGCGGGTCAGGTCCACCATCAGTTCCAGCACGTCGCGCTGCACCACCGCGTCCAGCGCGGTGGTGGGCTCGTCGGCGATCAGCAGCGCTGGCTCCAGCAGCATCACCGATGCCAGCATCATGCGCTGGCGCATGCCGCCGGAGAACTCGTGCGGCCAGGCTTCCATCGCTCCCTTGGGATCGCGGATGCCGACCCGTCGCAGCATTTCCAGGATGCGTTCGCGGCGCGCGGCGGCGGACAGGTCCTTGCGATGCAGGCGCAGGCCCTCATCCAGCTGGCGGCCAATTGGCATGGACGGATTCAGCGAGGTCATCGGCTCCTGGAACACCATGCCGATGCGCGCGCCGCGCAGCTTGCGCAGCGCAGCCGGCGACGCCTGCGTCACGTCCACGCCTTCGAACTTGATGGAGCCGCCAGCCACCACCAACGGCGACGGCGTCAGGCCCATGATGGCGCGCGCGGCCTGCGTCTTGCCGCTGCCGGATTCGCCGACGATGCCGACCATCTCACCGGGCGCCACCTCGAAGGACACTCCGCTGACGATCTCGCGCCCGCCGGGGCCGACGGTCAGCGACAGATTCGATACCGATACCAATGCGCTCATTACACGCCCCTCATGCGGGGATCGAGGCGGTCACGCACCGCGTCGCCCAGCAGATTGATTCCCAGCAGCGCGAGCGCGATGGCCAGGCCGGGAAGTATGGATAGATAGGAAGCCTGCGCCATGAACGGTCGGGCAGCGGCCAGCATGTTGCCCCAGGTGGGCGCGGGAGGCGGTACGCCCAGGCCCAGGAAGGACAGCGCGCTTTCCGCCAGGATCACCCAGCCGAACATGGAGGTCGCCAGCACCGTCAGCGGCGCCACGCAATTGGGCAGCACATGGCGGAACATGGTGTAAAGCTCGGAGTTGCCCAGCACGCGCGAGGATTCGATGAACTCCTTCTCGCGCAGCGACAGCACCGTGCCGCGCACGATGCGCGTCACCGAGGGCGTGTAGGCCAGGCCCAGCGCCAGGATGATGCCGTATTTGTTGGCGCCCACCACGGCCAGCAGGCCCAGCGCCAGCAGCAGGCCGGGAAAGGCCAGCAAGGCATTGTTGAAGGCCATGATGATGCGGTCGGTCCAGCCTCGCACAAAGCCGGTCAGGGTGCCGATGATCGTGCCCGCGACGATGGCGAAGCTTACCGTCAACAGGCTGATCCAGACGCTGCTGGAAGCCCCCGCCAGCAGGCGCGACAGCTCGTCGCGGCCGAATTCGTCCGTGCCCAGCAGGAACTCGCCGCCAGGCGGCTTCAGGCGCGCCACGAAGTTGATCTTGAGCGGGTCATGCGGCGTCCAGAAGGCGCCCATGACGGCCGCCACCAGCATCAGCGCCACGATGACGCCGCCCAGTAGCGCGTTGGCTGCAATTCGCTTTTTCATTCGGCGGTCACTCTCGGGTCAAAGAGGGGATAGCAAAGGTCGATGAACAGGTTCACGATCACGTAGACCACGCCCACGAACAGCAGACAGCCCTGGATCACGGGGTAGTCGCGGGCGAAGATGGAGTCCACCAGCAGGCGCCCCAGGCCGGGGATGGTGAATACCGTTTCCACCACCGCGATGCCGCCCAGCAGGTTGCCCAGCACCAGGCCGATCAGCGTCCAGGTGGGTCCGAAGGCATTGCGGAACGCGTGGCCCATCAGCACCGCGGATTCCGACAGCCCCTTGGCGCGCGCATGGGTGATGTAGTCCAGCCGCAGCACTTCCAGCGTGCTGGCCCGCGCCATGCGCATCAGCACGCCGATCTCATGCAGGAACAGCGTCAGGATGGGCATGGCCAGGTACAGCAGGCCGGCCTTCCAGTCCTCGCCGATGGACACGTAGCCCACCACTGGCAGCCACTGCAGCTTGAGGCCGAAGAAGATCAGCAGCAGCAAACCCAGCCAGAAGGTCGGAATCGATACCAGCAGCGTGGCCGTGCCGACCAGGAACAGGTCAGGCGCCTTGTTCTGCTTCCAGGCGGCGATCATGCCGGCCGGCACCGCCACCAGCGCGGCGAACAGCACCGCCACCACCACCACGCGGCCGCTGATCAGGAAGCGGTCCCACACCAGCGGCAGCACCGGCTGGCCGGTATTGATGGACGATCCCAGGTCCCCGTGCAGCATGTTGCCGAACCAGATGCCGAACTGGGTAAGCCAGGTCTGGTCCAGCCCCAGCCGCTCCCGCAGGTCAGCCAGCGCGGCTGGCGTCGCCAGGTCGCCCAGCAGCAGTTGGGCGGGGTCGCCCGGGATGAGCCGGATCATCACGAATACCGCCACCGCCACGATCAGCAGCGTCGGTATGGCCATGACGATCCGGGATAGCGCAAAACGCAGCATGCCCCTCTCCTATTCCTGGTCACGGACCCGCGGATGCCCGCAAGCGCCGCGTCCGCCGGTCTCAGTTGTCTTCATGTCGCAGCTTGCGTAGGGCGGAGGCCAGGAAGTCCTGCACCTGGCCCACGCACTTCAAGCCGTCGTGCGGCACGTTTTCCACCACGTCCAGCACCGCGTTCACGCCTTGCGCTTCGAACGAACGGCGCAGCGACTCCAGGCGCTCCGGGCGGGTATTGCCGGCCGAGTTGGCGCCGGGCATGAAGAACTTTCCGCCTTCGCGGTGAGTGATTTCCCAGGTTTCCAGGTCGGCCTTGCCCACGATCATGTGGACCGCCACCTGCTTGAGCGCTTCGATGTCGATGCGCTTGCCGAAACGGGTCTCGGCATCGCGCACGCCCACCCACCAATCCTGGCTGGGATCCAGCAGCGTGACCGAGCCCGGCGCGCCGATCGACACGGCCCACAGGCTTTCCGGGTGCAGGTAGGCGAATCGATTCACGAACTGGCCGCCGCCCGAATAGCCGAACAGGCCGAACTTCTTGAAGTCGCAGCCGAACTTCTCGCCCACTTCCGCCACCATGTCCAGCAGGATCTCGTCGTAGCGGATGTTGCCTTCGCGCAATTGCTTGAAGCCGTCGCGATTGCCGTCGCCCAGCGGGCTCACGGGGAACAGCGGGCACAGCACGATGCAGTCGTTCCAGCGGGCGAACTCGGCGAACGCGTCGCGGTATTCCACGAAGGCGCGGCCGGTGCCGTGCATGATCACCACCAGCTGCATCGGATGCCTGGCGCTGTCGATGTGCGGCGGGACATAGGTGCAATAGGAAAAGCGCGGATCGGAGCGGGCGGCGAAGACGGTGCTGTGGCCCAGGTCGTACATGGCCCGCGCGCGGGCGGCGTCGGGCTGGATGGCAAGTGCTGCGTTGGACTGCATGATTTCCTCGTTTCCATGGCCATGGAGGCCGATGGTCTGTGCCGGTGGTCAAAATAATGATCACATAAATTGGCGCCAATTTTAGGCGCACGTATTCCGGCCCAACAAGGCAGGGGATTCCCTAGGAACGTAAAAAGGGAGCGCCGCGGCGCTCCCCTGGATGGCTCGGGGCGCGTCCCGCCGGGCGGGACGACGCCTGCCCGCTTCAACCTTTCTTGAACAACCGCTTGGCGAGGCTGACCGCCCCCAGCACCACGGCTCCGGCCACGATGCCGAACAAGGCGTTGAGCAAGGTGGCCGTAAGCGCCTGCACCACCCCGCCCCCGCCGACCGCGGCGGCGGCCTGATCGACCGCGGCCTGCACCGGCGGGATGCCGTGAGTCAGGATGGCGCCGCCCACCATAAACATGGCGGCGGTGCCAACCACCGACAGCGTCTTCATCAGATAGGGCGCCGCGCGCACGATGCGCCGGCCCAGCCAGGCCATGGCCTGGGACGACTTCTGGCTGAGGTAGAGGCCCAGGTCGTCGAGCTTGACGATGCCGGCCACCAGGCCGTAGACCCCGACCGTCATCGCGATGGCGATGACCGATAGCACCAGCACCTGACGGGTGAAGTCCGCATCCGCCACCGCCCCCAGGCTGATGACGATGATTTCCGCCGACAGGATGAAGTCCGTGCGTATTGCGCCTTTGATCTTGTCGCGCTCGAACGCCACCATATCGACCGAGTCGTCCTGCAGGGCTTCGGCCCGCGCGGCGTGATTGCCTTCGTCCGAATCGCCGTGCGGCAGGAACTTGTGCGCCAGCTTCTCCACGCCTTCGTAGCAGAGAAAGGCCCCGCCCACCATCAGCAGGGGCGTCACGGCCCAGGGCGCGAAGGCGCTGATCAGCAGCGCCGCCGGCACCAGGATCAGCTTGTTGATGAAGGAGCCCTTGGCCACCGCCCAGACGACCGGCAGTTCCCGGTTGACCGGCACGCCCGTGACCTGCTGGGCGTTCAATGCCAGGTCGTCGCCCAGCACCCCGGCCGTCTTCTTGGCCGCGACCTTGGTCATCACGGACACGTCGTCCAGGATGGTCGCGATATCGTCGAACAGTGCAAAGAAGCTGCTTCCAGCCATCAAGAATCCCCTGTGCCTCGAAAGGATTTTCGAGTGTACAGGCGGCAGCCGCCCGCCAAGCGTAACCAGCCTGGCCGTTTTCACTTCTTTTCTGTCCGTAATGCCAATGGCGCCGCCGGCCATCCCGGCCTACCCTGGCGCCAGAACCCGACACTCGCCCCAGGAGGCCACATGCTTGCCTTGCGACCCAGCTGCGAACACTGCGATGCGGCGCTGCCGCCAGACTCCACCGCCGCCCGGATATGCAGCTTTGAATGCACCTTCTGCGCTGCCTGCGCCGAAGGATTGCTGGGCAATGTCTGCCCCAATTGCGGCGGCGGCTTCGCGTCCCGGCCCGTGCGCCCGGCCAGCGACCGCAAAGGCGGGAATTTCCTGGGCAAGTACCCAGCCAGCGCCGAGCGCAAGCACCGCCCGGTCGATCTGGCCGCGCACGAGGCCCTGCGGCGCAGCCTGGACGGCATTCCGCCGGAACGCCGCTAGCTGTTGCGGCGCCCGGACGCGGACACTAGCTGCGCGCGTGCGCCGCCGGACTGGCCGCGTTCTCGAACAGGATGTTGTTTTCCAGGTGGATGTGCGCCATCAGGTCTTCCTTGAAGGTGCGCAGCCCCAGGTACAGCGCCCGCCAGGTGTTGCAGGCGGCGCGCGGCAACGTGATGTCGTGGGTCAGCGCCAGCAGCCGTTCCAGCGCCACGCCGTGGTCGTCGTGCTCGGCGCGCATGACCATGATGGGCATGCCGGCCATGGCGCCATGGCCGCGCGCCAGCATCGGGAACAGCACCTGTTCCTCCTTCTGCATATGGCTTTCCAGTTCCTGCTGCATCACGCGCAGGTGATCGGCCAGGCCGGTCGGGCAGTCCGGGCTGTCGGCGTGCACCTGCTCCACCTTCAGCGCCAGCCGGATCAGCTCGGGCAGTTGCTGGCGATGCACCTCGTGGTAGCGCGCCAGGATGTGATCGACCAGTTCGGCCGGCGAGGCCAGCCCCCAATCCGTCTCGTGGGACGGGCTGCGCGCCAGCTCCATCAGGCGCGCCTCGATCTGCGCCGCGTCCAGCGAGCGCTGGGCCGCCGCCTCGGCCAGGCTCTTCTTGCCGCCACAGCAGAAGTCCAGCTGGTACTCATGAAACACCTGCGTGGCGCCAGGGATGCTGCGGGCCAACTGCCCCAGGGATTGCTCAACCATGCTCATCGCGTCTCTCCATAGTTCGTGACGGGTACAGAAAGCAATGCGAAATCCGTGCCAGGAAAAACTTGCTATTTATCAATGAACTGCAAATTAAAGGGTGAATATCACCCTGCAAACGTGAGGTTTAAACCACCCTGAACGGTAAAATTCACCCCATGCAAAACCTCCTGCTTGCCGATCTGGTCGCCGACCTGCCCCCCGCCGTCCGCCTGCAGCGGCTGGTGTCCAGCCTGCGCACGCATTTCCGTTGCGGCGCGGTGGCGCTGCTGCAACTGGAGGAAGACCATCTGCGCCCCATCGCGGTGGACGGCCTGACGCAAGATGCCCTGGGCCGCCGCTTCGCCGTGCAGCAGCACCCGCGGCTGGCGGCCATCCTGGCGCGGCGCGGCGTCACCTGTTTCCACCACGACAGCACCCTGCCCGATCCCTATGACGGCCTGATCAACGGCATGGCCGGGGAACCGCTGCCGGTGCACGACTGCATGGGCACCAGCCTGCACATCGAGGGCCGCCCCTGGGGTGTGCTGACGCTGGACGCGCTGGAAGTCGGCACTTTCGACGCCGAGGCCCAGTCGGACTTGCGCGACTACATCGTGCTGCTGGAAGCCGCCTTGCGCACCACGCGCCTGGAAGCGGAAATCCGCGCGCTGCGCGTGGCGCGCGGCGCCGAACCGGCCGACAGCGCCGTCGCCGACAACAACGAGATCCTGGGACAAAGCGAAGCCATCGGCCGACTGCTGCATGAGATCCAGGTGGTGGCGGACTCGGAGCTGCCCATCCTGCTTCTAGGCGAGACTGGCGTCGGCAAGGAACTGTTCGCGCATCGCGTGCACCGGCTCTCCCGCCGTCGCGACAAGCCGCTGGTGCACGTGAATTGCGCGGCCCTGCCCGAATCGCTGGCCGAGAGCGAACTGTTCGGCCACGCCAAGGGCGCCTTCTCGGGCGCCGTGGCCGACCGCCCCGGCCGCTTCGAGGCCGCCAACGGCGGCACGCTGTTCCTGGACGAAGTGGGCGAACTGCCGCTGCTGGTGCAAGCCAAGCTGCTGCGCACCTTGCAGAACGGCGAAATCCAGCGCCTGGGCGACGACCGGCCGCGCCGCGTCGACGTGCGCATCCTGGCTGCCACCAACCGCAGCCTGCGCGACCTGGTGCGCGCCGGTGATTTCCGCGCCGACCTCTATCACCGGCTGTCGGTCTATCCCATCCCCATTCCGCCGCTGCGCGACCGCGGCAATGACGTGCTGCTGCTGGCGGGCCGCTACCTGGAACTGAACCGCGCGCGGCTGGGCCTGCGCAGCCTGCGGCTGTCGCCCGAGGCCGAGGACATGCTGCGCCGCTACCGCTGGCCCGGCAATGTGCGCGAACTTGAGCACGTCATCAGCCGCGCCGCGATCAAGGCCGTCAGCCACGGCGCCACGCGCAATGAAATCGTGACGCTGGGCGCCAAGCTGCTGGACCTGTCCGACGGCGACATGCCGCTGGCCGCGCCGCAGGAGGATGCCGACGCGCCCGCCGGTCCAGGCCAGACGCTGCGCGAGGCGGTGGACGCCTGCCAGCGCCAGGCCATCCGCCGGGCGCTGGAAACGCACCAGGGCAACTGGGCCCATGCGGCGCGCGCGCTGGGCGTGGACTCCAGCAATCTGCACAAGCTGGCGCGACGCATCGGGCTGAAGGGCTGAGGCGCGGCGTGGGGCGCCGGCAGCCCCCGCAGGCCTGCCCATGCCAGGCCGCTATTCGATCTTTATGCCGGTGTCCTGTATCAGCTTGCCCCAACGCTGCGATTCGGCCTGCACGCGCTGTTGAAATTCCTCCGGCGAGCCGGACACGATGTTGAAGCCGCCCTGCTCCATGCTGTCTTTGACCTGCGGGGTCGCCAGCGTGTCGCGCAGCGCCTGCTGCACACGCTTGCGCACCTCGGGCGGCAGGCCCGCCGGCGCCAGCATGCCAACCCAGGAATAGGCTTCGAAGCCGGGCACCAGCGTGGCGATGGGCGGCACGTCCGGCAGCGCGGGCGCGGGCTGCGCCGTGCCGATGGCCAGCGCGTTCAGGCGCCCGCCCTGCACGAAGCCAACGATGGTCGGCAGGCTGGCGATGACCACGTCCACCTCGCCGCCCAGCACCGCGTTGAACATCGGGCCGCCCCCGCGATAAGGCACGTGCGTCACCTTGATGCCCGTGCGCGCCGCCAGGGCGGCCAGGTTCAGGTGATTGGAGCCGCCCACGCCTGAAGAACCGTAGTTCACCTGCCCCGGATGCGCGCGCGCATAGTCCAGGAACTGCTGCAGGGTGGTGATGCCGGTCTTCTTGGCAGTCAGCAGCACTGCGGGCATGGTGCCGATCAGGCTGATGTAGTCGAAGGACTTGATCGTGTCGTACGACAGATTCTTGTACAGCGAACCGTTAACCGCGTGCGAGTCGAAAGCCAGCATCAGCGTGTAGCCGTCGGCTGGCGCGCGCGCCAGCTCGGCGGTGCCGATGGTGCCGGACGCGCCGCCCTTGTTGTCGACCACCACGGTCTGGCCCAGCTTCTGCGACAACACGGGCGCGATGTTGCGCGCCACGTAATCCACCGAACCGCCAGGCGGAAACGGCACGATCAGCCGCACCGGCCTGTCCGGATACCCCTGTCCCCATGCCGCGCCAGCGGTGGCGCAAAGCGCCGCCGCAGCGATGACGGAACGCCATCGTTGCTTCATCATGCCCAGTCTCCTTTGGTGGTATGCGGGTCGCTATGCTGCGGCCCTTATCGATTCACGTCGACGACGATGCGGCCGCGTATCCTGCCCTCCAGCAACGGCGCGGCGGCGGCCGCGATTTCCGACAGGCCCAGCTCCTGCGTATTGGCCTCCAGCATGCCGCGCGGCAATTCATCGGCCAGCCTGCGCCAAGCCTCCGCGCGCAGCGCCATGGGCGCATACACGCTGTCCACGCCGATCAGCGTCACCCCGCGCAGGATGAACGGCGCCACGGTGGCCGGCAGGTCCATGCCCTGGGCGAGTCCGCAGGCCGCCACGGGCGCGCCGTACCGCATGCCGGCCAGCACGTTGGCCAGCGTGTGACTGCCGACGCAATCGACCGCCGCCGCCCAAGCCTCTTTCTGCAGCGGCTTGCCCGGCGCCGACAACGCGGCGCGGTCCAGGATGCCGCTGGCGCCCAGGCTCCGCAGGTAGTCCGCTTCCTGCGGACGTCCGGTGCTCGCCGTGACCGTGTATCCCTTGCCCGCCAGCAGCGCGATGGCGACGGTGCCGACGCCGCCGTTGGCGCCTGTCACCAGCAACGGCCCGCCTTCGGGCGTGGCGTTGTGGCGTTCCAGCGCCATCACGCACAACATGGCCGTGTAGCCCGCCGTGCCGATGGCCATGGCCTGGCGGGCATCCAGGCCCGCCGGCAAGGGCAGCAGCCAGTCGGCTGGCACGCGCGCGGCTTGCGCCAATCCGCCCCAGCGCGTCTCGCCCAGGCCCCAGCCATTGAGCAGCACCGCGTCGCCCGGCTTGAAGCGCGGATCGGCGCTGCGGCGCACGGTACCAGCGAAATCGATGCCAGGCACCATGGGAAAACTGCGCACCACTGGCGACTTGCCGGTGATCGCCAGGGCGTCCTTGTAGTTCAGCGACGAGTACGCCACCTCCACCAGCACTTCGCCCTCAGGCAGCTCGTCTTGCGCGATCTGTGTCAGGCGCGCCTGCGTGCCGCCGTCCTCGCCTCGCGTCAGCTTCAAGGCCTGATACGACATTCCTTCCTCCCTGTGCATCGTTGCGCCAGCCACCGTGGCAGGCGCCGTCCCTGCGAATCGCAAGGCCAGGCCGGCCGCGATACGCTCGTTCATCATTTCGGTGGTGCCGTCGGCAAAACACAATGCCTTGGCCGCCAACAGCCGCCGTCCCATGCCCTGCGCCGGCAGCAAGCCCGTTGCGCCCAGGGCCTGGATGCAGGCGGAAACGCCGTCCAGGCATTCCTCGCCGGCGTATTTCTTGGCCATGGCCGCGGCCGGGACCGCCTCGTCCGAACCGGCATCGATCAGGCCCGCAGCGCGGTCCGTCAACATGCGCAGGATCTGCAGCCGCATCGACACGTCCGCCAGCGACCAGCGCAAACCCTGCTGTTCGATGATGGGGCGGCCGAAAGCCTGGCGCGCGGACGCGTGGCGCACCGCCAGCCTCAGCGCGCTGTCCAGCAGGCCCGCCGCCATCGCCGCGATGTGCGTGCGCGCCTTGTTCACGCCGGCCAGCGCCATTTGGAAACCCTGGCCCGGCGCATACAGCATGTCGCTGTCCTCGGCCCGATAGCCTTCCAGGCGGATGCCGGCGATGCCGGCCGCCCCCAGGCCTTCCAGCGCCGCGCCCGTCAGACGCAGGCATTGCGGCGCACGCAGGTCGACGATGAAGCAGGCGATGCCGGCCGGCCCGCGCGCCGGATCGGTCTGCGCGAACACCAGCGCCAGCTCGCCGCCCGCGGCATTGGCCACCCAGGCCTTTTCGCCGTCCAGGATCCACCCGCCGCCATCCTGCCGCCGCGCCCGCGTGGCGATGGCGGCGAAATCGCTGCCCGCGCGCGGCTCCGACATGGCGGTGCCCCCGATCAGGTCGCCCGCCAGCAGCCCCGGCAGGTAACGCTCGCGCGCCGCGGCGCTGCCATGTTCGGCAATGCGCAAGGCCACGTTGTGCTGATTGATGAACGCGAAGGCGAAGGCAAAATCCGTCGCCGCCAGCGTCTCCGCCGCCCGGGCCCGCATGCGGTAGGACAGTCCCAGCCCGCCGTCCCGCGCCGGGATCTCGATGCCGCCATATCCGCGCCGGCATGCGTCGCGGATATGGACGCCGGCCCAATCCTGCGCGCCGCTGCCCGCCACGGCCAGCGGCGCTACCGCCTCCTGCGCAAACGACGCCAGGCCGCGCAGCAGCGCGCGCTCGTCCTCGCGCAAGCCTGCGTCGCGCTCGTCCGCGGCGGCGGTCATTGCATTGCTCCCGCTGTCGCGGCGCCAGTCCGGATCACGCCCGCCGCCTGCAAGGCGGCCAGGCTGGCGTCGTCATAACCCGCCATGGCGCGCAGCAACGCCTCGGTGTCCTGCCCCAGGGCCGGCGGATAGTCCAGCTGCGGCTGGCCTGCGAACTTGAAGGGATTGCCGAGCATGCGAACGGGCTCGCCGCCTTGCGGCCTGGCCACCTCTTCCACCATGCCGCGCGACGCCGCCAACGGATGCGCCAGCGCCTCGTCCACGCCCAACACCAGCGCGGCGGGCACGCGCCGCGCCTCGAAGATATCCAGCCATTCCTGCGCGCTGCGCGCGCCGATGGCGCCTGACAAGGCCTCGGTCAGCGCATCCACGTTGGCCACGCGCGCCGCGGGCGTGGCGTAGCGGGCGTCCGTGGCCAGTTCCGGCAGCCCGATCGCGGCGCACAAGGCCTGCCAGAACGCATCGCCGGTGGGCGCCAAGGCGATCCAGCGCCCGTCCGACGTGCGGTAAATGTCGCTGGGCGCGATCATGCCGTGACGCGCCCCGCTGGCGCGCGGCACGGGACCGCCCTGCAGATAGCCCTGGGCCTGCCAGGTCAGCATGGCCATCTGCGCATCGAACAGCGACACCTGCACCTGCTCTCCCACGCCGCTGGCCTGCGCCTGCACCAGCGCAGCGGCGACACCCAGCGCCAGGTACAGCCCGCCCGCCAGATCCGCCACCTGATAACCGACGCGCACCGGCTTGCCGCCGGCCTCCCCCGTGATGCTCATCAAACCCGACATGGCCTGCAGCATCAGGTCGAACGCTGGCGCGCCTGCATAGGGACCTCGGTCGTCCAGCCCGATCAGCTGGCCGACCACGATGCGCGGATTGATTGCGGCCAGGGTGTCGTGATCCAGTCCCAGCCGTGCCGGCACGTCCGAGGCGAAGCCATAGATCACCGCATCCGCCTCGCGCACCAGATCCTGGAACGCCTGGCGGCCCAAAGGATGCTTCAGGTCCAGCGCCACGCTGCGCTTGCCCCGGTTCACCGACAGGAAGAACGGCGAATCCTGCACGTCGGAAACGGGAGGCACCGAGCGCGCGTAATCGCCGCCCACCGGTTCGACCTTGATGACCTCGGCACCCAGTTGCGCCAGCAATTGGCCGGCAAACGGCCCGCCCAGCACCCACGTCAGATCCAGTATGACCTTGCCCTGCAGCATGCCTGCTCCCTTTCCGGTGAGTTAAATTCACAGCGTGTTCCGGGACGGCATCCGCCGCCCCGATTTCCCGGTATGCAACCTTGCGGCGTATTCCAGCACGGGGCGGACGCCGGGGCCAGGCATCATTTCTAGCGACTGTTGTGAGGTAATTTCACAATGAAACCCAGACTGCCGCCGCTGACGTCCATCCGCGCCTTCGAATCGGCGGGCCGCCAGTTGAGCTTCACCCAGGCCGCGGACGAGCTATCCGTCACGCATGGCGCCATCAGCCATCAGATCAAGGCGCTGGAAGACTGGTTGGGTGTGAAGCTGTTCCGCCGCCTGGGCAAGAAGATCGAACTGACGGATCAGGGCCGGCTCTATCTGGACACCATCAGCCCGGCGCTGGACGCCATCGCCTCGGCCTCGCGCAGCCTGCGTTCGCGCGAGGTGCTGCGGGTCAATGCCCTGCCCACCTTCACCATGCGCTGGCTGTTTCCCCGGCTGGCCCGGTTCCGTGAGCAGTATCCCGAGGTGGAGGTGGAGATATCCACCGGACTGGAGCCCTTCAGCCGCCTGCCCGCGAATCTGGACGTGGTGATCCGGCGCGAGGCCGAGCCCACCCCCGGCCTCTACAAGCGCCGTGTGCTGAACGAGAGCTTCTTTCCCGTATGCGCGCCCGGCCTCCTGCAGCGGCTGCCGCTGGAACGCATCACCGACCTGTCGCGCCACACCTTCCTGCACTGCCGCGCGCGGCGCAGCGCCTGGAACGACTGGCTGGCCAGCGTGCAGCACAGCCGGGTCGTGCCGGCCGAATCGCTGGAGCTCGAACACCTGTACTTCGCCCTCCAGGCCGCACTCGACGGCCTGGGCATGACCATAGGCTATTCATCGCTGGTGGCCAGCGACATCGAGGACGGCCGGCTGCTGGCGCCCTTCGGACCGCTGACGGTGCAGTCGCCGGGCTATTTCCTCATCATCCGCGAAGAGCGCCGCCACGACCGCTTGCTGAAGACCTTCTGCGACTGGCTGATGGTGGAAGGCGAACGCTTCAACAAGCATATGGAGACGCTGGTGCCTGGCGGGTGAAAGCCTCCAACACGATATCCGCCACCAGCTTGCCGGCCTCCCATTGCGGCATGTGGCCGGCATCCGGCAGCAGGTGCAGCGCGGTCCTGGCCGGTGCGTTCAGCGCGTGGCGCCATGGGATGACGGCGTCGCGCCGGCCGTGGATCAGCGTGCAGCGGCATTGCAGGCTGGCCAAGTCGGCCGCGATGCTCAGTTGCTGCACGCCGTTCCAGCCTACTTCCCGGCATAGCTCGATCAGGGGCTCGCGCCGCGCCTGCGTGCTCTGGCGCAGGGCGTCGATGAAGTTTCCCGACGGCGTCATGCCGGAGACGGTGAGTTTCTTCAGCTCGCGCTGTGCCGCTTCGTTGGTGCCGGCATGCGTCATGCCCGTCAGAAAGCTCTGGTCGATTTCAGTGCCCAGGCCGACCGGCGCGATCAGCACCAGGCTGTCCACGGCCATGCCGGGGCGGGACGCCGCCCGGGCCGCCACCGCTGCGCCAAAAGAATGGCCGATCAGGTTCACGGAGCCGATGCACTGGGATGCGACCGTGTCGGCCACCGCATCGACGATATGCTCGAAGCGCGTGGCCTGCGAACGCGTGGCGCCATGGCAAGGAAGATCCATCGCCAGCACGCGCAGTCCGGCGCGGCTGAGCGCATGCGCCAGGCTGGCCCAGGCGTCGCGGTCGCCGAACATGCCGTGGATCAGCACCGCCGTCTGGCTGTCCGGACGGCTCCCCTCCCACACCGTGAACCGTATGTCGCCATGGCGGGTAGCCGCCCAGGCTTCGCGCTTTGCTCCTGGCGCGCCGCGGGCCAGCATGCCCTCCTGTCCGTGGCCGCTTGCCAGGCCGACATCCGCCACCGTCACGCGACCGTTGGGCCCGGTCCCCGCAACCGCGTCCAACGCGATACCGCGCTCGGCCGCGACGCGGCGGGCGGCAGGGGTGGCGAACTTGCGCGCTCCTGAAGGCTGCGCGAGTGGACGCACCAACGACGGCGACGCCGCCGGCGCCCGCGCGGCGGCCGGGGCGGCAGCGGCCGCCGCAGGCGTTGCCGCTGTGGGTTGAGCCGGCACGCCGGCCGCACTCGCCACCGGCGCAGCCTCGCCTTCCATCTGCACGCGTGCGATCACCGTATCCGCGTTGACGATGCCGTCCACCGCGACCAGATGCTCCACCATGATCCCGTCGTCGTGCGCGGGCACCTCGATGATGGACTTGTCGGTCTCGATTTCGACCAGCACGTCCCCCGTCTTGAAGGCCTGGCCAGGCGCCACGATCCAGGCGACCAGGCGGGCGGCGTCCAGGGCCTCGCCCGTCGGCGGGACGACCATATCCAGCGTTCTCGTCATGCTTGTTCCTCAGAAGATCGATGCGCGCGCCCCGGCCGGCGGAGCGTGACGCAGTGCGGCGTCAGGCCGCCGGATTCATGAACTGGATGAACTCCGTGATGGCGCCTTCAGGCTCCATCAGATAGAACACCTTGGTGCGCCCTTGCCGCATGACGCGCGGCGAAGACACGCTTTCATAGCCGGCGCGCGTGGCCTGCTCGTATACGGCATCCACGTCCTCCACCTCGAACGCCATGTGGCTGTAGCCGAAATCGCATTGGCGGCGCGGCTGCCTGTCGCCGTCCGGCGTGTAGTACTTGAACAGTTCCACCCGGTGTCCGCCGTGGCGCAGCATGGCCCAGCGTATGGTCGCGCCCGGCAGGCCGACCACTTCGCCCAGCGCAGGCTCGCTGCGGTGGTCCATCTCGCCTTCCAGCTCGAAGCCAAGAAAGCCGGTGTAGAAATTGCGCGCGCGTTCGAAATCATTGACGCAGACAGCCGTGTGATGCGTGGCAAGCAGTTTGTCTTTGAGCATTTTTCTCTCCGATGGCGTCCGGTTCAGCGGGCGCCGCCGCGGCGGCTGTCCATGGATTTCAGGGCCGTCTCCACGGCCTGCGCGTCCGCCAGCGCGGCGCGCTCCAGCACCTTGGAGACCACGGGCGAGGAATTGGCGCCCGTGACGTGTACGATCTCGTGGTCCAGCCAGTCGAACAGCCTCGACTGCGCCTCGCTCGCGACCCGCGAGCCGATCGAGGTGCCGCGGGTAGTCTGCTCCACGATCATCAGCGCCTGCGTACGCTTGACGCCGGCCGCGATGGTGTCCCAATCGATGCCCAGCGGATCCAGCGTGCGCAGGTCTATCACCTGGGCATCGATGCCCGTGCGCTCCGCCGCCTGGCAGCAGACCTCGACCATGACGCCATAGGTCAGGATGGTGCAGCGCGCGCCCTCACGCGCCACCCGGGCCCGGCCGATGGGCACGATGTAGTCCCAGTCCTCGGCCGGCACCTTGCCCACCGTCTTGAACAGGTCGTTGTATTCCACCATCAGGACCGGATCGTCGCAGCGCAGCGCGGCATTGAGCAGGCCGATGTAATCGTAGGGACGCGACGGCGCCAGGATGCGCCACCCTGGATACTGAGCAAACAGGCCACTGGCGTCCATGGAATGCTGCGAACCGTAGCCGGTGCCCGCCGTGACCCGGCTGCGCACCAGCACCGGCACCGCGAATTTGCCGCCGAACATGTGGCGCACCTTGGCGATCTGGTTGAACAGCTGATCCGCCGCCACCAGCGCGAAGTCGGGGTACATGATCTCCACCACCGGCCGCATGCCGTTCAACGCCGCGCCCAGCGCCAGGCCGGTGAAGCCGTTCTCGCAGATGGGCGTGCCGATGAGGCGTTCCGGAAAATGGTCGCCGATGTCCTTGGTAGCGCCAGCCGTGCCGCCTTTCAGGCGATGCACATCCTCCCCCAGGATGAAGATGCCGTCGTCGCGCTGCATGTTCAGCAGCATGGCGCGCGAAATCACGTCCTGGAACTTGGCGTCCGCCAGGCTCGCTGGCGTCTGCTCCTCCAGCTCGATGGCGCGCTGACCCGCGAGTTCGCCCAGGTTGCCGCGGATGCCGCTGTCCACGCTGGCCGGGTCCGGCCACAGTTCGGGCCGGATGCGTTGCGCCGCCTCGTCGCCGTAGTGCTCCAGCAGCCGCCCTAGCGCGCCGTCTATCAGTTCTTCCGCGCGGCGCTCCAGGCGGGCGATGCCGGCATCGTCGATCAGGCCCAGCGACTTCAGCTGCTCGGGAAACGTCGACATGGGATCGCGCGCGCCCCAGGCTTCTTCCTCGTCCTTGTCGCGGTAGCGGAAGGCGCTGCCCTTCAGCGCGCCCGACTGGTGCAGGTAGCGGTAGGTCTGCGCCTCCAGCAGCACCGGCCCGCCGTCGCGGCGGATGATGGCCCGGGCTTCCTGCATGGCCAGGCGCGCAGCGACCACGTCCATGCCGTCGAACTCTATCGCCGGCACGCCCAGGGACAGGCCGCGCGCCGACAAGCGGGTTTCGCGGGTCTGTTCCGACACGTGGGTGGACACGGCGTACAGGTTGTTTTCCACGAAGAAAATGGTGGGCGTGTTGTAGAGCGCCGCAAGGTTCATGGCCTCGTAGGCCGCCCCGCTCTGCATGGCGCCGTCGCCGAAGAAGGCCACCGACACATGGTCGCGGCCGCGCAGCTTGTCGGCAAAGGCGTAACCCACCGCATGCGACGGATTGCCGCCCACGATGGCGTTGGACCCATAGATGCCGGCCTCGGGATAGCGCAGATGCATGGAACCGCCACGGCCGCCGCAATAGCCAGGCGTCAGGCCCAGGATCTCGGCATAGGTCCGGTAGACCACCTCACGGTGCGAATCCAGCGTTTCCGAGTCCAACGGCGAATAGTCCGCCGATGTGGCGTGGTTCAGCGCCTTGGCAAGAAACTGGTGGTGCATGCGGTGGGTGCCGTTGATCTTGTCGGCCGACTCCAGCGCCGACATGGCGCCCACGGCGGCGCCGTCCTGGCCGATGCTGGAATGCGCCGGACCATGCAGGATGCCGGCCACGCTGAGCTTCAGCAGCTTCTCTTCGAAGCGCCGGATCAGTATCAACTGCTCCAGCATGCGGACCATCTCGCGCGGCGCGATGGCCCCCGCATCCGCGGCGGTGGCGGTAAGCCGCCACCACGGCGTGTCGGTGTGCAGGGCGGCAAGCCGCGAGGGTTTCGCGGCAGGCGCCGCGCCTTCATTGATGTGCTTCATCTACGCTTCCCTTCAGTGAGCCGCGGCCAGGGCGGCATCCAGCGGTTCGGTTTCCTGCGCCCGCAGCAGCTTCCAGATGTGCGTGCGCAGGTGCACGAATGCCTCCATGTCCATCACGTCCTCGATCCGCTCCATGCTGTCCCAGTCCTCGCGCTTGCGCACGTCGGCCACGTTGATGATTTCCTTGATCTGTCCCGGGCGGCCGGTCAGCACCACCACGCGGTCGGACAGATACACCGCTTCTTCCACGCTGTGGGTGATGAACAGCACGGTGCGCGGATTGAGGCGGGACAACTTGACCAGTTCTTCCTGCATGACCACGCGGGTCTGGGCGTCCAGCGCGCCGAAGGGCTCGTCCATCAGCAGCACGTCGGGATCCAGCGCGTAGCTGCGGGCGATGGCCACGCGCTGCTGCATCCCGCCGGACAGCTGGTGCGGATAGGCCTGCTCGTAGCCCGCCAGGCCCATCAGTTCGATGTAGCGCGCCACGGTCCGCGCCCGCGCCTCGCGCGAGGCGCCCTTGCACTTCAAGCCGAAGCCGATGTTCTCGGTCACGGTCTTCCAGGGAAACAGCGCAAACTGCTGGAACACGACGGCGCGGTCCGGTCCCGGTTCCTCGACTTCCTTGCCACCCACCCGCACGCTGCCGGCCGAGGGAAACTCCAGGCCGGCTGCCATGCGCATCAGCGTGGTCTTGCCGCAGCCAGACGGTCCGACGATGGAAACGAACTCCCTCTCGCCCACCTCGAAACTCACGTCGTCCAGGGCCAGGAAGCTTTCCCCGCCCCGGCTGAAAGTGCGCTGCACCCGCTCGAAAGTAATCTGACTCATGCTTGCGTTCCTTTGTTGAGAGCCGCGGCCGCCGGCTTACCTGGCGACGTCGGAGACGAAGACCCTGAGCTTGGGATCGTCCTGGATCATCTGCAGATACTTGCCCGTGACCATGGTCTTGGGATCAGGGATCTTCTTGACCACGCCCACGGACACCATGAATTCCCCCACGCTGTTCCACCACTCCACGATCTCCGAGGACCCGCCGGGGCCCGGCGCGAACAGCTTGGTCTGCTCCGCCAGGTCGAAAGCCGGACGGTCGCGCAATTCCTGCGCCAGGTACTTGTCGGGGAACTTCACGCCCACGCTGCCGAAAAAGGCTTTCAGATACGCCTTGGCCTCCTCGGGATGCGCGCGCTGCCAGGCCACCGCGCGCAGGTAAACCGCCAGGAAGCGGGCGACCTTGTCGGGATGCTTCTTGGCGAAGGCCGGCGTCGTGAACAGGTAGCTGTGGATAGGCATTTTCAGCTCGGCGCCAGTACAGATCACCTTTGCGCCTATGGCCTCTTCCAGGATGTAGGTGTTGGGCGCCCACACCGAGGAAATGTCGTACTTGCCGCTCATTACCGCGGCATTGATGTCGGGCGGCGACAGGTTCACGAAGCGGTAGTCGTCGGGCTTGAGGCCGAACTTCTGTGACAGGCATTGCGCCGCGCCCCACTGACCCGTGGAGTTGCTGGTGACCGGAATGGTCTTGCCCTTGAGCAGCGCCGGGTTCTTGAGGTACTCATCCGCCCGGTCCTTGGTGGCCATCAGCGTGATGATGGCGGCCTCGCCGTCGGCGATGCCTATGGTCTGTAGGCCGTACTTCGACGCGCCCAGCAGCGACGGAATATTGCCCGCCCCGCCCACGTCCCATGAACCGGACGCGCCCGCCGCGATTTCGACCGCGCCGGAAGCAAAGGTCGAGATCTCAGGCTTCAGGCCCACTTCCTTCCACCACCCCTTCTCGCTGGCGATGTACCACTCCAGCGCCCACCGCTGTGGCTGCTGCCCGATGCGGATGGTGAACAGTTCCTCGCCCGCCGGCGCGGCCTGGGCCGTCGCCTGTCCGGGTCCCCCCAGCCAGCACCCGATCACGAGCGCTGCCAAGGCCTTGAGGCCTTTGTAGTGTTTCATCTGTCTCTCTCCGGTATGAAATGACGCTGCCTGCACTGCCTGCCTGTGCTTCCTCCTTTTTTCCCGGGTCAGCGCGACCAGTCGCGCTGCACCCTGCGCTGCAAGGCGCGCATGCCGTAGTCGATACCCGCGCCTATCAGGCCGATGGTGATCATTCCGCTGATCACGATGGCGGGTTCCAGATTGCTGCCGCCCTGCACGATCATGTAGCCCAGCCCGGTCGAACCCACGATCAGTTCCGCGCCGATCAAGGACTGCCAGCCGAACCCCGCGCCGACGCGGATGCCAGCGACGATGTGCGCCAATGCGGCCGGCAGCAGGATTTCCGTCAACGTCGCCCAGCGCCCAGCCCCCAGCATCTGGCCGGCCTCGATCAAGGCGCGGTCGATCTGCCTGGCGCCGCGATAGGCGTTCAGTACACAGGGCGCGAAGGCGCCGGCGAATATCACCAGGGTGGGCGACAGGAAGCCCGTGCCGAACCAGAAGATCGCGAACGGCACCCAGGCGATTGGGGGAATGAAGCGGAAGGCTTCGAACACCGGCGTCACCGCCCAATCCAGCGCCTTGAAACGCCCCATGAACAAGCCCAGCGGGACACCAAGCAGGACCGCGATGGAGAAGCTGATCAGGAATTTCTCCAGGCTGGCCAGCAGATGCATCTGCAGCACCGAGCCCGCATAGGGTTCGCGCGTGTGCTCGGCCATGCTGCGCAGCACCGTCAGCGGTCCAGGCAGGAAGGCCGGCGATACCAGGCCCAGCCCGGACAGCAATGCCCAGCCGCCGAACAAGGTGGCGATGCCCAGCGCCGGCATCAGCCAGCGTTCGAGCACGCGGCGCGACACGAGGGCGTGCGCGCGCGACGGGCCGGCGCGGTTCAGGCTTTCCATGGCATCACCTTGCGTTCGACCTGCGCCAGCAGGGCCGACATCAGCATGCCCATGCCGGCCACGGCGGCCATGGCCACCACGATCATTCCCGAGTTCAGGTCGCGGGTGGCGATGATCAGCACGTGGCCCAGGCCGACGAAGGAGCCGACCAGCTCGGCCGCCACCAGCACCATCCAGCAAGCCTGCAACGAGGTCCTCAGGCCCGTGAAGATGGCGGGCAACGCGCCTGGAACGATGACGTCCAGCAGCATCAGGCGGCCCGCCGCGCCATTGACCCGCGCCGCCTGGAGCAGCGTGTCGTCGATGTTGCGCACGCCGGTGTAGGTATTGATCACGGTCGGCGCGAAAGCTGCCAGCCAGATGACGAAGACCTTGGCGCTGGTGCCCAGCCCGAACCACAGGATGGTCAGCGGAATCCAGGCGATGGGCGCAATGGGACGGACGATCTGGAACACCGGATTGACGTAGGCCTCGACCAGCCGGTTCTGCCCCATCAGGATCCCCAGCGGCACGCCCGTCAGCGCCGCCGCTGCAAACCCGTACAGCACCAGTCCGGTGCTGGCCACGATGTGCTGCCACAGCGTGCCGTCGGCATAGCCGTCCCCTGCGATCTCCAGTAGTGCGTCCCAGGCATCGCTGGGCGACGGCAGCTGCACCGGACTCAACAATTCCAAAGGGCCGGTGGCCAGGTACCAGGCCAGGAGCAGCGCCGCGACCGACGCGCCGCTGACCAGCCAGCGCAGGGACAGGCGTCGACGCACCGGCGCGGGTGGAGGGGCGGGAGGCCTGGCGACGGTCATGGCGGCACTCCGATCGAGCAGGGCCAGGGCGGCCGGTACGCCCCCGACGACGGGCGGGGAAAGAGGATGGCGGGCCATGTCAATGCGTCCTCAGCACGATCTTTGCCGACGCCGCGCGTCCGCCATCGAGGTCAGAGAAAGCCCGCGCGCCCGCGCCCAGTTCGCGCTCCTCGATCCAGGACAGGTCGCCGAAGACGCCGCGATGCAGCGCGTCCACCGTGGCGCGCAGATCCGCGCTGGTGTAGGTATAGGCGCCGATGAGGGTGATCTCCTCCAGCGTCAGCCGCCGCATGTCGATCTCGCTGGCCCAGTCCTGCAGGCCGATGTGCAGCATGACGCCGCCCGGCTGCACCGCGGCCAGCGCCGCGGCGCGCGTGAGCTTGCCGCCTACCGCGTCCACCACCAGTTCATATGCGCCCGGTTCGGGTGCCGCCTCGCGCGGATCGAAGGCCGTGCAGCCCGCGTGCTGCTGCGCCGAAGCGCGCCGCAAGGGATTGGTCTCCGCCAAGCTGACGCGGCAGCCCTGGCTGCGCAGCAGCAGCGCCGTCAGGAGGCCTATGGCGCCGCCGCCCACGACCAGCGCGCGGGCTTCGGCCAATGGCCGGAACAACGCCCGCTGCGCCAGCGCCACGCCGTGCAAGGCCGTGGCCGCGGGTTCGGTCAGCGCGGCCGCGGCGGCCGGCATGTCCTGCGGCACGGATATCAGACAGCGTTCGGGTATGGCCATGAACTCGGCGAAGGCGCCGGGACGCGTCATGCCCACCATGCCGCGGTTGCGGCAGAGATTGTTGCGGCCCTGCACGCAGAAATCGCACTGGCCGCAGTGGATCAGCGGATTGCCGGTGACCCGCTGGCCGGCGCGGCTGCCGCCCACCAGCGTGCCGACGAACTCGTGGCCCAGGATCAGCGGCGGATTGCGGCGGGGATCATGCCCATGGTAGGCATGCATGTCCGAGCCGCAGATGCCCACGGCCTCGATGCGCAGCAGCGCATCGCCGTCCGCTGGTGCGGGATCGGGTTCATCGCGGAAGGTCAGCTGGCCGGGCGCGGTGTAGACAAGGGCTTTCATGGCGAGGCTCCATGGAGATACCGGTCAGCGGGCCGAAAAGCCGCCGTCTATGAACAGGGTCTGCCCGGTTATGTAGGCCGACGCCTCGCTCGCCAGGAACACTGCCGCGCCGTGCAGGTCTTCCAGCCGGCCATTGCGGCCGATCATGGTGCCGCCCGCCAGGGCCTGCACGCGGGCCGGGTCGCTCATCACGGGCGCGGTCAGCGGCGTCTCGAAGAAGCCCGGCGCGATCGCGTTGCAGGTGACTCCGTGGCGCGACCAGTACTCGGCGATGGCTCGGGTCAGCTGCATCAGGCCGCCCTTGGACGCGCCATAGGGCGCGCTGTCAGGAAAGGCGCGCACGCACTGCAGCGAGGTAATGTTGATGATGCGGCCCCAGCCGCGTTCGCGCATGGCCGGCGCCAGCGCGCGGGTCAACAGGAACGGTGCGGTCAGGTTGATCGCCAGCGAACGGTCCCAATCATCGTCAGCCGTGTCCTCGAAGGACTTGCGCACATTGATGCCCGAGGCATTGACCAGGATGTCGGGCGCGCCGAAAGGTTGCGCCGCGCGGTCGGCAAAGTCGCGCAACGCATCGCGGTCGGCCAGATCGCAGGGCAACGCGCGCGCACGCAGGCCTTGCGCTTCGAATTCGCTGGCGGCGCAAGCCAGCTCGTGCTCGCGCCGCGCCACCAGCACCACGCTGGCGCCGGCCCGCGCCAGCGCCAGGCCAATGGCCCGGCCTATGCCGGAACTACCGCCGCTTACCAGCGCGACGCGGCCGTCGAGGTCGAACAGGCGGGACATGTCATTCTGCATGATGGCTTTACTCCCGCACGGGTTCGCCCAGTTCGAAGGACTCTTTGGGGAAGTACTTGGCCAGGCGGTCGTCAGCCGTGCGCGCATGCGCTTCCATGCCTTCCAGGCGCGAGATCCGCGCCGTCACCTGGGCGGTGTCACGGCTGGCCTGGCGCGTCATGCGCTGCCAGGTGACGGTCTTGATGAACTTGTGCACGGATAGGCCGCCCGAATAGCGCGCCGCGCCCTTGGTGGGCAGGATGTGGTTGGTGCCGCTGGCCTTGTCGCCGAACGCCACCGTGGTTTCCTCGCCCAGAAACAGCGAGCCATAGCAGGTCAGATGCCGGAACCACCAGTCCAGGTCTTCGCAATGGACCTCCAGGTGTTCGCTGGCGTAGCGGTCCGAGACCTCGACCGCCTCTTCGCGCGTATCGCACAGCACCACCTCGCCGTAGTCGCGCCAGGCGGCGCCGGCCGCGTCCCTTGCGGTGGGCGGCAGGGCCGCGATCAGTTCGGGCACTTGCTTGAGCACCGCTTCGGCCAGCTTGCGGTCGGTGGCGATCAGCCAGGCCGGTGACTCGTGGCCATGCTCGGCCTGCCCGACCAGATCCGAGGCGACGATAGCCGGGTCCGCCGACACGTCGGCGATGATGCAGACCTCCGAAGGTCCGGCGAACACGTCGATGCCCACGCTGCCGAAGAGCATGCGCTTGGCTTCCGCCACGAACTTGTTGCCCGGCCCGACGATGATATCGGCCGGTTTGCCGGTGAACAGGCCATAGGCCATGGCGGCGATCGCCTGCACGCCCCCCAGCGTCATCACGGCATCCACGCCCGCCACCTGCATGGCATACAGCACTTGCGGATGTATGCCCTCGCCGCGGTACGGCGTGGAGCAGGCGATGACCATGGGCACGCCGGCCGCCTTGGCGGTGGCAATACTCATGTAGGCCGAAGCGATGTGCGCGTAGCGCCCGGTGGGCACATAGCAGCCCGCCACGTTGACCGGTATCAGGCGCTGGCCCGCGACCAGGCCCGGCGCGAGTTCCAGCTCGAACTCGCGCACCGAAGCCATCTGGGCCTGCGCGAACTTGCGCACCTGGCCGGCGGCGAACTCGATGTCGCGCTTGATGCCGTCGGGAATGGACGCGGTGCGCCGTTCCATCTCGGTGGCGCCGACCAGGATGTCCCCCTCCCATTTATCCAGCCGCCGGGCGTAGTCGCGCACCGCGGCCTCGCCGCCCGACTTGATGTTCGCCAGCATTTCGGCGGCGACCTCGCGCGCGGCGGCCTCGTTGGCCTGGGGCTGCCTGGACGCGGACTTGAGCTTGCTTACTGCCATGGTATGGCCTCGCGGAAGAATGGATGAAGCTCAGTTGGTCTTGTTGGCGAAAGTCTTGAGCGCCGGGGTCTGGTCGACGCGCTTCATGTAGTCGTCCGTGATGTAGGCCTTGGGGTCCGGCACCTCGGTGAGCGTGCCCACGCTCTTCAGGTAGCCCGACAGCGCCTCGTAGGCGTTGTCCAGCGTGGACTTGCCGCCAGTGCGCGACATCAGCTTGAGCTGCTCGTCGAGCGTGAAGATCGGCCGTTCCAGCTCCTGTCCCAGGTAACCGTCGTTGAGCTTGATGCCGTTGGCCTGGAACAGCTTGCGCAGGTAGCCCATGGCTTCCGCCTTGTTGTTCTTCTCGAAGCTGACGGCCCGCAAGTACACCGCCAGGAACTTGGCGACCGCGTCCGGATTCTGCTGGGCGAATTCGCCGCGCGCCACCAGCGCGCCAGGAATCATCACGCCCGCGTCCTTGCCGCTGCACACGACTTCCGCGCCGATCTGCTCGTTGAGCGT
Organism: Achromobacter sp. K91; assembly: GCF_003576205.1. Taxonomy (NCBI): domain Bacteria; kingdom Pseudomonadati; phylum Pseudomonadota; class Betaproteobacteria; order Burkholderiales; family Alcaligenaceae; genus Achromobacter; species Achromobacter sp. K91. Next base: position 68,181 of record NZ_QWFB01000002.1, on the reverse strand, counting down.
GTAGAAATTGGGCGCCCAGGTGCCGGCCAGCATGCCGTTGCCGCCGGTGTAGGCGGACACCAGCTGCGCCGGGGCCAGCGTGACCACGCTGACATCGCTGCGCTGCATGCCCCATTTCTTCAGGCAGGCCATGGTGGCGTATTCGCCCGTCGAGTTCGGACTGAGGAGGATCTGTTTGCCCTTCACTTCCTTGGCCGCGTTGCTGCGCACGGCGGCGGCGTTTTCCTTGCGCGCCATCACGCCGTTGGCGGTCGATTCGTCATTAGTGACGCCGAGGGTCACGATGCCATAGCGCTGCGCGCCCAGCACCGCGGGCGGCGACCCCGTTCCGCCCACGTCCCAGGACTTGGATGCGGCGCCGGCAATCTGCTGCGCTCCCGCCGGATACACCACGAACTCCGGCTTCAGGCCGGCTTCCGCCCACCAGTTCTTTTCCGTAGCGATGTAGATCGGCAGCGCCCAATAGGCAATCTGGTAGCTGACCTTGATGGGAGTCGGCGTCTGGGCCGACACGGACGGGCTCAACAACAAGGCGCCCAGCGGCGCCAGGCACAGACCCAGGATGCGGGGGATTCTCGACATGCTTAGTCTCCGATAGTGGATTCCGGTCTGCATGCGCGAGCTGCCGCGACATTCCCCGGATAGCAGGCCCGGATCTGCGTCCGGGCTCGTTTTTTGAAAGCGCATACAAAGAATAAGCGCGGAAGAATCTCGTTCAACCCCGAGAAAACCCTAGAGATAGACCATCGCGTTTCAATAACTGTATATTCACACCATCAAATTTCTGAAAGCGCTTTCAAAACATGAAGCGAAAGTCGGCTCCCCTATCCGGGGACACCCTGAAGTCCATCGCCGCCGCCGGCGGCATCTCGTCGGCAACCTTGTCGCGGGTGTTGAACCACCCGGAAAAAGTGCGGCCCGACCTGCGCGCGCGCGCCATGGCCCTGCTGGCCGAGGCTGGCTACGTGCCGCACGGCGCAGCCCGTTCGCTCGCTTCCCGCAAGACCCGGACCATGGGCGCCATCATCCCCACGGTGGACAGTGCCCTGTTCGCCAAGCTGGTCGACGGCATGCAGCAAGCGATCCACGAGCACGGCTATCAGCTGCTGCTGGCCAGCACCAACTACAGCCCCGCGCGCGAAGCGGGTGAAGTGCGCGCGCTGATCGAGCGCGGCGTGGACGCCATGATGCTGGTCGGGCGTAGCCGCGACCCGGAACTCTACGAACTGCTGCACTCCAAGGGCATCCCCTTCGTCACCACCTGCCATTACGACGCCGCCGATTCCTGGCCCATGGTGGGCTGGGACAACGCCGCGGCTGCGCAGCGCATCGCCGACTACCTGCTGGACATCGGCCACCGCCGACTTGGCGTGATCGCCGGCATCTCCAAGGACAACGACCGCGCCGCCGACCGCGTCGCCGGCTTCACGCGCGCCCTGACGCGCCGCGGCATCGAACTGCCGCCGCAATACGTCATCGAAAAGCCCTACACCGTGCCCGAAGCCCGCCGCGCCATGGCCACCCTGCTGCGCCTGCCCGAGCCGCCCACCGCGGTCATGTGCGGCAATGACATCCTGGCCTATGGGGCGCTGCAGGAATGCCTGTGGCAAAACCTGCGCGTGCCCGAGCAGATTTCGATCACGGGCTTCGACAATATCGAAATGGCGGCCCATTGCCGGCCCGGCATCACCACCCTGAACGTGCCGGCCTTCGAGCTGGGCCAGCGCGCCGCCCAGATCCTGCTGGCCGCCGATGCCGACACGCCGCCCGAAAACGTCTGCATCGAACTGGAATTGATCGTCCGCGACACCACCGCGCCGCCGCGCAGCAGCACCAGTGCGCGGCTAGGCCGCTGACCACAACGGAGCAAGCCCCATGGAACACATCGAATCACCCCGCATTGCATTCCTGGGCCTGGGCGTCATGGGGAGCGCGATGCTGCGCAACCTGGCCGCGCAAGGGTATGCAGTATCAGGCTACGACGTCGTTCCCGCAGCCATGGAGCGCCTGGCCGACACCGGCTTCCGGCGGGCCGCCACGCCACTGGACGCCGCCCGCGGCTGCGACGTGGCGATCACCATGCTGCCTACCTCGACCCACGTCCGCGACGCCTTGTTCGGCGCCGATGGCGCGGCGGCGGGCTTGAATCCGGGCGCCCTGGTCATTGAAATGAGCACGGGCGACGCGGTCGAGACGGACCGCATCGCCGCCGATCTCGCAGCCCTGGGCCTGCGTTGCATGGATGCCCCCGTGGGGCGCACGCCGCGCGAGGCGGCGCAGGGCAAGGCCTTGATCATGGCCGGCGGCGCGCAGGCCGACTTCGACCAGGCTGCGCCCATCTTCGCCGCCATGGCCAACGAGATCGTGCATGTGGGCCCTTTCGGTTCGGGCATCCGGCTCAAGCTTGTCAACAACTACATGTCCATGGTCGGCATGGTGCTGACGGGCGAAGCGCTGATGTTCGCCGCCAAGCTCGGGCTGGACCGCGCCACTGTCGTCAAGGTGCTGTCCAACACCACTGCGGGGCGCGGACAGCTCCTGACCAATTTTCCCGGCAAGGTGCTGGCGGGCGACATCAGCCCCGACTTCCCCATGCGCATGGGCTACAAGGACATCAACCTGGCCATGAACCTGGCCGCCTCGGTGGGTGCGCCGCTGGGCCTGGGCGGCTACGCCCGCGAGATGTTCGCGCTGGCCAAATCATGGGGACGGCAGGAGCAGGATTGCACCGCCATGCTGCTGCTGCTCGAGGACGTGGCCCATCTGGACCGCCAGGCGACGGGGTCCGGCCATGAGTGAGCACATCGCAACCCTGCCCGCGCAGCGGCCGCGCGCATCGCGCCGCCGAATCACCGTGGGTGTGGCGGCCGTCGCCATCGCCTTTGCCGCCTGGTGGATCGTGTCGGCGCTGGGCCTGGTCAATGGCGCGCGCTTTCCCACCCCGCTCACCACCTGGCAGGCCGCGGTGCAGCTCTCGCGCGATTCCGGCTATGCCGGCGGCACGCTGTTCCAGCACATCGGCCACAGCCTGCGCCTGGTATTCCTGGGATTCCTGGTCGCGATCGGCACCGGCGTGCCGCTGGGGCTGCTGATGGGATTCAGCAAGCGCATCGACGCGCTGGTCGGGCCGGTGTTCTCGCTGCTGCGCCCGATTCCGCCACTGGCCTGGATCCCGCTGGCCATCCTGTGGCTGGGCCTGGGGGATCCGGCGAAGATCTTCCTGATCTGGGTGTCCTCGTTCACACCTGCCGTCATCAACACCTACGCAGGCGTGCGCAACATCGACCCCACGCTGATCGAGGCCGCGCGCGTGCACGGCGCGGGCAATCCCGTCCGCATGCTGCGCGAGGTCCTGATACCCGGCTCCATGCCCATGATCTTCACCGGCCTGCGGCTGTCGCTGCAGACCGCGTGGATGACGCTGGTGGCAGCCGAACTCATCGGCGCCTTCATCGGCCTGGGCAAGGTGCTGGACACCGCGGCGCTGGACATCCGGCCCGGCATGATCCTGTACGCAATGGTCTGGGTGGGCCTGTTGGGCGCGGTGATGACACGCGGACTGGAATGGATCGAAAAGAGGGCCTTGCCATGGCTACGCTGACACGCGCCTCGGGCGACCCGCCCGCCTTCACCTTCGGCTTGTCCTGCCTGGGGCTGGCCGGCTTCTTCCTGGCCTGGCATCTGCTGAGCGTGGCGGGCGTGTTCCCGCCCAACTACCTGCCCGGCCCGCTGACCGTGCTGCAGACCATCGCGCAGTACAGCAGCGAACCCTATTCCGGCGCCACGCTCTGGACGCACCTGGGCGCCAGCCTCTACCGCTTCGCCTGCGGCTTCCTGCTGGCCGCGGCGGTAGGCATACCGCTGGGCTTGCTGATGGGCTGGTACCGCTGGCTGGACGACGTGGTCAGTCCGTTCTTCGATGCGCTGCGCTTCGTGGCGCCCATCGCCTGGGTGCCGTTCGCCGGCCTGTGGTTCGGCACCGGCATCGGCGGGCCCACCCTGATCATCTTCGCCGGCGCCTTTCCGCCCTGCCTGATCAGCGCCTACCGCGGCGCCAAGTTCGTCGACACGCGACTGCTGGAAGCCTCGCGCACGCTGGGCGCCAGTGGCCCGCGCATCGTGGCCGAAGTGCTGCTGCCGGCGTCGCTGCCTTCCATCCTGGCCGGCCTGCGCGTCAGCGCCGGCATCGGCTGGCAATCGCTGGTAGGCGCGGAACTGATCGTGGTGGGCAACGGCATCGGCTACATGATGGTCCAGGGGCAGCTCAACGTCGCCACCAATATCGTCATGGCCGGCATGATCGCCATCGGCATCGTCGGCATCTGCATCGACGTTGCGCTGCGCATGTTTGAACAGCGCCTGAAGGCGCGCTGGGGACGTTGATGGACCACGCAACGCCAGACTCAACCTTGTCGGTCATTGTCACAGGCGGCGCAAGCGGCATCGGCGCGGCGGTATGCAGGCGGGTGATCGAAGCGGGCGGCTCCGCGGCTATCCTTGACCTCAACCAGGAAGCCGCGCATACGCTGGCGCGGGAACTGGGGCCGCGCGCGGTGGCCGCCCCGGGCGACGTGCTGGACGAGGCCGGACTGCGGGCCACCCAGGAACGACTTGCCGCCCTCCTACCCGCGGTCAACGGACTGGTGAACTGCGCCGGTATCGCCCAGGTTCCAACCGCCATCGAAGACTATCCGGTGGAGGCCTGGGCCCGTGTGGTGGATTCCCACCTGAAAGGCACCTATATCGCCTGCCGCGTATTCGGCAGCGCGATGGCCAAGCGCGGACGCGGGGCGGTCGTCAACGTGGCGTCCGTGCTGTCGTTCCGCCCCGGCCCGGTACTGGCCTACGGTCCGGCCAAGGCCGCGGTGGTAAATCTGACCGAAGCCCTCGCGGTGCAATGGGCGCGCCGCGGCTTGCGCGTCAACTCCATCGCGCCCGGCTGGACCGACACGCCCTTCCTGAAACCCAAGGAACGGCAGGGCGAGCGCGACATGACGCCGATCCTGAACGCCACGCCGCTGGGCCGCCTGATGCAGCCGAGCGAGATCGCGGAAGTGGTGTTCTTCCTGCTGTCGCCGGCGGCCTCGGTCATCACTGGCGCCACCATCCCCTGCGACGGCGGCGTCATCGCAGGATCTGGATGGGCGCCCTACGGGGGCTTTCCGCAAGCTGGCTAAGCGCGGGGCGTGGCCTCCAGCACCGCCGCGCGGAACTCCTGCATCAGCGGCGACCAGGTGGCGCCGTGCCGCGTAACCAGCGCCATGCTGCGCCGCAGGGGCCGGCCCAGCGCCACCGGCAGTTCCGCAATGCCTGGACCCAGCGCACTATGCGGCATCAGCGCCAGCAGGTCCGAGGCCGCCAACAACGCCAGCGCGCCCCCGGAAAAATGCTGCACCTCCAGCGCCGCCGCAGGTTGCGCCAGGCCCGCCTCGGCATAGCGGGCCTCCAGCGCCTGGCGCGCCACCGACCCCTGCATGGGCAGGATCCAGCGTTGGCCTGCCAGGTCGCGCAACGCCAGCTTGCGCCGCGACGCCAGCGGATGCTTGCGGCTGGCGGCCACGCACAGGCCGTCCTCGCGTATCGATTCCTGATGCAGCGAGCCCGGCACGTCGGCATAGATCGGTGTCACCGCAAGGTCCAGCCTGCCGCCCGCGACCTGCTCGTTGAGATCGTCCGACTGGCCTTGCGTCAGCTGCACCCGCAGCGCGGGCCGGCGCGGCAGCAGGCGGCGCAGCGCCGGCATCACCACGCTGTCCACGGTAGCGCCGGTCGCGCCGATACGCAGCAGCCCGGCCTCGCCCAGGCGCAGCTCCATCGCATTGCGCACGGCGTCGCGGTACTCCGCCCAGAGCCGCTGCGCATGCTCGCGGAACGCCAGGCCCGCCGAGGTCAGGCGCAGCCCGCGGCCGCCGCGGTCCAGCAACGCCAGCCCGGTATCGGCTTCCAGCCGTTGCAGGGACTTGGACAGCGCCGGCTGGCTGACGCCGCAGGCGGCCGCGGCGCGGTCCAGGTTGCCGTGTTCCACCACGGCCAGGAAGTACTCGATGTCGCGCAGGGACAGATTCATAATCGTTGGTTATGCATAGACTCAGCTTCAGGAATATTAAGCCGGGCCTGCGCTCCTAGAATCCCTGGATAAACCCGCAGACAGGAGACGCAGCGCGTGGACAAGAAGCCCAATATCGTATTGATCGTGGCCGACAACCTGGGATGGGGCGAATTGGGCTGCTACGGCGGCGGCGCGCTGCGCGGCGCGCCCACCCCCAACATCGACCGGCTGGCCTCGGAAGGACTGCTGCTGCAGAACTTCAACGTGGAAAGCGACTGCGTGCCCACGCGCTCCGCGCTGATGAGCGGGCGCCATCCCATCCGCACCGGTTGCCTGCAATCCGTCCCTCCCGGCCTGCCACAAGGCCTGGCGCGCGACGAAATCACACTGGCCCAGCAATTGTCCGGCCAGGGCTACGCCACGGCGCATTACGGCAAGTGGCACCTGGGCGACATCCCCGGCCGCTATCCGTCCGATCGCGGCTTCGACGAGTGGTATGGCATCCCGCGCACCACGGACGAAAGCCAGTTCACCTCGTCCATCGGCTTCGATCCCTCGGTCGCCGACATCCCGCACATCATGCAGGGCCAGGCCGGCTCGCCTTCGGAAAACGTCAAGGTCTACGATCTGGAGACCCGCCGCGGCATCGACGCCGAACTGGTCGACCGGTCCATCGGCTTCATGCGCAAGCATGCAGAGGCCAGCCGCCCCTTCTTCCTGTACCTGCCGCTGGTGCACCTGCACTTTCCCACCCTGCCGCACCCGGACTTCGCGGGGCGCACCGGCGCCGGCGACTTCGCCGACTCCATGGTGGAAATGGACCACCGCGTCGGCCAGATCGTGCAGGCGGTGGATGAACTGAAGCTGCGCGACGACACCGTGTTCATCTTCTGCAGCGACAATGGCCCGGAATTCCGCAAGCCCTACCGCGGCACCGCCGGTCCCTGGACCGGCACCTACCACACGGCCATGGAAGGCAGCCTGCGCGTGCCCTTCATGATCCGCTGGCCGGGCAAGGTCCAACCCGGCCAGGTCTCCAACGAGATCGTGCACGTCACCGACCTGTACACCACGCTGTCGCGCATCGGCGGCGCGTCCATGCCGCAGGACCGTCCCATCGACGGCATAGACCAGACCGACTTCTTCACCGGCGCCAGCCCGACCTCGCTGCGCGAGGGCTTCCTGTTCTACATCAAGAACGACCTGCGCGCGGTCAAATGGCGCGACTGGAAGCTGCATTTCTACTGGGAACCCGAGGTCAACGAAGGCAAGGGAAAACTGGAGTCGCCGTACCTCTTCAACCTGAAGCAGGACCCCAAGGAAGAAAGCGACATCCTCATCTTCAATACCTGGGTGCTGGGGCCCATCCTGAAAATGGTGCAGTCCTTCAATCAGTCCTGCGCCGCGCATCCGAATACGCCGCCCGGCAAGCCGGATCCGAGCTGAGACGCGCGGCGGCCTGAGCAAAAAAACACAAAGGGGAAATCATGAAATTCGCTATCCGCTGCTGCGCGCTGCTGCTGGGCGCCGCGCTGACCGCCACCGCCGGCGCGGCAGACGCCAAGCTGGAATGGCCCGGCAAGCAGATCACCTGGGTGATCGGCTTCGTTCCGGGCGGCACCGCCGACGTGCTGACCCGCATCGCCGCGCAGGAACTGGCGCGGCGCAGCGGCTTGAACGTTATCGTGGAAAACCGCCCCGGCGCGGCGGGCGCGATCGCCCTGCAGCTGGTGGCGCGCAGCAAGGCCAGCGACGGCTATCTGCTGACCGTGCCCGGCCCGCTGATCTACCCCACGCCCCAGCCCGAGATCGGCCGCGAACTGGCGCCCGTCATCCTGATGGCCCAAGGCCCCATGGTCATTGTCGGTCCCGCCAAGGACGCCCGGGCATCCCTGCAGGACGTGCTGGCCGATGCCCGCCAGCGGCCCGAAGCCTGGAGCTACGGCAGCTCGGGCAACGGCACATCGCAAAACCTGGCGGGCGAACTGCTCAACCAATATGCCGGCACCCGCATCGTGCATGTGCCCTACAAGGGCGGCGGCCAGGCGGTGGCCGACGTGGCCGGCGGCCAGATCCCCCTGGCGATCCTGGGTTCGGCACCGGTCATGCCGCAGATCAAGGCCGGCACGCTGAAGGCCTACGCCGTCACCACGCCCTACCGCCTGGACAGCCTGCCCGACGTCCCCACGGTGGAAGAGTCCGGCTTCAAGGGCTACGCCGCCACCCAGTGGTTCTCGGTCGCGGCCAGCAAGGACATCCCGGCCGCGCAGCTCGATCAGGTCAACGCCGCGCTGCGCGCCGCCGTCGCCACGCCCGAATTCAAGGCCGCCCTGGAAAACGCCGGCATGATCGCCGGCGGCGGCTCACGGGACGAACTGCAGTCGTTCATCCAGGCGGATAGCGCCAAGTGGCAGAAGCTGATCGACAGCGGGGCGGTGAAGCTGGCGAATTGAGGACCTTCCCTCAACTCATATACACGCCGCCATTGATGGCGTAGTTGGCTCCCGTCACGAACGCCGCCTCATCCGACGCCAGCCAGGCGCACAGCCCCGCCAGATCCTTGGCAGTACCCAGCCGGCCCACCGGCACGCTTTCGACGATACGGTCCAGCAACGCCGGCGGGAACGCCTTCACGGTGTCGTCGGCGATGAAGCCCGGCGAGGCCAGGTTGACGGTGACGCCGCGGGCCGCGACTTCCTGGGCCAGCGAACGGGTGAAGCCGATCACGGCGCCCTTGGCGGTGGCGTAGTTGATCTGGCCGATCTGGCCCTTCTCCGCGGCCACGGAGCCGATGTTGATGATGCGGCCCCAGCCGCGGTCCGCCATGCTGTCGACCACCTGCTTGGTGGTGTTGAACAGCGTGTCCAGATTGCTGCGCAGCACCGCCGACCAGTCCGCCTGGCTCATCTGGCGAAAGCGCATGTCCAGCATGGCGCCGGCATTGTTCACCAGCACGTCGATCTCCCCGACCTCGCGCCGCACCTTGGCGAAGGCCGCCTCGGTCGAGGCCCAATCCGTGGCGTCGCCCTCGGAGGCGACGAAGTCGTAGCCCAGGGATTTCTGTTCCTTCAGCCAGTGGTCCTTGCGCGAGGAGCGCGGCCCGCAGCCTGCCACCACGCGGTGTCCCGCGTTGTGCAGCGCCTGGCAGATCGCGGTGCCCGTGTGGCCCATTCCGCTGGTGACGTAAGCAATGCGCAAAGCCATGTACTTCCCCTTTTGAAAAGACGGTATCGCGCCGCCGCTCAGCCGATCCGGCCGACCAGCGGGAACAGGCCGAACGCCAGCGCCGCGGCCAGCATCACCAGGCAGACCATCGTGGCCCACTTGAGCGAATAGCGCTGGTGGTCGCCGAAGTCCACGCCGGCCAGGCCGACCAGCAGGTAGGTCGAAGGCACCAGCGGGCTCAGCAGGTGCACGGGCTGGCCGATCAGCGAGGCGCGCGCCATCTCGACCGGCGAAATTCCGTAGCCCTGGGCCGCTTCGCTCAGGATGGGCAGCACGCCGAAGTAGAAGGCGTCGTTGGACATGAAGAAGGTGAAGGGCAGGCTCACCAGGGCGGTAATGCCGGCCAGGTACGGGCCCATGGCGTCGGGAATCACCGCCAGCAGGCTGCGCGACATCGCCTCGACCATGCCCGTGCCCGACAGGATGCCGGTGAAGATCCCGGCCGCGAAGATCAGCGACACCACCGACAGCACATTGCCCGCGTGCTGCGCGACGCGGCGGCGCTGCTCGGCCAGGTCCGGATAGTTGATGACCAGCGCGATCGCGAAGGCGATCATGAACAGCACCGGCAGCGGCAGCACGCCCATCACCAGGCTCACCATCAGGGCCAGCGTCAGTCCGGCGTTCACCCACAGCAGCTTGGGGCGGCGCAGGTCCTGGTCGACCTCGATCTCGGGCAGGTTCTTGGGACCGTCCTCGTCATAGCCGGCGTGCAGCGAAGCGCCGTCCGGCAGCGACAGCACGCCCAGGCGGCGGCGTTCACGCAGGCCCAGGCAGAACGCCAGGATCAGGATGGCGACAATGGCCACGCCCATTACCGGCACCAGCGGCACGAAGATGTCGCCCGCGTCCACGTGCAAGGCGCTTGCGGCGCGCGCCGTCGGGCCGCCCCAGGGCGTCAGGTTCATGACGCCGCTGGCCAGCATCGCCAGACAGGTCATGGACAGCGCGTTCATCTTCAGGCGGCGATACAGCGGCAGCATCGACGCCACCACGATCATGTAGGTGGTCGAACCGTCGCCGTCCAGCGAAATCACCAGCGCCAGCACGGTCGTGCCCACCACGATCTTCAGCGGATCGCCCTTCACCGCGCGCAGGATGCGGCCCACGATGGGATCGAACAGGCCGGCGTCGATCATGACCCCGAAATACAGGATGGCGAACATCAGCATCACGCCGGTGGGCGCGATCTTGCGGATGCCGTCCAGCATCATCTTGTCGATGCCCGACCCGAACCCGCCCAGCAGGGCGAAAATAATGGGGACAAGGATCAGCGCCACCAGCGGCGACAGGCGCTTGGTCATGATCAGCGTCATGAACGTGATCACCATGCCGAAGCCAAGCAGGGTCAGAAGCATGAGGGTTATCTCCGACTAGTCGTTGTTATGCGTAAACGCGCCTCCGGCTGGGGATGCGCGACCGCAAGACTAGAAATAAAAGCTGTCGGCAACCTGTCGTTTTTGAACGCGGGTGCGGCGCGGGGGGGCTAGTCCAGCCATGCGACAATCGCCCCTATGCGCATACTGGTGATCGAAGACGACGCGGACCTGGCCGACGCACTCGTGCGCCGGCTGCGCCGTCTCGGCCATGCAGTCGACTGCCAGAACGACGGCCTCAGCGCTGACGGCGTGCTGCAATACGAAACCTTCGACCTCGTCATTCTGGACATCGGCCTGCCCCGCATGTCGGGCTTCGACATCCTGCACCGCCTGCGTGACCGCGGCAGCAAGACGCCCGTGCTGGCGCTGACCGCCCGCATCGACATCGAAGACCGCGTCCACGCCCTGGATACCGGCGCCGACGACTACCTGGCCAAGCCCTTCGATTTCCGCGAGCTGGAAGCCCGCTGCCGCGCCCTGCTGCGCCGCCCCAGCCCCCAGGCGTCCGGCATGCTGCGCTTTGGCGAGCTGGTCATCGACAGCGCCGCGCGCCAGGTCACGCTGGCCGGCCAGCGCATCGAACTGCCCAAGCGCGAATACAGCCTGCTGGAAATCCTGCTGGCCGGCATGAACCGCGCCGTCAGCAAGACCGAAATCGCCAACAAGCTGTTCGCCTTCGACGACGATGCCGCGCCCAACGCCATCGAGGTCTACATCGCCCGGCTGCGCCGCAAGCTCGAAGGCTCGCCGCTGCGCATCGAAACGCAGCGCGGCACCGGCTACCTCCTGACCGCCACCGATGACCACGACCGCCCCGCCGCGCCCGGCCCCGGCCGGGAGTGACTCCGCCACGCCCGCCGCCGCGCAGGGCCGCATCTCGATCAAGCGCCGCCTGCTGGCCATGCTGCTTGCGCTGTTCGTCGCCGCCCTGGCCACGCTGTATCTGCTGGTGCGCGGCTACGCCAATCAGACCGCCGACACCACCTACGACCAGTTGCTGCGTTCCTCGGTGCTGTCCATCGCCGACAGCCTGCAGCTGGTGCAGGGAGAGTGGCGCATGGACATGCCTTATGCCTCGCTGGCGCTGCTGGAGCAGGCGCCGCGCGACCGCGTGTTCTATCGTGTCGGCGACGCGGGCGGCGCACTGATTTCCGGCTATGCGGACCTGCCAGCGCCGCCCGCCCGTGGCAGCGAAGGCCCGGCGTACTCGCCCCGCCTGTACGACGCCAGCTACCAGGGCGAGCCGGTGCGCATCGCCTGGATGGAACGCAAGATCGCCGGTCCCCGCAATGCCGAGACCGCCCTCATCCAGGTCGCGCAGACCCGCGAAGCCCGCAACGCGCTGGCAGCGGGCATCTTGTGGCAAGGCACGCTGGCGCTGATCGGCTTTACCGCCGCGGCGCTGGCGCTGGCCTACTGGGGCCTGCTGCGCTCGCTGTCGCCGATCCGCCGTATCGAGCGCGAACTGGCCGCCCGCAGCGCGGCGGACCTGCATCCCATCGCCGCTCCCGTGCCGGAGGAACTCGACACGCTGGTGCACTCGCTGGATGGCTTCATGGCGCGCCTGTCGGAAAACCTGGACACCCTGCGCCTCTTCATCGCCGAAGCCGCGCATCAGCTGCGCACGCCGCTGGCCGCGCTGCACGCGCAGATGGAAGTGGCGCTGGACGAGGAAGATCCCGCCGAACAGCGCCGCAGCCTGCTGGCCGTGCTGCGCAACGCCGAGAAACTCTCGCGCCTGGTCAACCAGCTGCTGAGCGACGCCAGCGTCATCCACCGCAGCAACGTGCGCCAGTTCCAGCCGGTGGACCTGGCCGAGCTGCTGCGGCAGGCGGTGTATGACACGGTCCCGCAAGCCGATCCCCAGCCCGACGTGCGCCTGCATCTGCCCGCCACTGCGCCCGGCAATCCGCCCACCGTGCTGGGCGACAGCCTGATGCTGCGCGAAGCGTTCAAGAACCTTATCGACAACGCCCTGCGTCACGGCGCCACGGACGACGGCCACATCGACGTGCGGCTGGAGCCGGAGGACGATGGCTGGCGCATATCCGTATCCGACCAGGGTCCGGGCATACCGCCGGCGCTGGCCAACGCCGCCTTCGAGCGCTTCGTGCGCGGTCCCAACCCGCGCGCGTCCGGCGCCGGCCTGGGCCTGTCCATCATCAAGCGCGTGGTCGACATCCATCAGGGCCGGCTGGCCCTGAGCAACCGCGTGGGCGGCGGCCTGGACGCCGTGGTCACGCTGCCGCCCCGCCCCCATGAAGCTTGATCTCCTGAAACCCCTGCGCCTGCTGGCGGCGCTCACCGCGCTGCTGCCCTTTGCTGCCGGCAACGCCGCGGAAACCAGCGCCGACGGCCTGACGCTGGGGCCCGTGGACAGCAGGAACGTACTGGTCGTGCACGCCTCCAACAGCGTGCAGGTGTTCCGCGGCGTGCTGGAAGACTTCAGCAGGCTCAACCCCGGCCTGCGCCTGGAATACACCGAGCTGTCCACGCAGGAGCTGTATGCCGGGACGGTTTCCCGCGCCACGCAGGCGCCGGCAACCAGATCCGGCCCCGACATCGTCATCAGCAGCGCGATGGACCTGCAGACCAAACTGGTCAACGACGGCTACGCGCAACCCCACATCTCGCCGGAGACCCGCGCCCTGCCCGCCTGGGCCAACTGGCGCGACGAGGTCTTCAGCATCGGCACCGATCCCATCGTCATGGTCTACAACACCAGCAAGCTCGCGTCCGCAAGGGCGCCGCGCACCCGGCGCGAGCTGCTGTCCCTGCTGCAGGCGCCGGACCAGCCCCTGGCCGGCGCGATCTCCACTTACGACGTCGAGGGCAGCGGCATCGGCTACCTGGCGGCCACGCAGGACACGCGGCTGGACAGCATGGCTGGCGCGCTGCTGGCCGAACTGGGCCGCAACCGCGTGGCCGTGCACGCGTCCACCGAAGACGCGCTGGACAAGCTCGAACGCGGCGAGATCACGCTGGCCTACAACCTGCTGGAGTCCTACACCCGGCACCGCATCGACCTGGGCGCGCCGCTGGCCATCGTCTATCCGCAGGACTACACGTTGATGCTGTCGCGCTCCGCCATCATTCCCCGACAGGCGCCGCGGGCGGATCTGGGCGCGATGTTCCTGGACTATCTGCTGTCGCCGCGGGGCCAGGAAATGGTCGCGCGGCAATCGGGCATGCGGCCCGTGAGCGCATCGGCCAACCCGGAAGCGGGCGTGCGGCCGGTGGCGCTGGGCGTAGGACTGTTGGTGTATCTGGATGCACTCAAGAAGCGGCATTTCCTGGATCTGTGGCGCGCGGCGGTCCGTCCGCCCGGCGGCCCCCACCACTGACGCGATCTCCCCGCCCGCACTGGTATACACAACCCGGTACACCAAGACCACCTCTGAATCCGGACCCTTTTTGTCCGGACAATGCACCCACTTTTTTCATCCGCCCCGGGGTTTTGCGAGGATAATTTCCTTGTGGCAGCGCCGCGGCAATCCAGGCCGGCCAGCCTCTCCCATGCCGGCAAATCACCGCCGCGCAGCGCTCCCCCGATCTGGCCGGAGCCACCTCTACAACGATCTGTGATACGTGACAGCGTTTGCGTCTGAACCAGAGTTGGAGGCACGAAATGGCCGAACACCAGATTGCCGTCCGGCGCGCGATCGAAGCCCTGGACCGTCTGGCGGATCCCGATCCGCCCTGGCATGACATCCTGCTGACCGCCCGCGACATGGTGGGCGCGGACAGCGGCACCTTGATCGTCTTCGATGCCCGCCACAAGCTGCTGGACCTGTCCACCGTCAGCTTTCCCGAAGCCGCCGCCACGGACTACCGCAACCATTACTACAGCTGCGACATCGTCGAACAGGATTCGCGGCTGCTGCCCGTGGGCACGTGGCTGGATACCGCCAACATGTGCGGCCACAAGCAGCTGCAGCGTTCCGAGTTCTACACGGACTTCATGCTCAAGCACCGGATGGCGCAAGTGCTGTGCCTGGTAATCGAATCCAGCGCCATGCTGCGCGCCGCCATCGCCTTCCAACGCTCGACCGTGGACGACAAGGCCAGCGAACGGCTTCAGTCCGGCGACGTAGCCCATTACTTCCGCCTGCTGAAAAGCCGGTTGGCCCAACGCGAAAAGGCGCTCGCCATCGGTTGGACAGCCATTGAAAGCGCACTCTCGGATGTCGGCGAAGCCGTGCTGCTGGTCAGCCACGACGCGATGGTAGACAAGAGATCGGCCCTCGCCATGCACTATCTGAGCGACGGCCATGGCTGGAACGTGCGCGGCGGCAAGCTGCGCCATCCCGACGCGAAGATACAGGCCTTGTTCGACGCGTATTGCCAGGCGGTCGCGCGCGACGGCAAGGCGCGGTCCCTGGCGGCAGCCGCCGGATGGGGCGAATTGACCTGGATCGACATCAGCGCGGCCCCGCAAGCGCTGAGCCTGATCGGCAGCCGCATGCTGCTGGTGCGCATGCGCAGAAAAAGCGCCTTTTCCCAACCGGACGTCGACAGACTGGAATCCGTGTTCTCGATCACGCACGCGGAAGCCGCTGTGCTGGCCGGTCTTGCGATGGGACACAGCGTGGAGGAAGTCGCGACCCTGCGCCACGCCTCGGTGCTGACCGTGCGTAAACAGGTGGCGTCCCTGCTCAACAAGATGGAATGCAATCGCCAGTCCGAACTGGTCAGGCTCGCCTCGCTGCTCTGAGCGCGCGCCATCGGTATGACGTACCCAATATTGAGTATGTGGCGCCCACCCGCGCCGTCCTACGATGAGCACAAAGGCATGAGGCCCGGACGCCCGGTCCGGCCCGAGTCGTAAACCTGGCGGTGGAACCCAGCGCCAGGTGCGTGTCCGCGCGCGCCGCGGGCCGGGCCGGCCTGCCCAAGAAAAAAACCAATGCGCCAATCCGGTTGCGCAGCTGTCCCTGCACCGGGCTGCATTGCCGCGAGCCCCCATGGACACCGGTCTCCAATGCTGCGGTCACTCTCGTCATCAGGAGCATTTCATGAAAACTGCCCTAACCGTCCGCGCCATGATTCCCGTCGTCCTGGCGGCCTGCGCCCTGCTCTCCGGCCCCGTGGCCGCGCAAATGTCCGCCGCCCCAACCACCGCAGCTCCGCCCTCCGACGTCCAACTCAGCCGCGATCAAGTCGAACGCGACCTGGCCGCCTGGAAGCAATCCGGCGTTGAAAGAAACTGGGACAGCGACAGCACCCCTGACATCAATAGCCCCGAGTATGTCGCCGCCTACCGGAAGTATGTCGACACGGTCAGGCCTGCCAACGCCCCGCAGATGCAGCAGTCGCAGGGCCAGGGCAAATGGTGATGCGCGCTATTGAGCCCGCAAGGGCGCACCGCCGCGCTCGCTGCCTGGCGAGCGGCCATAGTGCGCGCGGTACGCCCGATTGAACGTGGAAACTTCCTCGAATCCCCAGCTGGCGGCGATGTCCGCGATGGAGCGGCCAGGCTGGGCCTCGATGGCCAGGCGGCACCTTTCCAGCCGGCACTGCCGCACGTAAGCGCTGAAGCTCAGGCCATGCTCGGCCATGATCTTGAACAGATAGCTGCGGGAGATGCCGAGCTCCTCGCTGGCCGAAGCCGGCGTCAGGCCGCGATCGGCCAAACGCCGCTGCACCAGCGCCAGAATGCGGTCCAGGACTTCGTGGCGCACCCGTTCGGCGATCTGCGCGCCGGCATCCGCCCCTTCGAGCTGCGTCCGCGACAGCAGTTCGCTGCAATGCCTGACCATCAGCGCCTGCACCTGCTGCAACTCGTTTGCCGGCAGTTCGCTGACCAGGCGCATGTAGCTGGCCAGCACCCGCCCTGCCCCTGAACTTCCGTCCAGCACCGGCATGGCCAGTCGCCCGCGCCGGCCCAGTTGCGGCCGCAAGAGGCCTTCCGGGATTTCTATGCAGAACATGCGGAAATCGGTGCGGAAGTCGACTTCCCAGGGCGAAGCGCAATCCACCACGTAGACGTCGCCAGCCCGCGCCCGCATGGCGCTTCCGTCCTGCGAAACCAGGGCCTCTCCCGCGCACAGCAAATTGGCGAAGAATGGGGATTGCTTGCGGGCCGAGAGACCGGCCGCGGACAGCCTGACCACATGGGATTGGGCGGTGATGGTCGAGCCGTGCAGGTCCGGCAGCAGCAGGCCGTCGATCTGGCCGCGAAAGCTGCGCGCGGCGTCACGCTCGGGTTCGAGCGGCACGTAGGCATCGCAGATTGCATCGCGCCAATACGCGAACTGCTCCTGCGGCGCTATGACATCGGTGGTGTGGTGGTAGGCCTGCGCGCTCATGTTGAGTACCGGATCATGCCGACTGGGGCCGCCATCTTCTAGGGGATGGACGCTTTGCGCCACTGCCGTGGACGCTACGCGCTGGCAGGGCGAAGACTACCGGCCGATTATACGCACAGACCTATATCGCCGGACTCAGATCCAGGCCCAATCAGGAGACAAAAGATGTCCACGCCCGAACCGCTCGACGAGCGGATCGCAGCCTTTGAACGCGACGGATTCGTGGTGCTGCCGGGAATCATCCCGCCCGAGCAGGTCAGCCAGTTGCAGGAAGCCCTGATCCGGATCGAGGCCGAGCACAACCTCGGTTACGCCCAGACCTCGTTCGAAGGCCGCAAGACGGTGCGCATCAACAACCTGCTGGTCTACGATCCACGCTTCTGGGACGTGCCGCTGCAGCCCGACGTGCTGAGCCTGGCCGAACGCCTGCTGGACCGCGAGCTGCTGCTGTCGTCGCTGTGCTCACTGACGCTGGCGCCGGGCCAAGGCGCCCAGCCCCTGCACGAAGATACCCAGCAACTGGCGCTGCCGCGCCCGCGCCCGCCGCTGGCGGTCAATGCCATCTGGGCCTTGAGCGATTTCACGGCCGAGAACGGCGCCACCCACATCGTGCCCGGCAGTCATCGCTACGATTCGTCTCCGCCCTACGGCGCGCAGGACATAGACACCGTGCAGGCCACCATGAAGGCGGGCAGTGTCATGCTGTTCGACAGCGCGCTGTGGCACAAGGGCGGCGCCAACAACAGCAACGCCCGCCGTTACGCGTTGTCGTGCTACTACTGCGCCGGATGGATGCGGCAACAGGAAAACCTGCAGCTCGGCATTCCGGCCGAGGTGGCGAGAAGCTTCCCGCGCCGCCTGCAGGAATTGTGCGGCTACAGCATCTACAAGGGGCAGTACGGCCACATCGACAATGCCGACCCCATCACCCTGCTGGGCGGCGCTGGCCGGCCCACGGTCTGGCAGGCCAGCGACGCCAAGGCCGCCCGCAAGGCTGCCGAGCGCAAGGCATGATGAACGCCCCCGCCCTGCCCAGGGTCCCGGATTCGGTGATCCATCTGCTGCGCGACGCCGCTCTCGAAGCGCCCGATCTTCCCGCGCTGTCCTTCGAAGGCGTGCGCCTGAACTATGCGCAATACGCCGGCTTGGCTGGAGCTTTGGCACGCCGCCTGGGCGAACGCGTGCGGCCCGGCGACCGGGTGGCCCTGTTGATGCAGAACTCGCTGGACCTGGCCGTTGCCACCTTTGCAGTGCATGCGCTGCGCGCGCAGGCCGTGCCGCTGAACCCAGGCTATCGCGAGCGCGAGCTGGCCTATATGCTGGAAGACGCCGAGCCTTGCATGCTGCTGCATGACGACAGCGTGAAGCTGGATCTGAGCGCCGTGTGCCCGGGCCTGGATGCCGGCGCCATTCTCCGCACAGGCAACGGCGCCGGCCTGCTGGAGATGCTGCCGCAGGCCTGCGCCCTGCCCGAAGACCTGCCGCGGCATGAAGATCTGGCCACGCTGCAATACACCGGCGGCACCACCGGACGCCCCAAGGGCGTCAACATCCTGCACCGGCAGATCGCCTACAACATCGCGCAGCGCGAAGCCTGGCTGCCGACGCGGCGCGATTCGGAGGTGGTGCTCTGCGTGATGCCGCTATTCCATGTGTCGGCCGTCTCCATGTCGCTCTACTTGAGCCTGCATGCCCGCGGCGAGCTGGTGGTGATGCGGCGCTTCGATGCCGCCCGCACCATCGAGGCCATCGCCGCCCACGGCGTGACCCTGCTGCCGGGCGCGCCCGCAATCTTCCATGACCTGTTGCTGAGCACGGCCTTCCAGCCTGAAAAACTCGGCAGCCTGCGCGCCTGCTTCTCCGGCGCGGCGCCGCTGCCGCGCGAAACCCTGACGCGTTTCGAATTGCGCGCCGGCTGCCCCATCCATGAGGGCTACGGCATGAGCGAGGCGGGTCCCTGCCTGGCCTTCAATCCCATGCACCGTCCACGCAAACCCGGTTCGGTGGGCTTGCCCGTGCCAGGCGGCGAACTGCAGGTGGTGGACCTGGATGGCGCCAGCCGCGTCATGCCGCCGGGCCAGCCCGGCGAAATCCGCGTGCGCGGGCCGCACGTGATGGCAGGTTACCGCCAAGCGGCGCCGGAGGCCGCGCAAGCGCTGCGCGAAGGCTGGTTCTACACCGGCGACGTCGCCATCCTGGACGACGAGGGCTATCTCCATCTGCGGGGCCGCCGGCACGACTGCATCAACGTGGGCGGCTTCAAGGTCTATCCGCTGGAAGTGGAACAGGTGCTGTTGTCGCGCCCCGAAGTCGGCGAAGCGGCCGCCTTCGGCGTGGCCGACGAGCGGCTGGGCCAGGTGGTCCACGCCTGGGTCACGCCCGCCCCCGGCCAACGCCTGGACATGGCCGCCCTGCAGGCGCATTGCGCCGCGCACCTGGCCGGCTACAAAGTGCCGCGCCGCATCGGCGCGACGGCAGCCTTGCCGCGCACCAGCATAGGCAAGCTCGCACGCAGCGCGCTCGCGCCCGTGGCCGTGCCCGGCCCGAATTCGCAGTGACATTCCACATAAAAGGGGAGGAACATGAAGCAACTCGATCTGCAGGCTTTGCAACACCAGCTCGCCGAAGAAGGCTACGCCGTCATTGAAAACGTGCTGGACGCCGCACAGCTGGAACAGGCGCGCGAATGCGTGGCCGGACTGATGGCCGCGGAACGCGCCGATCCGTTCCCGCTGGACGACGAACGGCACGAGGACGATGACGACATCCTGGCCTACTATAAGCGCCACTACACGGTGAGCGACATGGAAGCGCAGCGCATGGTGGCGCGCGTGCATCAGTATCGCCGCGACAACGAAAACACGCGCTGGCCGGTGCCCATCAACAAAGTGTCGAAGAACTTCCTGCACTTGCCCACCCTGTTCGACGACGACAAGTCGCAACGCGTCTGGAACCTCCTGAACAAGGCGCCCGACATGATCCCGCTGATCGAGCACCCGGCGGTGTTGCCCATGGTGCGCAGCGTGATGGGCCAGGACTGCAACCTGCACGACTTCCAGGCCACCAGCATCGGCCCCGGCACAGGCGGCGGCGCCTGGCACGTGGATGCGCCGCTGGGCCAGATCGCCGAGCCGCTGCCGGAGTTTCCGCTGACGCTGCAGAACGTCTGGATGCTGGACGATTTCACCGCCGACAACGGCGCCACGCGGGTCATGCCGCGCAGCCACAAGCTGCGCAAGTCGCCACCGTGGGGCAGCGGCCCGCTGGACGGCGAGGTCACGCTGACCGCACCCGCCGGCTCGGTCGCCATCTGGCTGTCCAACACCTGGCACCGCTCCGGCCCGAACCATACCGACCGCGAGCGCCGCGCCATACTCTGCAACTACAACGTGTCCTGGTTGCGCGGCTTCGCCGACTTCACCAGCACGCTGCCCAAAGGCGTCGCGGCCGCGCTGTCCAACGACGCGCGCTACCTGCTGGGCTACGGCGCGCGCGCGCCATTGACGCGCTGACCATGGCCGCCGCAACCTCGTCTCCGGCGCTTGCAGCCGCGGCGCCGGCCATACACGGCTACTGCGATCCCGCCTTCGAACCAGTACGCGCAGCATTCGCGCGCAACTTCCAGGACGGCGGCGAGCTGGGCGCGTCCGTCGCCATCGAAGTCGACGGCTATCCGGTGGTCGACCTGTGGGCAGGATGGGCCGACACGGACCGAGGCCAGCCCTGGCAGCGCGACACGGTCTGTATCGTGTTCTCCAATACCAAGCCGGCCACGGCGCTCTGCGCCCACATGCTGGCCGAAGCGGGAGAGCTGGACCTGGACGCCCCTGTCGCCCGCTACTGGCCCGAATACGCCGCAGCAGGCAAGGCCGCCACCACCCCGCGCATGCTGCTCAACCATACCGCTGGCCTGCCCGCGCTGCGCGAGCCGCTACCCGCTGACGCCGCTTTCGACTGGGAGGGCATGACCCGCCGGCTGGCCGGGGCCGCGCCTTTCTGGGCTCCGGGCGAACGCGTGGCCTACCACGGCCTGACCTACGGCTGGCTGGTCGGTGAGCTGGTGCGCAGGCTGGGCGGCTGCATGCCCGGCGAATTCTTCCGCCGCCATATCGCGCAGCCGCTGGACTTGGACTTCTGGATCGGCTTGCCGGAAACGGAGGAAGCCCGGGTCGCACCCATCGTGCCTCCGCCTGCGCCGCAAGCGCCGTTCAGTCCCTTCGAGCAGTCCCTGAAGGACGAGCCCGAAAGCCCTACCGCGCTGTACGCCAAGAACACCGGCGGCTGGCGCCCTTCCGGCTTCAACAGCCGCGCCGGCCACGCAGCCGGGCTGTGCGCGGCTGGCGGCATCGGCAATGCGCGCAGCCTGGCGCGTCTGTACGGCACACTGGTGCTGGGCGGCCAGCGCGACAGCGTGCGCCTGCTGCGCGAGGACACGCTGGCCGCGGCCACGGCCCTGTCGGCGCGCACGGACGACGACGCCTGCCTGCGCGTACCCACGCGCTACGCCAGCGGCTTCATGCGCCAGATGGATAACCGCGCGCAAGGCCTGGACAGTGCCTGCTTCGGCGACGAGGCCTACGGCCACACGGGCGCTGGCGGGTCGCTGGCTTTCGCCTGGCCGCAGCGCCGGCTTTCCTTTGCCTACACCATGAACCGCATGGGACGCACGGTGCTGCTCGATGAACGCGCCCATCGCCTAGTGTGCGCGACGCACGCGGCACTCGGCGCAGGGCCGCCAGGCTGAAGCCCGCGCCGCACTCTCGAATCACAAAAAAACCTGGAGACAAATCCTCATGAACACGAGCAACCCCTATCGCCCCGCCGCCCTGCGGCGTCTGTTCGCCGCGGCCGGCGCCACGTTGCTGGTCCAGGGCGCCGCCCTAGCTGCCGAGCCCGTCAAGATCGGCTATCTGATTCCTCTGTCGGGCAGCGCCACCGCTTCCATTGGCAAAGACATGTCGCGCGCCACGCATCTGGCCGTCAAGCACATCAACGACGCCGGCGGCATCAAGTCGCTGGGCGGCGCGCAACTGCAGCTGGTCGAGGTCGACACCCGGGGCGATGCCAAGGTCGCCATGACCGAGGTCGAACGCCTGATCACCCGCGAGAAGACCCCGGTGCTGCTGGGCGCTTTCCAGAGCGGCGTGACCTTCCCCGCCACCGCCGTCGCGGAAAAGAACCGCGTGCCATGGGTGGTGGACCTGGCCGCCAAGGCCGACATCACCGAACGCGGCTTCAAGTACGTGTTCCGTCCCACGCAGATCCCGGCCTCGGGCAACGCCGAAAGCATGGCGGACTTCATCGACTACGCGGGCAAGACCACCGGCAAGCCGGCCAAGACGGTCGCCATGGTCTACGAGAACACCGATTGGGGCCAGGACATGGCCAACACGTTGCGCGCCAAGTTCAAGGCAGCCGGCATCGATCTGGTGCTGGACGAGGGATACCCGCCCAACTCGCCTGACCTGCGTCCGCTGGTGCTGAAGATCAAGGGCAAGAAGCCCGACGTCGTCACCGTGACCTCCTATGGCGCCGACGCCGTGCAGCTGCACAAACTGCTGGCGCAGATGCGAGTGGGCTCGACCTACGTCGGCAGCGCGGCCGGCCAGATCGACAGCACCTTCATCCCGCTGGTCGGCAAGGACATCGCGGGCAATGTCTACACCACCAATGGCTGGGCCGGCTACGAGTCGTCCATCACCACGCCGTTCGCCAAGAAGTTCTGGGACGACTTCGTCGCCGCCTACAAGGTCGATCCCAACGAACTGTCGGTCAGCGCCTACGCCGCGGTCTGGGTCATCAAGGACGCGCTGGAGCGCGCCGGGAAGGCGGATCCCGAAGCCATCCGCGACGCCCTGGCCCAGACCAAGCTGCAAGGCACCGACCTGAACAAGCTGGTGGGCTATGACATCGTGATCGACGCCAAGGGCCAGAACCCCGAAAAGCGCTACGTCATGCAGCAGATCACGCCCGACGGCCAGTACCGCACCGTGTGGCCGGAGAACCTGGCCTCCAAATCCTACAAGATGGTCTGGCCTGCCGCTCAGCCCTGACCGACCTGGCGTCGCCGCGCCACGCCCTGCGCGTGGCGCCCGCGCCCCGTTACCGCTAGGAGCCTCCACTTGACCACTACCCTACTCCAGGCCTTGCTGGGCGGTATCGCCAGCGGCGCCGTCTACGGCCTGATCGCGCTGGGCCTGAGCCTGCAGTTCGGCGTCATGAAGATCATCAATTTCGCCCATGGCGCCTTCCTGATGATGTCCATGTACGTCTGCTTCGCGCTCACCAGCCACTTCGGCCTGCATCCGCTGGCCGCCATGCCACTCACGGCGGCCGCGCTGTTCGTCGTCGGCTATGCCTGCCAGCGCTGGCTGATCGACGGCATCTACCGCAAGGAAAGTTCGCGCGAGCCGATCGGCGTTCTGATCTTCACCACCGGCCTGTGGATCTTCCTGGACAACGCCTTCCTGGCGCTGGCCGGCCCCGACAGCCGGACCATCGACGCGCCTTGGGCCAACGAAGTCTGGATGCCCGGCGACCTGATCTTCACCTATCCGCAGATCGCCGGCCTGTTCTTCGCCTGCCTGATCACGGCGGCCCTGGTGCTGTTCCTGCGCCACACGCGCACAGGCCGCGCCATCCGCGCCACCGGACAGGACCGCGAAGCCGCCAGCGTGCTGGGCATAGACAGCGCCCGCGTCTACCGGCTGTCGTTCGCCATCGGCCTGCTGGTGCTGGGCGCGGCCGGCGCGCTGCTGCTGCCGCTCTATCCCGTCAACCCCTTCGTCGGCGACATCTTCGGCCTGCGCGCCTTCGTCATCGTCGTGCTGGGCGGCATCGGCTCGGTGGCAGGCGCGTTCTGGGGCGGCATCCTGGTCGGCGTGCTGGAATCGGTCGGCAGCCAGCTGATCCCCATCACCTATGCCGAGGCGCTCATCTTCCTGCTGTTTCTCGCCACCATGTATTTCCGGCCCAGCGGGCTGTTCGGCGTGGAGAACGAATGATGGCCAAGACCACAAAGACTTCGGCCGCCGGCATCGCCGCGCTGGGCCTGTTGGCGCTGCTGCCGCTGGCCAGCGGCAACCAGTACCTGCTGTCGGTTGGCGCCATGACGCTGCTGTACGCCTATCTGGCGCTGTCATGGAACATCCTGGGCGGCATCGCCGGCCAGC
Organism: Achromobacter sp. K91; assembly: GCF_003576205.1. Classification (NCBI taxonomy): domain Bacteria; kingdom Pseudomonadati; phylum Pseudomonadota; class Betaproteobacteria; order Burkholderiales; family Alcaligenaceae; genus Achromobacter; species Achromobacter sp. K91. The sequence continues at coordinate 44,048 of NZ_QWFB01000002.1, read as the reverse complement.
TCTCGCTGGGCCATGCCGCCTATTTCGGGCTGGGCGCCTATACCTCGACCTGGCTGTTCGTGAACCTGGGCATCAGTCCCTGGCTGGGCATGTGGGCCGGCGCCGTCGTGGCCATGGGCGCGGCGCTGATCGTGGGGCTGTCCTGCCTGCAATTGCGCGGCGCGTACTTCGCGCTGGCCACGATCGCCTCCTGCATGGTGCTCAAGACGCTGGTGGAAAACGCCGACACCCTGCTGGGCGGGCCGCGCGGCATGGAGGTCACGCTGCTGCGCGACGCTCCGCTGTACTTCCAGCATACCGGCAAGGCCTACTACTACATCGTGGCGCTGGCCTTCACCATCGCCGCGTTGCTGATCAACCGCCATGTATTGCGCAGCCGCTTCGGCTACTGCCTGACGGCCGTGCGCAACGACCAGGACGCGGCGATGGCGCTGGGCGTGCCGGTGCGGCGCTACAAGCTGACCGCAGCCATGCTGAGCGCGGCCATGACCGCGCTGGGCGGCACCTTCTATGCGCAGTTCGTCCTCTACATCAGCCCCGATAAGGTATTCGGCGCCAATCTCAGCGTCGTCATCGCCGTGGTCTGCATCATCGGCGGCCGCGGCACGCTTTGGGGCCCGGTGCTGGGCGCGCTGCTGCTGCTGCCTGGCGAAGAGCTGGCGCGCTCCCTGACCGGGGGCATGGTGGGGGCCGACATGATGCTGTATGGCCTTTTGCTGATGATCATCATCCGCTGGGAGCCGCGAGGACTGATGGCGATACTGTCCCGACGCGCCAAGGCACCTGCGCGCGCGGCCGGCACGCCAGCCAAGACCGCCGGTCCCGCGATGGGGGGCACACAATGAACCTGCTCGAGTTCCATAATGTCAGCCGCAATTTCGGCGGCGTGCGAGCCTCCGACGAGGTCAGCTTCGCCGTCGGCGCCGACGAGATCGTCGGCCTGATCGGCCCCAACGGCGCCGGCAAGACCACGCTGTTCGCCATGGCATCCGGCTTCGTGCCGCCCAGCAGCGGCGACATCCGCTTCAATGGCAGCCGCATCAACGGCCAGGATCCGGCGCGCATCTGCGCCGCTGGACTCGCACGTACGTTCCAGATCGTGAAGCCATTCGGCGACATGACGGTACTGGAGAACGCCATGATAGGCGCCTTCCTGCGCCACCGCGCTCCAGCCCAGGCCGAGGAAGTCGCCCAGGCCGTGCTGGCGCGCGTCGGCCTGGCCGGACGCGAGCATCAGATCGCGCGCACTCTCACGCTGTCGGGCCGCAAGCGCCTGGAAGTCGCCAAGGCCTTGGCGACCCAGCCCCGCCTGCTGCTGCTGGACGAAGTGATGGCGGGCCTGACGCCGGTGGAGACCGAGGAAATGGTGGCGCTGATCCTTTCCCTGCGCGGCGACGGCATCAGCGTCCTGGTGATCGAACACAACATGAAGGCCATCATGCAACTATCCGACCGCATCGTCGTCATCCAGCAGGGGCGCAAGATCGCCGATGGCCTGCCGCAGCAGGTCGCCCGCGATCCGCAGGTGGTGCGCGCCTATCTCGGGGAGGCCGCGTGATGCTGGAGATCCGTCAACTGGACGCCGGCTACGGCGACGTGCAGGTGCTGCGCGGCGTGGACATGCACGTGGGCGAAGGCGAGATCGTCAGTCTGGTCGGCGCCAACGGCGCCGGCAAAAGCACGCTGATCCGCACCGTCATGGGCTCCCTGCCCGCGCTGGCCGGCGAGGTCCGCTTCCTGGGCGAGCGCATCAGCGGCCTGCCCGCGCACCTGGTGGCGCGCCTGGGCATGGCCCAGGTCATGGAAGGCCGCCGCCTGTTCGGCCACATGGACGTCGAGGACAACCTGCTGGTCGGCGCCGACGTACTGCGCGACAAGCGCCGCAGCCGCGACAACCTGGACTGGGTCTATCAGCTGTTCCCGCGTCTGCGGGAACGCCGCCGCCAGCTGGCTCGCTCGTTCAGCGGCGGCGAGCAGCAGATGCTGGCCATCGGCCGCGCGCTGATGACCTCGCCCAAGCTCCTGCTGCTGGACGAACCGTCCATCGGCCTGGCGCCCATCATGGTCAAGGACATCTTCGACAAGCTGCCGCTCATCAACGCGCGCGGCATCACCATCCTGCTGGTGGAGCAGGACGTGCACCGCTCGCTCAGCATGGCCGCGCGCGGCTATGTGCTGGAGCACGGTGAAATCGTCATGTCCGGGCCGGGCGCTGAACTCCTGGCCGATGAGGGGCTGCGCCGCGCCTACCTGGGAGTGTGATTACGGGGCGGCACGCGTCTGAGCCAAACGCGCGCCGCTCAGAACGTCACTTTCACCGAAGGCGCGCTGCGCTGCGCCTCGCCATGGAACACGGCCTCGATGTTGTTGCCGTCCGGATCCAGCACGAAAGCGCCGTAATACCCTGGATGGTAGTCCCGAAAGCCCGGCGCGCCATTGTCCGTGCCGCCATGGGCCAGCGCCGCCTTGTAGAAGGCAGCGACCATGGCCTGGTCCTGCGCCTGGAACGCAAGATGATGGCGTCCGGTCAACTGCCCCGCCGCAGCCTTGTTGTCGGGCGTGGAAACGAATAGCTCGTCCGCCCAGAAATAGCCGTCGCCCGTGCCGCCCATCGGCACTTTCAGCGCATCGAAGACTGCCTGATAGAACCGCTGGCTGGCTGCCAGGTCCCGCACCACCAGCTGGATGTGGTCGATCAGCCGGCCCCGATGGATTTCATTGGTCTGCATGTGGCGCTCCTGTTGGAAGGGGAGCTTTCGAATATACCGCCCGCCATGCGGCCCCGTCCGCGCCGGATCAAGCCAGATACGAAGCCACCTCGTCACGCGTGAGATAGCGCGTGAATGTCATGGACGGTTGCTGCGCTTCATGCATGGCGCCGTTGAACCCCGACCAATTGCGCTTCATGCCCTCGACCGTTTCCAACGCGATGAGCACTCGCTTGCCGTGGCGGGACAGGTTGTGCCGCAACGCCGCCTCGCCCCAGGCGTAACGCATGGCGTTGACCAGCTCGCCGCCGGCGTAGGCATCAGCCTGCAACCACTGGAAGTCCGCGGTATCACTGTCCTGGTCCGGTTCGCGCGCTGCGATCTCGCGCTTCACGCCCAAGGCCTGCGCGTGTTCGCCGATGATGATCTGCAACAGCGTGAAGGCGTGGAAGTTGTTGTTGACGGCATGCGCCCGCGCAATGAAGCCCGTCATGGAAGTCGGCAGCACCACTACCAACTCCTCCTCGTAGCCCAGCTGCGAGGCCAGCCAAAGATAGTGCAGATGCTCGAAGGGCAGGCTGTCGTTGCTGGTGGCCATGGGATGCAGCAGCGCCATCAGCTCCGCGTCGGACACCAGGGCGGCCTGATTGCGGCGGTCGCGCAAGACCATGGTCATCATCGGCAGCACCAGCAGGTCTGCCGCCTGATGCAAGGCTTCCACTTCCCAGCGCCTGCCCTCGGGTACGTCGGCCATCCGCGACCTGGCATCCTGCCAAGCCCGGCGGTCGGCCTCCTCCACCTCATCGTCGTCGTCCTCGACCTCCTGCGCGCAATACGGACTCAGGGTGCTCAGCCACTGCCGCAGCAAGTCCTGCAGGACGGGAAAGAGTATTGCCGGATCGGCGCCGTCCTCCACCAGCGAACCGCACATCAAGGCCACGGCAGCGGCGCGGCCGGGGTGCAGCGTAGGCAGCAGATCGGCGCAGGTCCGCAGGCTGGCATCCGCCTGCCCAGGTTTGCGGGCCTGGGCTAAAAAGGCGCCTACCTCGGGGCGCTGGAAGAACTGATCCAGCGGATCAAGATCGTCGGCGGTGGAGACGGGAGTACGAAGCGCGGCGGCGAATGTCGTGTCGGAAGCAGTCATGGAGATCAGCGAGCATGAACGCGGCGGTGAGCGCCGCGCGGCAGCCCCGGAGTTTACTGAAGCGGCGCAGGACGCGTCAGCAGCGAGCATTCGAGCCAGAGCGAATACGGTGCGAAACATCCCGTCGCCAGAATCCGGAAGATAGTGATCGCATGCGCCGGACGCCAGGTATTGATTTTTCCCCGCGACCTGCGACAATGAAACCACGCATTTCATATTGGCCGACAGTCCGTTCCAGGTCCCTGACCATCACCGCGTCCTCCAGGGCGCGATCAAAGGAGCCCACGATGCCGCCCATAGTCCTTCCGGTGTTCGCGTAGCGAGCCGACTCTCTCCTTACAAAAAAGCGGTCCAGCCGCGGACTTTCCGCCACGGCGGCCTATCGCCGTGCGGACTGACGCGCCTGCGTTGCAGTTGCAAGCCAGGCACCGCTCGCACGCGCGAACGCGGCCCGAAGGCGGATTGCGATTAACTTTCGCTGCCGGATGCCGTTAAAGAAGTGAAGACAGACATAGCCCCCCCTCCGTTTCCAGTCGCAAGGAGTCGCTGTCATGTCCAAGCTCCAATATCGCCTTTCCCTGCTTCTGCTGTGCGCGTCCAGCGTCCTGCCCGCAGCCCGCGCCGCGGATGGAACCATCTATTTCCACGGCGCCATCGTCGAGGCTGCGTCGTGCACACCGCAGGTTCAATCCCGAAAAGCAACCGTCCGCGTGGAATGCGATGCTGAACGCGCCCGCGCCGCTGGCAAGCCCGCCGACCGCTACCGCGTAAGCGCCAATCGAGTGAAGGTCGACGTGCAGACCGTGCCGCTCAGGGCGCGCCACGCCGGGCAACAAGACGCCCAGGGCTACATCATCACGCTCGCCTACCTGTAGTCATCAATACGACAGTCCGGCGGCCAGGCGGGCCGCTGGATTGCCTGCGCCTGTCCGTCGAGGGAAAAAAAGGTATCAGGCGACACGGAAATTTTTCGTGAATGCCGGCTGCCAGTGCTTCAGGCAACCAACGGTGCCCCCTTGCATCAAGCCGCGCTCAACGCCTTGGACAGCACCGTGAATATCCGCTCGTCCGTGGACTGCGCAACGTTGAACCGCAGGAAATCTCCCGCAGCCAGCGACTGGCTGAACGCATTTCCGGGAGCCACCAACACCCCTTCCTTCAGACACAGACGGGCCACCGTAGCCGCGTCCTTGCCCTCGGGCAGGCGGCACCACAGAAACATGCCCGCCCGGGGCGTCAGCCAGGGCTTGATGCCCAGCTTCAGCAACTTTGCGGCGGTCTTGTCCATCTGCTGCGCCAGGCGCAGCCGGGTCGACTCCATGTGGCGGCGGTAGCCGCTGCCCGTCAGCGTCCGGAAAATAACGTCGGCCGCCAGCCGGCTGCTGCCAAAGGTCGTGGCGACCTTCAGGTCGGTCAGGCTTTCCACCCAATCGGACCGCACCGCGATGTAGCCGCAACGCACCGACGCCGACACCGTCTTCGAGAAGCTGCCGATATGTATGACCCGCGACAGCCCGTCGAACGCAGCCAGCCGCGGCGCGGGCGTGTTCTCGAAATCCGCGAAGATGTCGTCCTCGACGATCACCAGCTCGGAATCGTCCACCAGCTTCAGCAGACGGTGCGCGACCAAGGGCGACAAAGTCGCCCCCGTCGGATTGTGTATGCCGGAGTTCGTGATGTAGAGCCGCGGGGAATGCTCGCGCAGCGCCGCTTCGAACGCCGCGACATCCGGACCGTTCGGTGTGTACGGCACCCCCACCGCCTTGACGCGATGCGCCTTCAACAGCGCATGGAAGTTGAAATAGCAGGGATCGTCCACCAGCACCGTGTCCCCCGGTTCCAGCAGAAAGCGCAGGATCAGGTCGATGGACTGAGTCCCCGAATCGGTCAGCATGATCTGCTCGGGCCCTGCCTCTATCCCCATGCCCGCCATGCGCCGCGCCAACAGCTGCCTCAGGGGCGCATGGCCCAAGGGCGTTCCATACTCGGTCAGTTCCGCGGTTTCGGCGCGCGCCATGCCACGCATGGCGCGCCGCAACCCGTCTTCATACATCCAGCTGACCGGCAGCCAGCCGCAGCCCGGCCGCAAGCTATCCGCGTCCGCCGCCAGCGACTGACGCGATACCCACAGCGGGTCGACTTCCCGGTCCAGCTTCGGCCCCATCTCGGTCAGCGCCAACGGCGCCACCTGCCCGGCCACATAGAACCCGGAGCCGGGGCGCGACACCAGCACGCCTTCCGCCGCCAGCCGCTCGTAGGCTTCCACCACTGTGGACACCGATACGTCCAGCGTCTTGGCTTGCACTCTTACCGAAGGCAGCCGGGAGCCAGGCAAGGCAGTGCGGGCCGCAATCCGCCCCTGGATCTCGCCCATGACCTGCTTGATGAGAGTGCCGCCGCGCGCCATGGGATTCTCCGCCGTACTGGCTTTCAATACATAACAGTTTCTTGAAATTGTACTGGATTGTGCTTGGACTGCGCGCTCAGGCCGTGCTGTACTGGAGCCCGGTATCAAGGAGCTTCAGATGCAAAAGGCCACCAGCGGCTGGGTGAACGGTTTTATCGGCGTAGTGATCTTCGCGGGCTCCTTGCCCGCGACCCGGGTCGCCGTGGCGGACCTGGATCCCATTTTCCTGACCTGCGCGCGTGCCGCCATCGCGGGCCTGCTTGGCCTGGCGCTGCTGATGCTGCTGCGCCAACGCCGGCCTACCCTGTCCGACCTCCCCTCGCTAACGCTGACCGCACTGGGCGTGGTGGTCGGCTTCCCCCTGCTGACGGCGCTGGCCCTGCAGCACGTCACCTCGGCCCATTCCATCGTCTTCCTCGGCCTGCTGCCGCTCAGCACCGCGATCTTCGCCGTGATACGCGGCGGCGAACGCCCGCGTCCGCCGTTCTGGATGTTCTCCATCGTCGGCGCGGCTTGCGTCGCGGGCTATGCCGCCTGGGGCGGCCTGGAGGCCTCGCCCACCGGCGACCTGCTCATGCTCGCCTCCATCATCGTCTGCGGCCTGGGCTATGCCGAAGGCGCCAAGCTGTCCCGCAAGCTGGGCGGCTGGCAGGTCATCAGCTGGGCGCTGGTGCTGTCTCTGCCCCTCATGCTGCCCATCGCGCTGTTGACCATGCCGGCCTCGTTCGAGCACGTCGGCACGCCGGCGTGGATAGGCCTCGCCTACGTGTCGCTGTTCAGCATGCTTATCGGGTTCGTGTTCTGGTACCGCGGGCTGGCGCAGGGCGGAATTGCGGCGGTGGGGCAGTTGCAGTTGTTCCAGCCCTTCATGGGGCTGGGATTGGCTGCCGCGCTGCTGCATGAGCAGGTCAGCTGGACGATGCTGGTCGTGACGCTGGCGGCGGTGGTTTGCGTGGCGGGCGCCAAGCGCTATGCGTAGCAGGCGGCGCGCAAGCGCCGCCTGGCCTCTTTCAATGAAGCTGATCTGAACCCTGGGGCTGCAAGCCCGACAAGGCATTCCAATCAGGATCCTTGTACATGCGCAGTTGTATGGGATAGACCGGATGCCCAGCCAGGCATGCGTTGAATGCATCCAGGAAGGCCTCGACGTCACGCGTGTAGTAACGCCATTCCTTGTGGTGATTTCCAGTCAGGCAAGCCACCTGCACCCCGATATCGGAATTCTCAAAGCCTTTCTCGATGGCCTCTTCAAAGCTATTGTGGCTCTGCTTGTCTTCGTCATTGGGCATGCCGGACTCGATGCCCTGGTACGGCCAAGAGATGATGACCAGGTTCTCATTGATCTCACGATCAGTCGCCGACGGCAAGCCGGTGCGAAAGCGAACGATGACCGTCAAACCTTCGACCTGTGCTTCACCCACTGCCCACAGATCGCCTGGGAAAATACTGCTCATTGAATCAATTCCTGTATAGACGCCGGACCAGAAGGTTCAGCGCTTGTTACTGAGAAAACCTTGTATTCAAGGTCGGCTCTACAACTGCACATGCTCGATGCGGTCCCGCCCGTTTTTCTTGGCTGCATATAGCTGCTGGTCGACGGCTTTGATGAAGCCAGCACGGTCGCTCTGTCCGTCTGGCACCGCCGTTCCGGCTCCAATGCTGACCGTGACGCGCCTGTCGTGCGGTGACAGCGCGTGCACGATAGCCTTTTTCTTGAGCAAGCGCTGGCAGCGTTCAGCGACTTTTCGCGCCACTCCGGCATCGGCTTCCGGCAGCAGCACGACAAACTCTTCGCCACCGTAGCGCGCAACGAGATCGCGAGGTCCATCCAGCGCCAAACTCAGGGTCTGGGCGATATCCACCAGACATTGGTCGCCTTGGGTGTGGCCATACAGATCGTTGTATTGCTTGAAAAAATCGACGTCGAACAACAGGATGGACAGCGGCTTTCGTTCGCTGCGCGCGCGCTCCCACTCCAATTCAAAACCGCTATCGAAGCGACGCCGGTTGGCAATATTCGTCAAACCGTCCTTGAAGGACAGCGCCTCCAGCTCCTTCTGCAAGGCCAGCAGCTTTTCCTCGGTCTTCTTGCGTTCGGTGATGTCGAACATGAAGCCGATCAGCGCTTCGACCTCGCCGCTGTCATTGCGCACTACGTGCACCACGTCCCGGATCCATACGTAGCCGTTTTCCTTGGTCAGCGCACGGTAGTCCGCCTCGTGGTCGACGCCGGCCTGGGATTGGGTGACGCAGAAATTCACCACATAGTCCCGATCCTCCGGGTGCATGCGCATGGCCCAGTCCTCCACGCTCACCCAGCTGGCGGCCTTCCAGCCCAGCAACGCCTCGATCTGCGGACCGATATAGGCGAATTGCTTCGTGGCCCAATCGATCTTCCAGGGAATTGCCTTGGTGGACTCGAGCAAGGTTCGGTACACCGCGTTGTCATCAAGAAGCGGGCTTTCGTTTGACATACCCTATCCATCCTCGATTCAAATGAACGGGCACTTTAGCGTGAATCCGTCGGCCGTGGCGTGTGCGTGATGAACGCCGAAAGGTAGCCGTATTGAAAAGGCCGCATTCGCGGCCTCTTTCAGAATCCCTCAAGGCGCCAACACCTCGATAATCCGGCGCCCGATATATGCCGCATGCGTCTCGAGCGCAAAGTGCCCGGTATCCAGCAACTCGACCTGCGCTTCCGGATTGTCCCGCTTGAACGCCTCGGCGCCGGGCGGTATGAAGAACGGATCGTGGCGCCCCCAGATAGCGAGCGTCGGGATTTTCGCCGCGCGGAAGAACGCCTGGAAATCCGGATACCGCTTCAGATTGTTGGCGTAGTCCAGGAACAGATCGAGCTGGATTTCCTTGTTGCCAGGCCGCTCAAGCAAGGCGGCATCGAGCGTGTAGCTTTCCGGAGCCACGTCGTCCGGATTGGCGACGCCATGCACGTACTGCCACTTCGTTCCTTCCAGGTTCAGCACGGCATCCGCGATGACCTGCCGGTTGGCCGCGGTCGGCTCCGCCCAATAGGCGCGGACTGGCGCCCAGGCATCGCCCAGCCCTTCGAGATAAGCGTTGCCGTTCTGAGAGACCAGGCCGGTCACCCGCTCGGGGTGGGCAAGCGCCAGGCGCAGCCCGACAGGCGCGCCGTAGTCGAAAACGTACATCGCATAGCGTTTCAGGCCCAAGGCATCGACGAACGCGCCGAGCGACACGGCCAAGTCGTCAAACGTGTACCGGTAGCCGCGCTCCCCAGGTACTTCCGTGAAGCCGAAGCCGGGCAGATCCGGCGCAATCACGTGAAAACGCGTGGCCAGAATCGGGATCAGATTGCGGAACTGGTGCGAAGAACTGGGGAAACCATGCAGAAGCAGCAACACGGGCGCATCGGGGTTGCCCGCCGCGCGATAGAAGAAGTTCAGGCCGTCGGCTTGCAAACGGCGCGTTTGGATCTGGTTTTCTGGGGGGCTGGACATGACGATCTCCGTGGTCTGGGGCTGGATCAAAAGCCGAATTCCTGCAGGCTGTGCGGGCCATTCTTACGCCTTTTTAGTAACCCGTCAAATTAAGTTTTAATGGTTACCTAAATAGTTCAAAGCTATGACATGGAGAGACTCATTCAAAAAAAAATCCGGCCAGGCGGCCGGATGGGTGGGCTAGCAAGCGCTCAGGAAGCAGCGTCCTGGGCTTCTCTCTGTCGAAATGCCGCCACCTTGTGGCGGTTACCGCAAAGCGACATGCTGCACCACCTGCGGCGATGGGAGCGAGTACGGTCGTAGAACCAGAGGGAACAGAGCGGGCTTTCGCATTTGCGCACCAGCTCGAAGTCCCCATGCACGAGCAAGTCTGCGGCGGCCTCTGCGGCCGGAAGCAGCCATTGATCGGGCGTAGCCGCTTCATAGCGACGGGCAAGGCTGGGCGCGCCCGCCACCACGGAAACCTCAAGATGGCTGCCTCCGGCGGCGAGCGCCCGGTTGAGCGGGCTGAGCTTGAGCGGCAACCCGGCCTTTCTCTGGGCGACCAATGCGCGCACCGTCTCGCGCAATGTCCTCGCGGATTCGAGCAGACCCTTCGGGGTCTTGCGCTGGGCGGGCGAAAAACCCAAGGCCTCCAGCCAGGCTCGCACATCGTCGTCTGATTGCAGGCGATCGCGAGGGCCATCGTCGGATTGCTCGACGGTGTTGATCAGGTCTAACGCCGCGTGGTCGCCAAGCAGGCGGAATTCTGGCGTGGGGGTAGTGGTGGTCATGATGTTCTCCATCTTGAATGTAACCACTTAGTTTGCGACTATCAAGTTACGGAGGAAGAGCATCCCATCGGTCATCGCACAGTTTTCCGCCCGGACGATGAGCACCGTAAACTAGCCTTTCACGGATTCGGAAAGCCACATGTCCTTCATCCCGTTTTCGATCCCTCTCCCGGACCGCGCCCAGACCTGGCGCTTCATGCACAGCCGCCAGCACTCGCAATTCGCCGGCGCGAATGAACGCGTCGTGCTCTACGATGCTCCGCCGCAAGAGGCCGTCCTGGCCTCGATCGAAGACGTGCATCTATGGGCGCCGCCGGGTGACCCGCTGCGCGAGCTGCCCGGACTCCTCGCCCGGCTGCCGGCGCTGGCGCACCTGTCCATCGGCCCCGGCGCGGTCGCGGGCAGCGTTCTGACGGGATTGCGCGCAGACATGCTCCCTGCCAGCCTGCGCCATCTTTCCATCCATCCCGAGCCTGGCACGTACACCTGGCAGGCCGGCCCGCTGCCCAGGCTGGAGGCGCTGACAGTGGGCGCCACGTTGCGGTTCGAGCCGGAAGACTTTCCGGCGTTGATTTCCTTGTCCATGGTCCCAGACCGGCGCGGCATGCTGCTGGACCGCGCCTTGAGCCTGCCGCTCAAGGAACTGAACCTTTGGAACGTGCCGTTCGATTCGTCGATATTCGACCGCATTGCGGGACTGCCGCTGTTGGCGCTGGGCTTGCTGGCGGGCCGTGGTTTGAAGACGCTGTCCGGCATCGAGCAACTGACAGGATTGCGTTCTTTGCGCCTGAAGAACCTTGGTGCGCTGGAGAAGATCGGTCCGATCAGCGCCCTTGAAAACCTGGAACGGTTGGACATTCAGTACTGCAAACGGATTGCGGATATCGGCGTGCTGGACATGCTGACCCGATTGCGGGAGCTGACGCTGGTCGGCTGCGGCGATGTGGGATTGGGCGAGTTGGCACAGACCTTGAAGGCGCGCTTGCCGCGCGCGAACATCGCGGCGACGCGATAGCCATGGCGGACCCGATGAGCATCTTGCACGAACGTTTCCTGGGCTTGCTTGCCGCGCGGGGCTGGACGGTGCTACGCGCGACACCCACGGCTGCGCGGGCAGACGCCTCGGAACACGCAGCGTTCCTGTCCTTGTACACGCAACTGAGCAGCGCGGACGATACGCGCTGGTTCCTGAGCGCGGCCGACTATGCCGGAACCGCCGACAGCGCCTTCGGGTGGGACGCCTTTCGCGACATCAGCCTGGAAGCCGCCATCAGCGATGCCGACCGGCACGCCGTCGAGACCTTCTGGGCGCGCCATGTGCCGATCTTCATGAGCGTGGACGGTGATTACGAGTTTCTCGCGATCGACCGGATTTCGGGAAGGATCGTGCATGGCGTCGAGCCCGAGTTCGAGGCGGTCAGCGAGGTGGCCAGCGGTCTTGGAGACCTGTTTGAGCAGATGCTGGCGGATGGCGAGGCGGCTGCGTTGCTGGGCTGCTCCGACTGGCCAACACAAGCCCCTGCGACTCAAGGAAAGGGCGAAGCGTAGAACGCAGACCGAATTTCATTGTTTTTTCCTATTTCAACACGGGCTGAAAATAACTATTCCAGTGAAACTATCGTTGACACTTTCACTGAAAATGCTATTTTTAGCAGACGATGAAAATGCACAATCCAGTGAAAATCGATGATCAAGCTGCGAGTACCCTCCGCTCGCTGTTGGAGGAAATACCCGCCGTCGAGAGCCTGGAGGTCACTCTCGTCCCTCGGAATCCAAGCTCAGCAATCGAGCTCGCCGCCCAACTGACGACATTCGGCAACCGGCACAAGCTGGTCGCGACGGTACTGCCCAGCGGACAACCGCGGCACGCGCGCCTGGCCGTACTTTCGTTGCGTGAATACGTGGGACGGCAGTCCGATCACGTTACGCCCATATTGATTGCGCCTTATCTGTCGCCGCAGGTTCAGGAGTTGTGCCGCGAGTTCGACGTGGCGCACCTCGATTTCGAAGGGAATGCTCGGCTTGCCTTCGCTACCATCTTTATCTCACGGCAGGTAGCCAAGAAGCCGGTGATAGAACGGCGGGGACTGCGGTCGCTGTTCAAGCCGAAATCAGTCCAGATACTCAAAGTCATGCTGCGCAAGTCCTCCCGCGGTTGGCGGGTTGCCGAATTGGCGCAAGCCGCGGACGTCAGCCTGGGGCACGTCAGCAATGTGCGCAATAGCCTGCTGGATCGCGAATGGGCGAAGCTGGGCCCCGAGGGAATGTTCCTGTCTAGGCCCGACGCACTTGTGGACGCCTGGCGTGAAGCCTACGAATCTCCGGCCGGTCAACGGCTGACTTTCTATACCACTTTGCACGGAACGGCGTTTGATGCGGCGCTGCACGATGGGTCACCCGGCGCGACAAGCCAGATCGCACGCGCTTCGTTCACTGCAGCCCGCTGGCTGGCGCCGTTTGTACGGACTGGCACACACTATTTCTATGCTGATGCTGCAGGCCTTGAACTCCTGCGATCACGACTCAAGCTCGAAACCGCCGGCAAGGGAGAAAACCTGGTGGTGACCGTACTGGACGATCCGGGGCTGTTCCGTGACACTGTGCAACCGGCGCCCGGCGTGGTCTGCACCAGCCCAATCCAGACCTATCTGGACCTCAGCGTGGCAGGCGAACGCGGACAGGAGGCCGCCGATCACCTGCGACGGGAAAGGCTCCAATGGCACGAATGACGCGTGGCGAGGCACAGTTAGCGAGCGAGTACGACGACCGCACAACGGCGGCAGTCAAATCCGTCCTTATCGAAATCGGACAGATCCTTGGAAGCTTCAAGGGACGTTTTGCCGTCGTAGGCGGCGCCGTGCCATGGCTGCTGCTGGGCAATGAAGACATGCCCCACGTCGGCACCCTGGATGTGGACCTGGGTTTGGATGCCGAAGCGCTGGGCGATGGTCAGTACGCGCACCTGGTCGAATCGCTGTTGAGCCAAGGGTATGCACAGCGCAAGGAACTCAGGCGATTCCAACTGGTGCGACAGATCCAGGCGGACGACGGCGGTCCTGCCATTGATGTAGTGATTGACTTTCTCATGCCCAGGCAAGCCGAGATCGTGAGGAACTCGCCTGCGCTGATCAGCGAATTCGCGGTACAGCGCGCCGATGGAACGGATCTCGCGCTACGGTTCTACCAAATGGTCGCTATCGCTGGATCGATGCCTAACGGCGGAACTAACCGCGTTGAAGTCGCCGTCTGCTCCATCCCGGCGCTACTCGCAATGAAAGGCCACGCCATCCAAGGCCGCTACAAGCAAAAGGACGCCTACGACATCTATTACTGTATCCGCAACTATGCCGGTGGCGCCGAGGTGCTGGCGGACGATTGCCTCCCTCTGCTGCAGCATGAGTCCGGCGTCAAAGGCTACACCAACATCGCAGCCAAGTTCGATACCGTCGATGGCTTCGGACCAACTTGTGTGCGTCGGTTTGTCGAGGACGCGAATGTGTTGGGAGAGCGAACCGCGGATCAATGGCAGCAGGATGCCTTCGGGCAAGTGGACGCTTGGCTGCGGGCTTTGGGACTGCGGACTCAATAGCAGGTTCAAATCTCGCAAACGCTCACCACATCGCCCGAAAACCCAAATTTCTTCCATCATCGCAGTCGCCTCGCGGCCTTGGATGCTCTCTCAGATGCTTCGCTCACTCTCCGTCCCCAGCCATTCATACCTCACCGCGCTGACGCTTTCCATGCTATTGCTGACCGCAGCCCAGGCCCATGCCGCGCCCCGCACCGTCTACACCGGAACACTGCAAGGCGCCGGCGACATCGTGCTGGAGCTGGACACAGAAGCGGCTGCCGACGGCACCTTGACCGGCCGTTATTTCTACGCCAGGCACGGCGTGGATATTCCGCTGCAAGGCACGGCCAAGGAGCTCTTCGAACCGAAGCCCCGCCAGGAAGGCAAGCCGGCGGATCAGGCCGCAAGCTGGCAAGGCACGCGCGATTCCAAGGGCTATCGCGGTCTCTGGACCGACGCCAGGAGCGGCAAGCAGCTACGCTTCGACCTGAAGCAGGTTGCGCAATACGACACGGAGCAGCTGGAAAAGGACCGCAGGCAGGCCCGCGCCAGTCAGGTCAATCTCGGCGACATCGATGTCCAGGCAGGCATAAACGCCACGCGCGCGCCCTACGAGACGCTGAAACTGACCGGATACGCCCAGCCGGTCGGCAAGGAGATCGGCGACGGCGCCGTGGCCTATCGCATGTGGCGCGACCCGCGCACCAAGTTCAGCTATCCCCGGCTGAGCCGGCATCCCGATGCGCAGGTCCTGCAGCGCACGAACACTCTGCTGGAACAGCGTCATTGGCAGAAGAGCCTGGGCGCGCTGGGTTGCATGGCATCGGCCTACACCAGCGACAATCCCGGCGCGGGCACGCTGGGCGGGTTCGATGAAGAAGAAGTGCACGTCACCTGGCTGTCGCGCGCGCTGATGACGGTGACCGAATCGGGCAGCCTGGACTGCGGCGGGGCCCATCCGTACAACCATTTCGAACCCTATACCTACGATCTGCTGCGCGGCGAATACCTGGACTGGAATCGCGTGTTCGACGCCTATGTGCCGAGCAAGCGCAGGTTCGGCGGCGAAAAAAGCCCTGCCCTGCTCGCGCTGGTGCAACAAGCGGTCAAGGCGGGAACAACGGTCCAACAATCCGAGGATCGTCCCAATCTGGAAGACTGCGCGGACCTCTGGCCCGCCTATTTGGCGCTAGGCGTCCAGGCGCCCGGCGCGCTGAGCCTGTCCGTGTCCGGGGTCGGGCACTCGGCGGGCGCTTGCCTGGGCACGCATGCCAGCGTACCGTTCACAGCGCTGGCGCCTTATCTGAAGCCGGGCGGAAAGGAGTATCTGGCCACCGACTGAGTGGGACGGCAAAACCGTGCGCCAGTGCAACAGGCGGGCATTGCGATACCATCTTCGCCTTCCCGCAACCGATAGGATTCCGCGCCATGGCACTGCACTGCTCATCATTCATCGCAACCAGCCTGGACGGCTACATCTCCCGCGAGGATGGCGGCCTGGACTGGCTGGACAGCGCCAACCAAATCGTACCTGCGGGCGAGGACTGCGGCTACGGCGCGTACATGAAGACCGTGGATGCGTTGGTGATGGGCCGCGCGACGTTCGAGAAGGTCGCCTCGTTTCCGGAATGGCCTTACGGCGACATGCCGGTCTACGTGTTGAGCCGCAGCATGACAAGCCTGCCGGCAAGCGCGCCCGCTTCGGTCCGGCTGCACGGAGGCTCGCTGGAGGAACTGCTGGAACGCGCAGGCGCGGACGGCTGCAAGAGCCTGTACATCGACGGCGGCAAGACGGTGCAGTCCTTTATCCAGGCTGGCTTGCTGAGCGACATCACCATCACGGTGATTCCCGTGCTGATCGGCGGCGGACGCCGCCTGTTCGGTGAATTGGCGGCGGACGTCGCCCTGCGGCATGCAGCGACCGTGGCCTATCCCTTCGGCTTCGTGCAAAGCCGCTACGCGTTGGAATACGGCGCGTAGTCGGCGATGTCCGCCAGCGGCCAGTATTCGCCTGCGAGCCGTTCCCGTGGGAACGAGGTGATGTCGGCAGTGCTCAAGCCCACGCTATCGACAGAGATGATCTGCGCCGCAAGGCGGCGGTAGCCCGCGCGGAAATGGTTGGCGCCCTTGATGGCGATCAGCTTGTATGCGGTCACGTCGATGCCATGCAGGAAGAATGGCTCCTCGTCGTAGATCTGTTCGGCGCGCGAGGCGACAATCACGTCCACGCCCTGGATGACCAGGCGGCACATGGCGCCGAGGTCGAAACGCACGCCTTCGAACATCGAGCCCGCGCGATTGACGAAGCGGCCGTCGGTGATGGCTTTCACATAGGCATGCACCCGCAGCGGCTGCCCCTGGAAGCGGCCCTGCTTGGCGCCCAGCGACACGCTGATGGTCGCGCCGACGCCGGCCTGGCGAGCCTGCTCGACGACGGACGCATCGTTGATGGAAGCGAAGCAGCAGGTTCCGGCCACGGGTTTGGCGTCCAGGATGGCGCGCAACAACAGGTAGGTGCCGTCGCCGGGCGTGCCGCCGCCGGGGTTGTCCGCGTACTCGTTGACGACGACGGGACCGTGCGAGGCGGCCAGCGCCACGGCGACGCCCTGCTCCGGGCTTGGCAGTGACGGCCGGAACGCTTCGCGGTGCGACCAGATCCATTGCGCGACTTCATTCGCGCAGCGCTCTGCCAGCGCCTGATCGCCCGCCGTGGTGCAGACCACGGCCGGGCAAGGCGCGGCGATATCCGCAAGGGGAAAGCCGTGGAACCACGAACAGTCGATGACACCCGGCAGCGCGGCCAGCTTGGCGCATACGGCATTGACCTCGGCGGGAATGAAGCCTTCCTGCGTCGTGACGATGTAGGGCAGCATGGGCAAGAGGCGCATGGCGGTTGCCGGCTTGAGGCGGCCGCCGATGATCTCGAGCAACAGCGCCACCGCCTCGACCGCTCGGTCGTGAAAGTCAGTATGCGGATACAGCTTGCAAGGCAAGGTCAGATCGCAAGCCTGCCGCATGGCCTCGGTCATGTTGCCATGGAGGTCATAGACAGCGGCAATCGGGACATCGGCGCCAACCAGCTGGCGGACCGCCAGGCACAGATCGCCTTCGATGTCCTCGATGCCATCGGCGACGCCCGCGCCATGCAGCGCCAGCAACACTCCGTCGACAGGCAGAGCGGCGCGGATACCGTCCAGGATTCTGCGTTTCATTTCGGCGTAGGCCTGGGCCTCGATCGTGCCCGAGGGCGTGGCCTGGCCGACGAAGGTGCAGATCAGTTCGGCGCCCGTCTGCCTGGCGCCTTCGATGAAACCGCCGACCTGGTGATTCGATTTGTCGAAGGCTTGCAGTATCTCGTCCCCGCCGTACTGCTCGAACGCGCGCAACGGCGTCTGGCCGGCGACCTCGGCGGCATAAGTATTGGTTTCATGGATCAGGCCGGCGACGGCAAGTCGCGGCGCGGCATCTTTAACGTTTTCCATGGTGTATTCCTTGCCTTCAGCGATTGACTTTCTTGGGGTCGAAGCTCAGCGCAATCAAGGCGCTGACCAGGAGCGAACCCGCGATGATGTAGATGGCTGGCGCGGTGCTGTGATAGATGTCGCGGATCCAGCCGATCAGGTAGGGGCTGACGAAGCCGCCCAGATTGGCCAGGCTGTTGATGATGCCGATCGACGCAGCCGCGGTGGCCCCGCCCAGGAAGGCGGTGGGCAGCGTCCACATGATGGGAGAAAAGCTGATGATGCCGGCGGCGGCCACCGACAACGAGATGACGGCCAGCGTCAGGTTGGTGCCGGCGGACACGCTGGCGACCAGCCCCGCCGCGCCGAGCACCAGGATGAAGACCAGGTGCCAGCGGCGTTCGCGGCGCAGGTCCGAACTGCGCCCGACCAGGACCATCGCCACCATGGCGACCAGATACGGAATGGCGCTCAGCAGGCCGATGCGCAAGCCGCCCTCGGCGCCGGCATCCTTGATCAGCGTGGGCAGATAAAAGCCCAGCGTGTACAGCGCCATCATCGCCGGAAAGGTCATGGCGACGATCTTCCAGATGCGCGCGTCGCGCAGCGCCTGCAGCAGCGGCATGTGCTCGCGGCCCGCGTTGTCGGCAGCGATGTCCCGCTCGATCAGCTGGCGTTGTTCCGGCGTGAGCCACGCGGCATCCTGTACGCGGTTGGTCAGGATCAGCAGCACGCCGATGGCCAGCGGAATGGTGGGCAGCGCTTCCAACACGAACAGCCATTGCCAGCCGGGGTGTCCGCCGACCAGATGGAATCGTTCCATAATCCAGCCCGACAGCGGGTTGCCGATAAGACCGGCCACCGGTATGCCGGCCTGGAAAATGGCCGTCATCTTGGCGCGGCGGCGGTTGGGAAACCAATAGGTCAGGTAAAGGATCACGCCAGGGTAGAACCCGGCCTCGGCCACGCCCAGCAGAAAGCGCACCGTGTAGAACTGCCAGGGCGCGGTGACGAAGGCCATGATGCCGGACAGGATGCCCCAGGAGATCATGATCCGCGCGATCCACAGGCGCGCGCCCACGCGGTGCATGATCAGGTTGCTGGGCACCTCGAACAACATGTAGCCGATGAAGAACAATCCTGCGCCCAGGCCGTAGGCGGCCTCACTGAACTGCAGGTCGGCCAGCATGTTCAGCTTGGCGATGCCGATGTTGATGCGGTCCAGGTACGCGACCACGTAGCAGAGCATCAGAAAGGGAATGAACCGCAGCGCGACCTTTCTGTAGGTCGCGTCTTCAAAGGCTTGCTGGTCCGGGCGCGCTGCGCGGCCGGCGGGGAGGGTTGCACTTCCGCTCACGGGTTTTCTCCTTGGTATGTCGTTTTTGGGTGCTGCGGCTTATGCCGCGCGGCGCTGGCTGAGTTGCCTGGCGTGCTCCTGGAAGCCGCGCAGCGCTTCGGGGGGCACCAGCGAACCGCCGGTGGCCCAGATGACATGAGTGGCTGCGGACATGTCGATGCCCGACGCATAGACCTGCCCTGCGGCACAGTCCAGCCAGCCAGGCCCCGAGACCGCGGCCGCGGCCGACGGCTCGACCTCGACGCCCAGGGTGTCTTTCAGCGCCAGCAGGTTCAGGTAGAGCTCGTCATCCGACACGGTGAAGACGCCGCCTAGCTGGGGCCTCATCAGCGACGCCACCAGTTCGGAAGCCTGGCCCACGGCCAGGCCATCGGCCTCGGTGCGGTTGTCCAGGCCGATGTCGTAGACCGACACGGGGGAATCCGCGCCAGATGCCAGCTGCACCAGAAAACACGGCGACGCGACGGGTTCGGCGAAGAAGCAATGCACGTTGGGACCGAACAGCGCCTTCAGGCCATGGCTGATGCCGCCCGGCGCGCCGCCGACACCGCAGGGGATGTACACGAACAGAGGGTGCGCCGCATCGACCACGCGCCCTGCTTCAGCCAGTTGCCGCGCCAGTCCGCGGGCCGCTGCGGCATAGCCGAAGAACAGCAGCTCGGATTGCTCATCGTCGACGAAATGGCTGCGGGGCGCGGCCAGCGCCTGCGCCCGCCCGGCCGCGACGGCCTCGGCATAGTCGCCGGCATGCTCCACCACGCGCACGCCACGTTTGCGCAAGCGGTCCTTCTTCCATTCCTTGGCATCGGCGGACATATGCACCACGGCATCGAATCCCAGCGCGGCGGCCATGACGCCGATGCTCATGCCCAGGTTGCCGGTGCTGCCCACGGTCACGGCATACTGGCTGAACAAGGCGCGAGCCTGCGGCGTCGCCAGGATGCGCCTGTCCGTCGCCTCATCCTTGAGCAGGCCGTGCTCCAACGCGATCGACTCGGCAATGGCCAGCACTTCGTGAAAGCCGCCGCGCGCCTTGATGGACCCGGCGACTGGCAGTTCATCATCGCGCTTGAGATACCAGCTGCCCGAGACCTCCCCGGCGCCCAGCGCCTGCTGCAAGGCTTTGGCGGGCATCAGCCGGGACTCGATATGCCCGCCCGCGGCGGCAAGCTCGGGAAACAGCGCGGCCAGCAGCGGCGCGCAACGCACCAGGCGGTTTTCGGCCTCATCGATCAGGGCCAGGGACGGCGCGGAGCCGGGCAAGAGCCCTCCCCTAGCCGGGTTGAGCCATAGCAAAGGCGTTCTTGATTGAAGATTTTCTAATAGCTGAGGATCGAAATTGGCGGTCATCATGGACTTGCGGGTTGATGGTTCGGCGCAAATCGTAGATTCCGAAGGCATGCAAGAATAGCGATCATTTCTAATTCAGCCATTAGCGTGACTTATGTCTGCCCATTTCGACTCGACACTCCTGGGAGCCCTGCGGTGTTTTGACATGGCCGGCCGCCATCTCAGCTTCACCAGGGCGGCGTCGGCCATGAACCTCACGCAAAGCGCGGTGAGCCAGCAGATCCGGCAGTTGGAAGACCGCCTGGGCTACCTGTTGTTTGTCCGCCAGCAACGCGGCCTGAAGTTCACGCCCAAGGGCGAATCGCTGTACACGACGGTCAGCCGTGCGCTTGGCGACATTCAGCAGGAAATCGAGCGGCTGGGCTTGCCGGCGTCCGCGCTGCAGGTCAATTGCCTGCCGTCGTTCGCGCTGCAATGGCTGATGCCGCGCCTGACGGAATTCCATCGCCTACAGCCGGAGGTATCAGTCCGGTTGAAGGCGGAGTTCCAACTGCTGGACCGCAAGCTGATGGAGGAAGAAGACATAGACCTCGCCATCCGCTATGACCCGGCGCACTACAGCCATTTACAGGCGGACGCCTTGCTGGACGAGTATCTGCTCGTGGTCGCAACGCCCGAATACCTGGCCGCGCACCCCGCGTTTCGCACCGGCAAATCGCTCGACGGCGTCGAGTTCCTGCACGACGCCTCTCCTTGGGTCGGCGCCGCGGAGTTCATCGAGTGGCGCACCTGGATGCAAGCGCATCGGCCGGGGTGGATCCGCCACCTGGACGGGCCGCAGTTCAATCTGGCCAGCCTGGCCATTGGCGCCGCGCTGAATCACCAGGGCGTGGCTATCGGGCGCAGCGCGATGGTCTACGACGAACTGCGCAGCGGACGGTTGGTAGACGTGTTCGGCAAGCACGTGCCCGCGCCAGCGCGCTATGTGCTGCTGTCGCGCCGGCCTGAAGAGCGGCGCACCCGGATCTTTTCCGAGTGGTTGAAATCCGAGTGCCGCAACTTCGACAGCGCGCGTTCGGCCTTGATCGGGGGTACTCGCGGATAAGCATCATCCGCGGAGCCGACGAGCGCCGCCTTCCCATGCGGCGTCAAGCCGCTGCGGCGCTCAGATGTTCATAAAGTATTGCCGCGCCTATACCGATCAGCGCGACTCCACCCAGGATCTCGGCCCGCTTCCCGGCGACGCTGCCCAGCACGCGTCCGAGCATCACGCCTATCGTCACCATCAGCGTCGTGGCCAAGCCGATGGCGATGGCCGCCACCACGATGTTCACATCCACGAACGCCAGGCCCACGCCGACCGCCATGGCGTCGATGCTGGTGGCCAGGCCCGTAGCCGCCAGCAGCCAGAAGGAATGCCGGGTGACGGGCGCGGCGTCCTCGTCCTCTTCCTTGAGGCCGTTGCGTATCATCAGCAAACCCAGAATACAGAGCATCGCGAACGCGATCCAATGGTCCCAGGCGATCACATACTTTGCCGCGACCGAGCCCAGTCCCCAACCTATCACCGGCGTGATGGCTTCGATCACGCCGAAGATCAGCCCTGTGCGCAGGGCTTCCGGAAATCGGGGCTTGTGGAGCGCGGCGCCTTTGCTGATGGCCGCGGCGAACGCGTCCGTGGACATGGCGAACGCGAGAACGATGATGGCGATGGGATTCATTGGAGTGGGGATCCTGCTGGGCGGAAACGGCACGGATCCTCCGCGCCGCCCGGCATCGCGCGAAAAATCCGTGGTCTCGCCAAGCATGGATGCCGCTTGCGCCATGGCCGAGGAAGCCAAGAATGTTGACGCAAGCCCCTGCGGAACTGGCCGCAGGGAGGCTACTCCCCAAAGAGTGAAACCAGTCTAGCAGAGCCTGCTGACCGGCGTGTTACAGCGCTATTCCCCGCGTATTCCCGCCTTCGCGATCACCTCTTTCCAGCCCTTGGCCTCCCTGTCCACCCATGCCTGTGCCCGCGCCTTGCCTGCGAACGGCCCGCGCATGCCCAGCACGGCCATGCTCTGCTGGAACTCCGGCATGGCGTAGACCTTGGCCAGCGCGTCTTCCCAGACCTGCGCGACCTCCTTGGGCGTGCCCTTGGGCGCCATGACCAGGAAGGCGAACGACACGTCATAGTCTTTCAAGCCAGCCACGCCCGACTGCGCCGCCGTGGGGACTTCAGGCAGGTCGGCGTCGCGTTCCTTGCCCGACACCGCCAAGGCCTTCAGCTTGCCTGCCCGTACATGCGGCAGGACGCCGGGCGTGGCAAGAAAGGCGGCCTGTATCTGATCGCCCAGCAGCGCGTTCACGGCAGGCGCGTTGCCGCGATATGGCACATGCGCGACTTCCATGCCAGCCGCGAGACGGAGCTTTTCGAAGGCCAGGTTGCCGGGACTGCCGTAGCCGGCTGAGGCATAGGTGATGCGATTGGCCTTGGCGTAGCGCAGGAATTCGTCCAGCGTATTGATGCCGAGTTCGGGGCGCACCGCCAGCGCCAGGCCGAAGGAGCCGGCCAGGCTCAGCGGTTCCAGCCGCTGGGTGACGTCCTTGTCCAAGCCCTTGAAAATGTATGGGTTGACGGTCATGAGCGTGTCCAGCGTCATCAGCAGCGTGTAGCCGTCGGGCGCAGCCTGGGCCACGGACTGGGCGCCGATGTTGCCGGACGCGCCAGAGCGGTTTTCGACGACGATGGTCTGGCCCAGGATCTTGCCGGCATGCTGCGCGATGGCGCGGGCTTCCAGGTCCAGCGGGCCCGCGGGCGGGAAGTTGACGATGAGGCGCACGGGACGCGACGGATAGTCGGACGCCACCGCGACCGAGGTTGCGGCCACGAGCAGCGCCGTACAGAGCAACAAGGACTTGATCATGCTTTTCTCCTGGATGGCGCCAACCCGCAGGCAGGCGCCGTGGCGGCGGAATCAGGCGATGGCGGTGGGGTGCGGGCTGGTCTCGGCGTGCCGGATCATGCTGCGCGACAGTTCCAGCAGCAGTTCTGCGCGCAACGCGCCGGCGGCGGGGTCGTCCCACAGGTTGCGCAGTTCGTGGGGGTCTTCTTGTAGATCGTAGAGTTCGCCCCAGGCGGCATCGGCATAGACGCTGAGCCTGTGGCGCGGCGTCTGCAAGGTACGCATGCGGGTGCGGCCGGGAAAGCCGAACATGGTGCGCTGGCCCTCTTCCTCGATCAGCACCGCGTCGCGCACGCGCTCGGTCTCGCCCGACATGAGCGGCAGCAACGATGCGCCCTGCATGCCGTTGTAGGCAGGCAGGCCCGCGCGCGCCAGCACGGTAGCGGGGATGTCGGCGGTGGAACACAGCGCCTGGCTGCGCGCAGCGGCGGGCGCCGCCTGCGGATCGCGCCAGATGAAGGGCGTGCGGATCAGGCTCTGATAATGGATCGGCCCCTTGAGCAGCAGTTGGTGGTCGCCGAAGTAGTCGCCATGATCGCTGGTGAAGATGACGATGGTGTTGTGGTCCAGCCCAGTCGCGCGCAGCGCCCGCATGACGCGGCCGATGGTGGCGTCGATATGGCTGATGGAGCCGTAGTTCAGCGCGATGGCCTCGCGCGCCTCGCGCTCGGTGCAGGCAAAGATGGCGGGCGTGTGCTTGACGGCCTTGCCCTGATTGCGCTGCTGGTGCATCCAGGCTACGTGAGGCGGCGGCTGGTGGCCCGGCGCGGCGCTGGCGTGGAACGACTCGGGCAGGGTCACGTCTTCCGGGCGGTACATGTCCCAGTACTTGCCGTGAGGCGTGAAAGGATGATGCGGATCGGGAAACGAGCACTGGATGAAGAAGGGCTTGCCGTTGGCCGCGTTGTCGCGCAACTGCGCGATGGTCTGGTCGCCGATGTAGGCGGTGGTGGAGCATTCTTCCGGCACGCGGGTGCGCCAGGCCTGATGATGCTCTGTCAGCACATAGCCGGGCGCGGGCAGGGCATGCTCGGGCCCCCACAGGCGCCGCGCCTCGGGATGTTCGCGGGCCAGCCAACGCTCGTAATGGCCCCAGACCTGGTCACCGTGATCCACCGCCAGCGCCACGCGCTCGAAGCCGTAGAACGGCGTCTGCAGATCATGCCCAGGATCCGTGCGCCATAGCGGGCCCCATTCCTGATCGTAGTTGCCGGGCTCGGCGGTCCAGGCCTCGCCGTGTGCGCCGTCGCTCGCCGGCGGCCAGACGGCGGGCTTGCCGGTCATGTTCTGCAAGTGCGACTTGCCGATCAATGCGGTGGAATAGCCCGCGCCGCGCAAGCGGTCGACGAACGTGGTGGCGCGCTGCGACAGCGGAATTCCGTTGTGGCGCACGCCATGCACCGAGGGCATGCGGCCCGTCATCAGGGTGGCGCGGTTGGGCATGCAGATGGGCGACGCCACATAGAAGCGGTCCGCCGACCACCCCTGCCCCGCCAGCGCGTCCAGCTCCGGCGTGCGCAGCATGGCGTTGCCATAGCTGCCCAGATGGTCCGCGCGCTGCTGATCCGTGATGAATAGCAGGAAATTCGGCTGCATCGTGTCTCCTCGCCGCCAGCTTTGCGCCGGCTTGGCTCTGTTGTCAGGCCATTATGTGTAGAGGAGACATAAATTGATAATGAATTAATATTACCGAGCCATAACTCTGCATTTATGTCTCAAGGATGCCCGCATGGACTGGACCCACCGCATCCGCCTGCGCCACCTGGCCATCCTGGTGCGCCTGTGCGAAACCCGCAACCTGAGCCAGGTCGCGTCGGAACTCAACATCACACAGCCGGCGCTGTCGAAGTGGCTGAAGGACCTGGAAGCAGACATCGGCCTGACGCTGTTCGAGCGCCACGCGCGCGGCATCGAACCCACGCTGTATGGACTGGAACTGCGCACGCATGCGCGCGAGATCCTGGGCAAGCTGGGCCGCGCCCAGGACTCCATGGCGCAGCTGGCCCGCGGCGCCACCGGCACGCTGGCAGTGGGCGTTACGCCCAATATCGCGCCGGTGCTGCTGCCGCCCAGCATCCGGCGCTTTCGCGAACGCTATCCGCGCGTGCTGCTGCGCCTGGCCGAGAACACGCTGGACTACCTGCTGCCGCTGATGCAGGAAGGCACGTTCGACGTGCTGGTGGGACGCCTGGAACAGCACTCGCTGCCGCGCAACCTGCACTACGAAGAGTTGTACGGCGAGCCCATCTGCCTGGCCGTGGGCACGGCGCATCCGCTGGCGAACAAGCGCAAGGTGACATGGGAGGACGTGCAGGAATACCCCTGGATCGCGCCCGGCGCTTCAACACCGATGCGGATACGCATCGATTACGAACTGGCGCTGGCCGGCCAGCCCGCGCCCTGGCATCAGGTGGAATCGTCGTCGGTGCTGGTCAACCTGGCGCTATTGGACGGATCGGATCTGATACTGCCGATCTCCGAGCGGCTGGCAAAGCATTTCGCCAAGCAGCACATGATCAAGGTATTGCCGCTGGCGATGCGCAGCCGCGGGATTACAGGCATGGTGTGGCGAGACGCCGCGCTGGCCTCGGAACATGCGGCGTACTTCATGGAGTGCCTGCGGCTGGCGCGGTGACGGCGACAGGAAATGGCAGATAATCCACGGCACTCCCTGCCGCCTCTCCAGAGGTCGGCGACAAAATGCGCCAACCAGTCCTGAACGGAATGCCATGAACCGATCCGAATACGAAACCGAACTGCTGCGCATCCTGCGCGCCCACGACGCCGCGGCGCGCGCCACACTGACAGCGCTGATCGCCGCCCTGCCGCCCAAGGCGCGCGAGATCCACTTCGTGGTGTTCCCCGACCAGGACGGCGAAGGCACATTCTCCGTGGTGGCCAGCCTGGAAGGCCCGGACCTGTTCGTGCTCAACAAGGCCATCGAAGGCCACCGCTACCTGTTCGACGTGCGCCACACGGAAGACGGCATCGAGCCCGAGGTTCCTCTGTTCGCGTCGGACGAAGGTGGTTTCAACGTCCAGGACGTCATCGTCGATACGGCGATGCAATGGGTGGCGGAACTTTGGGAAACGAACGGCCAGGGCCGTTCGCCGCTGCCGGCGCTGGTATATGGGGAGGAAGGCTACGGAACGCTTGAGCCGCTCGCATTGCCGGCATAGCACTGCGGCAGGGGCTCCTACGGCGCCGCGGCCTCCGCGCTCACCAGGCCACGTGGAACATCGCCTTGGCCAACACCACGATCAGCACCATGTGGCAGAACACGCTGATATGCATGCGCCGGCTCAATGCGCCAGTCAGGCGCTTGCGGCGAGCGAGCGTCAAGGCGGTCGCGACATGGACCAGCACGCTCAAGGCAAGCGCGATCTTCAGCGAAAGCAGGACGCCGAAGGACGATGCAAACGGGTTGGCGAGCGCGCTGCGGTATTGCCAGGCCAGGCCCAGGCCGGCCAGGTACAGCACGACGACCGACCACGGCAGCACGGCCCGCACGCGTGGCGCCAGCTGGCTGCCCAGCGCGCGGCGCACGTCGGGCGGCAGGCGCTTGTGCACGGGTTCCAGGAACAGCACCTCGAACGTAACGGTGCCGACGAACAGGAAGGCGGCAAGCAGGTGCAGGATGAGCAGCAAGGGGTAGGTGTTCATGGCTGCGATCGGGAATGGCCATCAACGAGGATTGTCCCATCAACCCGGAAGCCGCGGACATGACAAGCATCAAACCCGCCTCGCGCGAAAGCCTCCGCGCGCCCCCGCCGCCTGGCTTGCCCGGTCCTCAGAACTTGTAGCTCACCTTCATCCAGACGTTCCTGGGCGTGCCGTAGTTGTAGCCGTTGTAGCCCCCCAGACCGCTGTAGTAATACTTGTCGGTCAGGTTTTCCACGTTGACGGACGCGGACACATGCCTGTTGAAGTCATAGCGCGCCATCAGGCCAAACAGCGTGACGCCGCCCTGGCTGGCGCGCCCTAGCCCGCCGGCTTCGTCGTAGTAGATGCTGCTCTGGTAGCTGACGTTGCCGCCGATCGTAAGCTTGCTCCATTCGCCCGGCAGCCTGTAGCTGGCGGCCAGGCGGAACAGCCGCTGCGGCGTGCTCGGCAACAGCAATGCGCCTTCGGCGTCGCGCTTGGCAAAGTAGGTGTAGCCGCCCATCAGCTGCAGGCCCGGCGCCACTTCGCCGGATGCGGTCAGCTCGAAACCCTTGCTGCGCGCGCCTTTGACGGCGCGGTAGGGAGTGCTCCCGTCCGGCAGCGGCGGGCTGGACGGATCCTCCACCGCAACGTTTTCCTCCTGGGTGCGGAATATCGCGAAGCTTGTGTTCAGCTTGCCGTCCAGGTGTTCGCCCTTCAGGCCGATTTCATAGTTCTGGCCGGTTTGAGGAGGCAGCACCACGTTGCTGGCGTCGCGCGAGGTGGTGGGAATGAAGATCCGGGTGTAGCTGGCGTAGGCCGAATAATCCTTGCTCAGGTCCACGACCACGCCGGCATAAGGCGTGAAGACGCCGTTTTCCTTTGCGGTGGGGTTGTGGGTCCAGGTGTTGGCGGGGCCGTTGTAGGCCGATGAGTTTTCTTCGTACCAGGTGGTCCGCGCGCCCAGGATCAGCGACACTGGCTCGGCCACCTTCAGGCGCGCGGAACCGTAGATGGCGGTCTCCTTCGCATCCAGGAAGGTGTTGTAGAAGGTGTAGGGCATGGCGGGCCGCGGCACGTCGCGCAGCTCGTAGAGATTCACGCGCCGGCGGTCCCAGCCGGCGGGATTCGCCGAGTTCAGGTTGAGTTCGCTGGTGTAGCGGTTGTAGCTCAGCCCCAGGACGGCCCGGTGCTCCCTGCCGAATGCCTGGAACGGCCCTTCGGCGTAGACGTCGAAGGACTTGTTGGTGGAGCTTGCGGGGTTGTCGCGCAATTCGATGGTGGACGCGCCGGACGGATCGACAGGCTGATACGCGAGGACGTAGCCCCAGGCGGCTTTTCTTTCGTTTTTCAGGCGGCTGGCGTCCATCTTGACGTGCCAGCCGCTGCCGAAGCGGTGGTCCAAGGTCGCGAATATCCGGTCCGTATACATGTCCCATTGGCTCCACGGCGTCACGGGATTAAAGGACCTGGGAAAGTTCGTGCGCGTGCCGTCGCTGTAGAACAGCGGCGCCTGGCCGAAGTTCGCGCCGTCGATGGCGGTCTTTTGGTGCTCGTAGCCGAGGCTGACCGTGGTGCTGGGCAGGATGTCGGCCTCGAGGATGCCGTAGAAGACATCGTCGGACCGCTTCTTGTAGTCGATGAAGCTGTCGCCCGCGGTGCGGGCGGCAACCACGCGGCCGCGCAGCGTGCCGGCGCTGTTCAGCGGGCCACCCAGATCGGCTTCGGCGTTGTAGCTGTTCCAGCGGCCGACGCCGCCGGTGACGTGCCCGGCAAACTCCGATGTGGGGCGCTTGCGCACCAGATTCACCGAACCGCCGGGTTCGCCCACGCCGTTTAGCAGGCCTGCGGCGCCGCGCACGACTTCCACCCGGTCGTAGATGGCGGTGTTGATCATGCCCGCCTCGGCCGACGGCGTCTTGAACGACAGCGTGGGCACGCCATCGAGCATGGTGTTCAACGCAAAACCGCGCGAGGTGAATTGCACGCGCTCATCCAGCCGGTCGACGGCGATGCCGGGAGTCTGGCGCATCACCTCGTCCAGCGTGTTCAGGTTCTGGTCGTCCATCTGCTGCCGCGTGACGACGCTGATGGATTGCGGGGTTTCGCGCAGCGACAGCGGCATGCGGGTGGCGGCGCTGGTTGCCGGCACGGTATAGGAGCCTGTCCCTTCGGAGGGACCTTCGTCGCCAGCGCCGGTGACGGTCACGGCGGGCAAGGCCGTGACTTCGCCCTGCGGCAATCTGCGCAGCGTGTAGCCGCCGTCCGCGCGCCGCGCCGGTTCCAGCCCGCTGCCGGCCAGCAGCTGGCGCAGCCCTTCCTCGAAGCCATAGCTGCCGCGCAATCCCGGCGACTGGAGGTCGCGCGTCAGAGCAGGATCGAACGACAGCAGGACGCCGGCCTGGGCCGCGTAGGCCGACAGCGCCGCGCTGAGCGGCCCGGGCTCGATGGCTACGCTCACCTGCCCCGCCTGCGTCTGCGCCTGGGCAGGCGTTATCAACCCGGCCAGAGGCAGCGCGAATACGCCTGCCGCGAGCAAGGCGGGGAAGGAGACGCTTGCGCGCGACGGGGGAAGCTGACGGGGCATGACATGCACTCCAGATGTTGGTCTTACCCTCGTAGCCAGATAAGACGCAGAAAGTGCTAGTCGCCGTTACAAAATAGTCCCGCCGCGCGGCACCAGCGACACCCAGTAGCGGGTGCGATGGCGCAGGCCGAGTTGCAGGGTGTCCGCTACCGTGGCCAGCACCCGGTCGGGTTCGGCCAGCGGGAAGGCGCCGGAAATCGGCAGATGCGCCACTTCGGGCGCGCAATCGATCCAGCCCGTGCGGTAACGCTGAAGCTCGCGCAGGAATTCATTCAAAGGCATGCCGTCGACCTGCAGCATGCCGCGCTGCCAGGCGGCGGGGTCGCCGGTCAGCGCTTGGGCGTCATCGATATGGCCGCCGCCAAAGCGCAGGCCCATGCCGGCGGGCACGATGCGCGCCGCATCCGCCGAAGCGCCCGGTAGCGCCACGCGCACGGCGCCTTCCAGAACCTGTACCGCCGATACGCCATCGTCGCGCCTGACCACGAAGCGCGTACCCAATGCGGTGATGCTGCCTTCGCGGGTGCGCACGATGAACGGCCGGGAAACCTGTTGCGGGTCCGGCGCGGTTTCGATCAGGATTTCGCCGCCGTGCAGCGCGATCAGCCGCTGCTGGGCATCGAACAGGACGTCCATGGCGGTGGCGGCATTGAGCACCACGCGGCTATGGTCCGCCAGCATCACCTCGCGCCGGGCGCCGACAGCAGTGCGGTATTGCGCCACCCAGCCGCGCCAGGCTTCATCGACCTGCGCGTAGCCGATGGCGCCTCCGGCGCCGATCAGCACCAGCAGCTTGCCCAGCGCGGCGCGGCGGGCGGACGAGCGCGGTCGCCCCAACACGGGCAGCATGCCCTTGGGCAACGCCTCAAAACGGCGCGTAAGCGCTTCGGTGCGCTGCCAGGCGCGCTCGTGTTCAGGATCGGCCTGGCGCCAGGCTTGCCACGCGTCCCGGTCCGCCTGGCTGGCGCTGCCGGAGGTCAGCCGCAAAAACCAGTCCACCGCGCCGTCCAATGCACGCGGATCGATGCGCCCTGCCTCGCCGGCGCTCATGGCGCGAACTCCAGGCACTGGCGCAGGGCGCGCGCGATGTACAGCCGCACCGAGCCGACCGACACGCCCAGCGTCTTGGCAATATCCGCGTGCGTCTGCCCTTCAAGCTGGCAAAGCAGGAAAGCGCGCCGCACCGGGACGGGCAAGCCATCCAGCATGGCGTCGATTTCACACAGAGCTTCCAGCGCCAGGGCGCGCTCCTCGGGTGACGGCGACTGCGCCTGGGGCAGCTGCGCCAGCGTTTCCAGATAGGCGCGTTCGAGATCCCTGCGGCGCAGGTGATTCACCATGAGACCGTGCGCGATGGTCGCCAGATAGGAACGCGGCTCGCGAATGTCGCCCGGATCGCGGCGGGCCAGCACACGCAGATAGGTGTCATGCACCAGGTCGGCGGCGTCGAAAGCGCATCCCAGTTTTTTACGCAGCCAGCCCTGCAGCCAGCCTTGGTGTTCCTGGTACAGCGTATGCAGGGGGTGCCGCGGAGAGGGATCGGAGGCGGCCATGAAGACGCACGGTTATAAATGAGAATGACTACAATTTACAACATAGTACCCTGCACCGGGTGAAATGACTGCGCCCGGCCGCTGAATCCAGGGGCCGGGCGCAATGGGGAAATCCAGAGGGAAGCTGGCGTCTTACTTCTTCGACGCGTCCTGCTCCACCACCATGTCCAGCACATACACCTGCTTGGGCGCATCCGCGGGCGGGTTCTTCCAGTCGTAGCGCTTCACGCGCAGCACGGTGCGCACGCCATCCTGGTGCTGGAAGCCTTCGATGGACTGATACAGCGGATGCCACTTGTCCTGGGTAGGCTGCTGCACGCCGGCTTCGTTGTAGCGGCGCTCGCGCACCATCAGGCACTGATAATTGGGAATCAGCGGGTGGCTGCACTCGGCCTTCTTCGCAGCGACTTCAAGGAACATGATTTCGCCGGCGCTGCCGTACAGGGTCTCGGGCGTAGGTTCGCCGACGAACTTCAGGACGCTGCCGTCCTGCGCAACCAGCTCCAGTCCGGGTTCGGAAGCGTGTCCGCTGAGCGTGGCGCGCAGGTCGCCCTTCATGCGCTGGCCGATCTCGGCGTCCAGGCGCATCAGGCTCTGGTCGCAGGCCTTCATGGTCGACGCGAGGTTCGCCACCTGCAGCACGCCGTTCTTGTAGGTGTAGCCCCCGAACTGCGCATTGCAGCCGCCGCGGATGTTCAAGGCGTCCTGCGTGAACGACAGGCGCAGTTGATGTTCGACGCCAGCCTGGAGCGCGGCTATCGGCTTGCCCGCTGCATCGGTGGCGGAAGCCAGGCGCCAGTAATAGGCGGGCAGGCTAACTTCAGGGCTGGCGGGCGTGGTGGCGGTAGTGGGCATGGAGGACGATCCTTCACGGGGAGAGGAAGTCGGAGCGCAAGCTTGCAGCAGCGCGGCGCATACGGACGCAAGGAGGATGGTTTTCTTCATGGTTCGTTTCCTGTCAGCCGGATGGCACTGATGAAAAACGGGATTCTACGTTCGCGGGATGGACGTTTTAAACACGCAGCCATCCAGTCGGTTTCAAAATCTTGCCGCAGATCCGGCCTGAAACACACCCTCTGAGCAACGCAATCTACGGGTTTTCCCTAGGCATCCGTATAGCGCTCTTGCCTGCCAGCGGATCACCGTGAGGTTCTGCTTGCCTTACAACTAAATACATAACCCTCAAAATACTGCAAGTATTGCCAATCCACCGGGAACTGCACGCAATACGCGCAAACCACCGCAATACAAGGCCGATCGCGCGCTCGCGATCGGCTCGCCAGCGTCAATTGGCAGGGTAGGCCGCGCCCGTCAGGCAGGCTCGAGCCCACTCATAGTCGTCATCGCCCACGATCTCTCCATCGATCTTGGGCAGCGGCTGGGCTGGATAGGAAAAGTCTGGCTTTTTCGGCTTCATGTTCCATTTTGTCTCGCCCGCCTTATCGGAGCATGCCTCGTCCGAGCTGCTGAACGAGCAGGATGCCGCCAACTGCGGCTTGCCGTCCACGACGTTGGCGACATAACGCTTGGTGTAGACGCCGCCCGACGCCCAGTACTCGTCGACCGAGCAAATGCGGTCATTATTCTGGTAATGCCGCGTCGCGAAGCAGCCGTAGTAGGCATTTTCGCCTGGGAAGACGTCGCAAGAAGTCGAGTACCCGGCGTAAGCGCCGCCGGTGAATTGCGCCTGGAACTGCTGCTGGCGGACTGCGCTGCCGATCATGTCGGGGAGCGTGGCGCCCTTGTGCGTCTCCTTGAGCTGCGCCGTGCGGCTTTGGATCAAATCGCGAGCGACGCCTGCGGCCGTCTTGCCGTCGGGAACCGAACCCGGGTCCTCGATCAGGTTCGAGAGCGCGCGGTCGCGCGCCACAATCCAGCGCTTCTGGTTGTGCGCCAGCATGGCGCGGATATCTCCGTCGGGAGCCTGTTTCAGAATCGCGGCGTAAGCCCGGTTCAACTCGGCGTCCGCCGCCACGGTCTTGCGGTCCGAGCAGATCAGCTTTTCCACGGCGCTGGCGGCTTTGGCGCAATCGATCGCATAGGCGGGCGCGGCAAACGCGAACAGGCCGGCGACGCACAGCAGGCGGCCCACGGGGATTCCAGATTTCATGTGACGTTCTCTTTGAGAATGCGCTGCGCAGCGTTTCGATGCTTGCAGACCGTTAAGCCATTCATCGCAAGGCGGCAGCAAGGCTGCAATTTTGCACGCGACTTTTTAACAGACTGGAAACAGAGTTCAACGCTCTGCAACGCAGCGCGGATTGCACAGTCCATTGGAATATTCCCCTTCCCCTGCTCGTCTACTCAGTGGCAAGCCGCGCAAGAGACCACGCAGCACGCCACGGATCAACCAGCCGAACGCGCCGGACGCCCGGCGTCGGTCAGCGCAGAAATGGAAGTCTTGATATGAAGTCGATCAGATCGTTTGCCTGCGGCATTGCCCTGGCTTGCACCGCCGCCGGCAGCGCCTGGGCCGCTCCGGGCCTGAACGTGTACGGCCCCGGCGGTCCCGCGCCCGCGATGAAGGAAGCGGCCACTGCGTTCGGCAAGCTGCACGGCATTGACGTCAGCGTCACCGCGGGCCCCACGCCGGCCTGGGCCGACAAGGCCAAACAGGACGCCGACGTGATCTACAGCGGCGCCGAAAACATGATGAGTGGTTTCGCCTCGGCGCTCCCCGGCGTGTTCGAGCTGCGCGAGGCCCGCACGCTGTACCTGAGGCCCTCGGCCATCCTGGTGCGTCCGGGCAATCCCAAGGCAATCAAGGGCTTCAAGGATCTGCTCAAGCCCGGCATCAAGGTCATGGCCGTGTCCGGCGCGGGCCAGACGGGACTGTGGGAAGACGTGGCCGGCCGTCTTGGCGACATCGAAACCGTGCGCGCCTTCCGCGCCAACCTCGTGCTGCCGGAGGCCGGCAACAGCGCACAGGCGCGCACCCAATGGACCGAGGACAAGACCATAGACGCCTGGCTGATCTGGAACATCTGGCAGGTGTCCAACCCCGAGCTCGCCAGCATGGTCGAGGTGGAAGAGCCGTACCGCATCTATCGCGACGCGGGCGCCGTCGTGACCAGGAAAGGCAAGGGCAATGCCCAGGCGCAGGCCTTTGTCGACTTCCTGACCGCGCCCGAAGGCCGGGCGATCTTCAAGAAATGGGGCTGGAAGACGGATTGAAGTCCGCCAGAAGCCGGACGTAAAAAAGCCCGCGATTCCCTGGGAATTGCGGGCTTTCCGATGCGCTCGGACCGGGACGCGCAAGGCGTCCCGAAAACTCAGCCGGCCACGCGGAAGCGCTCGGCATCGTCCATGAACGCCTTTTCGCCGAAGCCGTTTTCGTTGGAGCCGAACGGCATCTGCGCGCGCAGCTTCCAATACGCCGGAACGTTCCATTCGCGAGCGACGGCGGCGTCGATCAGCGGGTTGTAGTGCTGCAGGCTGGCGCCCACGCCCGCGCTGGCCAGGGTGCTCCAGACCGACAACTGGGCCATGCCGCCCGCCTGCTCGGACCAGACCGGGAAGTTGTCCGCGTACAGCGCGAATTTTTCCTGCAAGCCCTGCACCACGCCCTGGTCTTCAAAGAACAGCACGGTGCCCACGCCCGCGGCGAAGCTCTTGAGCTTGGCTTCGGTCTGGGCAAAGCTCTCGGCCGGCGCGACCTTGCGCACTTCTTCGATCGCGATGTTCCAGAGCTTTTCGCTCTCGGCGCCGAACAGGATCACGGCGCGCGAACTTTGCGAATTGAACGACGAGGGGCTGTGCTTGATCGCTTCCTGGATCAGGGAGGTCAGTTCCTCCTTGGAGATCGACAGGTTGCGGCCCAGCGAGTACTGCGTGCGACGCTGCTTGAGGGCGTCCAGATAAGCGTTGCTCATGACGTTGTGGCCTTCCGACGAGTAGATAGAGGAAAATGCATGGCGAATTCTACCGACCGGCAATTGTCCCGAATACGTCCAGGAAGCCAAAAAACACCCCATTGCGCGGAACAAACTGTTCCGCCTATCGACCAAATCGGCTCTGCGCAAGGTGACGGACAGCCCAATCCAAGGACCCAACGTGCATTACACCCAAGACCCGAACACCCCCGCCGCCGCCGATATCGGCTTTGACGACTTCCTCAAGGTCGACATCCGCATCGGTACCATCCAGTCGGCGCAGGCCTTTCCCGAGGCGCGCAAACCCGCCTACAAGCTGACGATAGATTTCGGCGCCGGCGTGGGCATCCGCAAGAGTTCGGCGCAGATCACCGATCGCTACACGCTGGAACAGCTGACGGGCAAGCGCGTCATGGCGGTGGTGAACTTTCCGCCGCGCCAGATCGGGCCGATGAAATCCGAAGTGCTGGTGCTGGGTTTCGCGGACGAGTCCGGCGGCATCGTGCTGGCAGTGCCGGATGATCAGGTTCCCAATGGCACCCGCCTGACCTGAAAGATTGCCGGTCCAGGCGATAGACCAACACGGCTCAAGCATGAGAATGTCAGCTTGATCCCTGCTCTGACCCGTGCCTTTGCTGTGTGCGGGTCAGCATTGCACGCCGAAATCCAATAAAGCCCGCGAGACCATTCCCTGAATCAGCCCAAGCCTTGGATTTCTACGCATGTAGTGCATCCTGACTAATCCGCTTCCCGACCGTCTACCCAGGCGGTTCCGGATCCTTTTGTTGGTAAGCGTGGATACCTAGAGCGGTAAACCCGAAGGTGAGTGATGCGAAAGTGCCGGCAAACAGGAACAGGCCAAGCACGTCGAACGGATCACCACGGGATTCCACGCTCTGCGTCCCATCTCTATGGGTTATTTGAGTTTGAATGCGCCCCTTCGCTCGATTTGTACGCACTTCTTGCCCTAGTTCATGCTGCCTTATTTCTGCAGATGAAACGTCCAAAAGAAAAAGCCGAACGGACACAAAAGCAAAAAAACAAACAAGCCCCACCGCCATGCCCCAGATTGCCAACTTTCTCGCAAACAGGAGCGAACCTAGGTCTTGCTTGTAAGCAACGAGAAAAAGCGTAGCGAAAGCAGAGACTATTGTCCCGATGACAGGATACAAGGGTGCGATCGTTGAGTTGTCAACGGCAATCGGTACCTTGAGAAGCGCCGTGGCTCCGGGAAAGGCAAGCGCAGCGACAGCGAGCAGGCCCCATAACGAGCTCAAGAATGTGAACAAGCGTTTAAGTGCGGTCATGTGTTGTCCTCAATTCAATCCGAATGGGTAAGACCGCGTGACCGGTCGGGTGCTTAGCGCTTCCCTAGACGCCTTTCTACCCGTCAGGACAAGGTAAAGGAACTATTAGCCATACCCTGACGGATGAACCTCCTGGCGTTGCCGCTTCGTCCTGCGCGCGGCACCGATCATATGCAGCGTAGCGGCGCATCCCCTGCCTCACCTTTAGCCGCCCGACAGTTCCTGTTGCGCAAGCGAAAAGGCTATGGCGTCTCAGCCCACACCATCGGGGCTTTCCCCTATTACTTGTCTGCCGTCAAAAAACTATCGTATTCGAGAATTATCAAATAAGAGAATTCTCGCTTCCGACAAAATGACAGCAGAACCCCTATTCGATTACGCCGTGATCGGCGCCGGCATCGCCGGCGCTTCCGTGGCCTACCGCCTGAGCGCCACGGCCTCGGTGGCCGTGTTGGAACGCGAGGCCCAGCCGGGCTACCACTCCACCGGCCGTTCCGCGGCCATGTTCATGGAAACCTACGGCACGGACCAGATCAAGGCGCTCACGCGCGCCAGCCGCGCCTTCTACGAAAATCCGCCGCAGGGCTTCAGCGAGCATCCGCTGCTCAGCCCGCGCGGCGTGCTGTACATCGCCACGCCCGAACAGCGGGACCTGCTGCGCCAGGTCTATGACGACTTCCGCAGCCAATCGCCCAATGTGGCGCTGATCGACGCCGAAGCGGCCGTCGAGCGCGTGCCCTGTCTGCGCGCCGACCAGATCTGCGGCGCCATCGAAGAACCGGACGCGCGCGACATCGACGTGCACGCGCTGCATCAGGGTTTTCTGCGCGGCATGTCGCGCCAGGGCGCAGTGCTGCACAACAATGCCGAAGTCGTGTCGGCCGCCCATGCGGACGGCGTCTGGACGCTGACGCTGGCCGATGGCCGCAGCCTGCGTGCGCGAGCGCTGGTCAACGCCGCGGGCGCCTGGGCGGACCATACCGCGGCCCTCTGCGGGGCCTCGCCTGTCGGCCTGCAGCCGTGCCGCCGCACCGCCTTCACGTTCTCCGGCCCGCAGGACGTGGACTTTGCCCATTGGCCGGCCGTGGTCGGCGTCGACGAAAGCTATTACTTCAAGCCCGATGCCGGCCAATTGCTGGGATCGCCGGCCAACGCCGATCCGGTCGCCGCGCATGACGTGGTGCCGGAAGAACTGGACGTGGCCACCGGCATCTACCGCATCGAAAGCGCGACCTCGCTCACCATCCGCCGCCCCAAGCACACCTGGGCCGGCCTGCGCTCCTTTGTGCGCGACGGCGATTTCGTGGTCGGCTGGGATGCCGATGCGCCCGCCTTCTTCTGGCTGGCAGCCCAAGGCGGCTATGGTATCCAGACGGCCGCGGCGACTTCTGAGCTGGCTGCCGCGCTGCTCACGCGCCAGCCGCTGCCCGCCCATCTGCATGCGCACGGCGTGAATGCCGAAGCCGTGCGTCCTGCGCGATTGCGCTGAACCCACCCCCTTGCCTGCGAGAGTCCACCATGACCACCATTGCCCGCTACCCCAGCCCCCTGCCCCTGCCGTTCTCCCGCGCCACCCAGGCCGGCGGCTTCCTGTTCCTGTCGGGCCAGATCCCGATGGACGCCAACGGCCAGGTCGTGCGCGGCGACATCACCGCCCAGACCCATGCCGCCATCGAGCGCATCAAGGAAACGCTGGCCCTGGCGGGCGCCACCCTCAAGGACGTGGTGCGCGTGACGGTATGGCTGTCGGACCTGGAGCTCTTTGCGCAGTTCAACGACACCTACCGCAGCCATTTCTCGTCCGACTTCCCTTCGCGTTCGACGGTCGAGGCCAAGCTGGCCATGGGCGTGGACGTGGAAATCGAGGTGCAGGCCTGGCTGGGCGCGGCAGTCGCGCACGGCGGCTACACGCCGGGCCCCGTGTCCGAAGCCTGATCCCGCCCCGCGGGCCTGTCCGATGGTTTGACACTGCCCGGCCCTCGCGCCAGGCGGTGCGGTCTTTTCCTTGCGCTCGCGGCAACGCCTGCGCCCCCATGTGCACATCCTTACGCGGAGCGGCAGCATGAAAATCTTTTCCGGGTCCCTGGCGACCGAGACGAACACCTTCTCTCCCATCCCGACCGGGCTGTCGGCCTATCGGGCGCGCGGCTACTACCCCGCAGGCCAGCATCCGGACCGCATGCAGATGTTCTCGGGGCCGCTGTGGGCGGCGCGCCAGCGCGCGCAAGGCAAGGACTGGACCTTGATCGAAGGCCTGACCGCCGGCGCAACGCCGGCCGGCATCACCACCCGCCACGCCTACGAAACCCTGCGCGACGAACTGCTGGGCGACCTGAAGCGCGCGGGCCGCGTCGACATCGCCCTGTTCGGCCTGCACGGCGCCATGGTGGCCGACGGCTACGACGACTGCGAAGGCGACCTGCTGCGCCGCGCGCGCGAGATCGTGGGCCCCGACACCGTGATCGGCGCCGAACTGGACCCGCATTGCCACATGACGGCGGACATGGTGGAAAGCGCCGACTTCCTGGTGTGCTTCAAGGAATATCCGCACACGGACATCCTGGAACGCGCCTACGACCTGGTGGACCTGTGCGTGGCGCGCGCCGAAGGCCGCATCAAGCCGGCGCGCGCCGTGTACGACTGCGAGATGATCTCCATCATGCACACCAGCCGCGAACCCATGCGCAGCTTCGTCGACCGCCTGCTCGCGATGGAAGGCAAGGAAGGCGTGCTGTCGGTGTCGATCGCGCATGGCTTCCCGTGGGGCGACACCCCCGACATGGGTTCCAAGGTGCTGGTCTATACCGACGGCGACCAGGTCCAGGCCAACGCCCTGGCGCGCGCGCTGGGCGAAGAGATCATTGGCTTTCGCGACCAGTTGGCGCCGCCCTACCCCGGCGCCGACGAAGCGCTGGACCAGGCCCTGGCGTTGAACGACTTTCCGGTGGTGCTGGCCGATTCCGCCGACAACGCGGGCGGCGGCGCACCCAGCGACGCCACCTTCATCCTGGAACGCGTGCTGGCGCGCGGCATCACCGACGTCGCGACCGGCCCCTTCTGGGATCCGGTGGCGGTGCAGCTCTGTTTCGAAGCTGGCGAAGGCGCGCGCATCCAGCTGCGCATCGGCGGCAAGGTCGCGCCGGTATCGGGACAGCCGCTGGACCTGGACTGCGAAATCGTGGCGCTCAAGCGCGACGCCATCATGACCGGGCTGGCCGGCACGCCCGCCCTGCTGGGCGACGTGGCCATCGTGCGCAGCCAGGGCGTGACCATCGCCCTGACCACCAACCGCACCCAGGCCATGGGCACCGACCTGTTCACGCAGTTCGGCGTGGACCTGCAGGCCATGAAGCTCATCATCGTGAAATCGTCGCAGCATTTCTACGCCTCGTATTCGCAGGTCGGCCGCCACGTCATCTACGTGGAAACGCCGGGCGCCATCACCACCGACTACAACGCGCTGCCTTACACCAAGCGCAAATTGCCGAAGTGGCCGTTCAAGGCCTGAGGCTCAACGATCGCCGCCCGACCAGGGCTTAGGAATAACGAAGGGGATAACAATGATCAGACGTTTCAGTTTGCTGGGCGCAGCCGCCCTGCTGGCCATGGGGGCCGCCACCGGCGCGCTGGCGCAGACCAAGACCCTGCGCCTGGTGCCGCACGCGGACCTCAAGACGCTGGACCCGCTGTTCAACACGGCCTACATCACGCGCAACCACGGCTACATGGTGTTCGACACCCTGTTCTCGCAGGACAGCAAGGGCCAAGTCAAGCCGCAGATGGTGGACAGCTGGACCGTGTCCGAGGACGGCAAGAGCTGGAGCTTCACGTTGCGCCCAGGCCTGAAGTTCAATGACGGCACGCCCGTCAAGGCCGAGGACTGCGTGGCGTCGATCCAGCGTTGGGCCAAGAAGGACACGCTGGGCCAGGCCATGATGGCCGCGGGCGCCGAACTCGCGGTGACCGGCGACAACAGCTTCACGCTGACGCTGAAGGAGCCTTTCGGCCTGGTGCTGGACGCCCTGTCCAAGCCTTCCGGCATGCCGCCCTTCATCATGCCCAAGCGCCTGGCCATGACGGACCCGAACACCCAGGTCACGGAAATGGTCGGCTCGGGCCCCTTCCTCTTCAAGCGCGATGAATGGGTGCCGGGCAACAAGGTCGTGTACGTGAAAAACCCGGCCTACGTGCCGCGCACGGAACCTGCCGACGGCCTGGCGGGCGGTAAGAACGTCAAGGTGGACCGCGTCGAGTGGGTCTACATTCCCGACGGCAACACGGCCACCGCCGCCCTGATGAACGGCGAAGTCGACATGATCGAACAGACCACGCCCGACTTCCTGCCCGTGCTGGAGACCAACAAGGACATCACCCTGAACACGTCCGTCGCGACGCAGGGCATGGTCATCCTCAATTCGCTGCATCCGCCCTTCGACAACCAGCTTGCCCGCCAGGCGCTCTACCACCTGGTGAACCAGAAGGAAATGCTGTCGGCCATGGGCTACCCGGAGAAATACCGCGTGGACTATTGCCCCAGCCTCTTTGTCTGCGGCTCGCCGCTGGCCAGCGACGCGGGCGCGGCGCCGTACGCCAAGACCGACCCGGCGCGCGCCAAGCAACTGCTGCAGGAAGCCGGCTACAAGGGCGAGAAAGTCGTGGTGCTGTACCCCACGGACCACCTCAGCGCGCCCGCCGTCATGGTGCTGACGCAGAACATGAAGAAGGCCGGCATCAACGTCGACCTGCAATCCATGGACTGGGCCTCCCTGGCCGGACGCCGCCTGAAGAAGGATCCGCCCGCGCAAGGCGGCTGGAACGTCTTCCTGACCTGGGGCGGCTATTACGACGCCAGCACGCCGGTGACCAATCCCTGGATGTCCGCCGCTTGCGGCAACAGCCTGCCGGGCTGGCCCTGCGACAAGGAACTGGACGCGCTGCGCACCAGCTGGATCCGCGAAACGGACCCGGCCAAGCGCAAGGACATCGCCGCGCAGATGCAGGCGCGCGCCTACCAGAGCGTGCCGTATGTTATGTGGGGGGAATTCAAGCCCGTGTCCGCGTTCCGCGGCTTGCAACACACCGAGCTGCTGAAGACCGGCATCCCGGTGATGTGGAACATCGAGAAGCCGTAAGGCGGGCGCCGGGCGCCATGAGCGCCCGGCCACAAGCCGGGGGAAAACCAGCGTGAAATACATACTGCGCCGCATCGCGGCCGTCATTCCTGTCATGGCCGTGGTCGCGGTCGTGGTGTTCCTGCTGATCCACCTGTCGCCGGGCGATCCCGCGGCGGTGATCGCGGGCGACAACGCCACCGCCGACGACGTGGAGAAGATCCGCCAGAACCTGGGGCTGGACAAACCATTGCTGCAGCAGTTCGGCATCTGGGTCAGCCACATCGCCACTGGTGATCTGGGCACGTCGATGTCGACACAGATGCCGGTCTCGCAGCTGATCGGCCAGCGCATGGGGCCGACGCTGTCCATCGCCATTTTCACCATGCTGTTCGCGGTGATCGCGGCGATTCCGCTGGGCGTGCTGGCGGCCTGGCACGCGGGACGCTGGCTCGACCGGCTGGTCATGATAGGCGCGGTCTGCGCATTCTCGGTGCCGGTGTTCCTGATCGGCTACAGCCTGGTCTACGGCTTTTCGATCAAGCTGGGCTGGCTGCCGGTGCAGGGCTACAAGCCCCTGGCCGACGGCGTGGTGCCCTACCTGCGCCATCTGGTGCTGCCCTGCCTGTCGCTGGGTCTGGTCTACATGGCGCTGCTCACGCGCATGACGCGCGCCACCATGCTGGAAACCCTGTCCGAAGACTACATCCGCACCGCCCGCGCCAAGGGCCTGGCGGCTGGCCCCATCGTCTGGCATGCGCTGAAGAACGCCGCCAATCCCATCGTCACCACCATCGGCGTCGGCGTGGCCCTGCTGATCGGCGGCGTCGTGGTCACGGAAACCGTATTCGCGATTCCCGGCCTGGGCCGCCTGACCATCGACGCCGTGCTGCGCCACGACTATCCCGTGATCCAGGGCGTGCTGCTGGTGGCCTCCGGCATCTATGTCCTGATCAACCTGCTGGTCGACCTGAGCTACCGGCTCTTCGATCCGCGCATCCGCTATTGAACGGGGACTACGCATGACGACCACTACCCTGTCCCTGCCCGCGCGCCGGCCGCGCCATCGCCGCGTGCTGCGCTCGCTGCGCCGCCATCCCATGCTTTACATCGGCGGCGCCATCCTGCTGGCGCTGGCCGCGATTGCGCTGGCCGCGCCCTGGCTGGCCACCGTCGATCCGCAGGACATCAATCCGCTGGCGCGCATGAAGCCGCCATCGTCCGAACACTTCTTCGGCACCGACGCGCTGGGCCGCGACGTCTATTCGCGCACCGTCTGGGGCGCCCGCGTCTCGCTGGTGGTCGGCATCGTGGTGGCGGTGGTCTCCACCGTCGCCGGCGTGGCCCTGGGCATGGCCGCGGGCTACTTCCGGCGCATCGACGCCTTCATCATGCGCATCATGGACGGCCTGATGGCCATTCCGGGCGTGCTGCTGGCCATCGCCCTGATGGCCACGCTGAAGGGCGGCCTGGGCACCGTGATCATCGCCATCGTCATCCCCGAGGTGCCGCGCGTGGTGCGGCTGGTGCGGGCGCTGGTGCTGACGATACGCGAGCAGCCCTATATCGAGGCCGCCATTTCGTCCGGCACGCGCGTGCCCGCGATTCTGCTGCGCCACATCCTGCCCAACCTGTTCGCCCCGCTGATGGTGCAGGCCACCTTCATCGCGGCGTCCGCCATCCTGACCGAGGCCGTACTGAGCTTCCTGGGCGTGGGCATACCGCCGCAGATCCCCAGCTGGGGCAACATCATGGCCGAAGGCCGCAACTTCGTGGCCGTGGCTTTCCACATCATCCTGTATCCGGGCTTGTTCCTGGGCGTGGCCGTCCTGGCCGTCAATCTGGTGGGCGACGGGCTGCGCGACATGCTCGATCCCCGTCTGGCGAAAAAGCTGTAGGAGCGCCCATGCAAACCCAACCCGTCTTGCGCGTGCACGACCTCACCACCTGTTTCGATGGCGATGAAACCACAGTGCTTGCCGTGGACCGCCTGTCCTTCGACCTGATGCCCGGTGAAACCCTGGGCCTGGTCGGCGAATCCGGCTGCGGCAAGAGCGTCACGTCCCTGTCCATCATGCGCCTGTTGCGCGCCCCCGGGCGAGTGGCCGGCGGCAGCATCGAGTTCGACGGCCAGGATCTGCTGGCGCTGCCAGAAAAGGCCATGCGCGCGATCCGCGGCAACCAGATCTCGATGATCTTCCAGGAACCCATGACCTCGCTGAACCCGGTGTTCACGGTGGGCCGGCAGATCAGCGAATCGCTCATGCTGCACCAGGGCCTGTCGCGGCGCGAGGCCATGGCACAGGCCGAATCGCTGCTGAAGCTGGTGCAGATCTCCGACCCGGCGCGCCGGGTGCGCGAGTATCCCTACCAGCTGTCGGGCGGCATGCGCCAACGCGCCATGATCGCCATGGCGCTGGCGTGCCAGCCCAAGGTCCTGATCGCCGACGAGCCCACCACCGCGCTGGACGTCACCATCCAGGCGCAGATCCTGCACCTGCTGCGGGAAATCCAGCAGCGGCTGGGCACCTCCATCGTGCTGATCACCCATGACCTGGGCGTGGTCGCGCAGATGTGCCAGCGCGTCATCGTGATGTACGCCGGGCGCAAGGTCGAGGAAGGCAGCGTCGACGACATCCTGGATCGCGCCCAGCACCCCTACACCCAGGCGCTGATCCGCTCCCTGCCGGACTTCGCCGACGGCCAGGACCATACGGCGCGGCTGGCCGAGCTGCCTGGCATCGTGCCGGTGATGACGCCCGAGTCGCGCGGCTGCGCCTTCGCGGCGCGCT
The DNA here is from genome assembly GCF_003576205.1 of Achromobacter sp. K91. Classification (NCBI taxonomy): domain Bacteria; kingdom Pseudomonadati; phylum Pseudomonadota; class Betaproteobacteria; order Burkholderiales; family Alcaligenaceae; genus Achromobacter; species Achromobacter sp. K91. The sequence continues at coordinate 49 of NZ_QWFB01000002.1, read as the reverse complement.
GCCCGGAGGCGCAACCGCGCTGTTCCGAGCCTGTCTCTTATACACATCT